>NC_015737.1:182500-482500 GCF_000270305.1 Clostridium sp. SY8519 | reverse complement strand
GCACTGGATAAGATTGGCGCAAAACTTCCGATTTTGACCGGAACAGTCCTGATGACAGTAGGCATAGCGCTGTTTGCCATATTCGGAATGAAACTCAATACCGGAATGGTGATTGGATTTTATATTATTTTCGGAATCGGATGCGGAATCGCGTTTGGCAATACCATGACGGTTGGAAATTTAAGGCTTCCGGTGGAGCAGAAAGCATATGGCAATACCTGCTTTAATACGCTTATGCAGTTTGCGGGAGCTGTGGGAACCAGCGTATGCGCAGCACTGGTAGCGTCGTCTCAGATGCAGGATAATTCACTGAGCCATGAAATGAAAACAGCAGCAGGTTCTACCCATAGCTTTATCTTTCTTTTGATACTTGCCCTGGTATGTCTGATGCTTCAGATTGCAGGATTTAAAAAATATGAAACGGCGCAAAAGGAGTAGCCGCATGATTCCTGTGTTCGCTTCAACGGATAAATGGTTACGTTGGGTTTGACTTTTGGAAAAGGAAGAAATATAATATTCCACAAACGAGTAGCAAGCTAGCGTAAATCCAGTTTTGCCGCTCGTTTTTCTTAATATTGTCATGTAAAAAGTGTGTAGCCGATCAGCGTAAGTCCAGCTTATGAGATAGGTGCACACTTTTTTTGGCGGGAAGAGGAGGATTCAATTAAAATGGGAGAAAGCAGCAAGATGAGGGATATGCCGGTAGATAAACTTATGATTCAGACGGGGATACCGATGATTTTATCTATGGCATTGCAGGCAGTCTACAATATTGTAGACAGCGCCTTTGTGGGCAATATGAGAGCAGGCAGTGAGGCGGCACTGAATGCTCTTACGCTGGTATTTCCCGTCCAGATGCTTATGGTAGCAGTTGGAATCGGCACAGGTGTGGGCACAAACGCGCTTCTTGCGAGAACGCTGGGACAGGGAAACAATAAAAAGGCCGCAAGGGTTGCAGGAAACAGTTTGTTTTTGGGAGTGATTATTTATGCGGTCTGCCTGCTGTTTGGAATTTTCGGAGTGAAGGCATATATTTCAACCCAGACGGTTGACCCGGAAGTGATTGCAATGGGAACAGGATATCTTAGGATATGCTGTGTGATTTCTTTTGGGATTATTTTCTTTTCTCTGTTTGAAAAGCTGCTGCAGGCAACCGGCCGCTCGCTTTATTCTACAATCGGACAGGTCGTTGGAGCCGTAGTGAATATTATCCTTGATCCGATTATGATCTATGGGGTCGGTCCTGTTCCTGAAATGGGAGTAGCGGGTGCCGCCTATGCAACTGTCATTGGGCAGATAACATCAGCCGCGCTATTATTTGTTTTTCACCGGAAGCTGAACCGAGAATTTGAACACGGTGCAACATATATGCGGCCGGACGGGAAAATCATCAGGGAAATCTATGCGATCGGACTTCCGGCAATCATTGCGCAGGCGCTGATGTCTCTCATGGTTTATGCGATGAATCTGATTTTGAAATTTAACCCTTCTGCACAGACCGCATACGGACTGTTCTATAAAGTGCAGCAGTTCGTACTGTTCCTTGCGTTTGGACTTAGAGACGCAATTACGCCGATTATATCGTTTGCTTATGGCATGCACAGCAAGAAAAGGGTCCAGGATGGAATGAAATATGGACTGATCTATACGATCGCGCTTATGGTTCTTGGTGTGGCAATTACAGAGATCTTTCCGCATGCGTTTGCGGTTTTGTTTCATACGGGAGAATCCAGAGCGTATTTCATCGGAGCAATGAGAATTATCTCAATCAGTTTTATTTTTGCGGGAATCAATGTGGCATATCAGGGAATTTATCAGGCGTTGGACGGCGGAATGGAGTCGCTTGTGATATCTCTGCTCAGACAGCTTGTGATCATATTGCCGCTGGCAGGGATTTTTTCCATTTTTGTCAGAAATGGACAGGCAGGAGTGTCACTGATCTGGTGGGCATTTCCCATCACGGAACTTATCGCGTGTCTGACTGGATTTGTCTTTTTAAAGAGAATCAAAAAAAATAAAGTGGAACGTCTGGATTAGGGAGGAATCGGATATGTCAAGAAGAATCATTACAATCAGCAGAGAATTCGGAAGCGGCGGCCATTTTATTGGCGAGGCGGTGGCAAAGAAACTTGGGATTGCTTACTTTGACAAGGATATTATCCGTCAGATTGCGGAACAGTCCGGGCTGTCACCGGAGTATATTCTGGAAAAGGCAGAATTGGCTCCCAAGAAGGGAGTGTTTGACTATGCTTATGCGGGGCGTGATCGTACGGGAAAATCCGTGGAGGATCTGTTATATGAAGCACAGAGGAAAGTGATTCTGGAAATCGCGGAAAAAGAAAGCTGTGTGATTATCGGACGAAATGCGGATTATATTTTGAAAGACAGAACGGATGTGCTTAATGTATTCATACATGGAGCGATGCCGGAAAAAGTCCAGCGTATCTGCAAGCTGTATCATGTGACGGAAGCAGATGCAGAAAAAATGATCCGCAATATCGATAAAAGACGCAGAACACATTATAATTTCTATACGGAACAAAAATGGGGAATGGCAAGTAATTATTCGCTGTCTTTGAACAGTTCCGCACTGGGGTATGCGATGTGTGAAAAAATCATTATCGTGTGTACAGAACTGTAGGAATAAGCGACACCAAAATCACGTAAACCGGATTATTTTCATATTTTTTCCCGAACTGCACGGATCAGGGAATCACGGTACCGGTTTGTGTTTTTTGAATTGACAAACAGATCACACTGGATTAAACTGTAGTTAGCACGATAAAACTAAAGGTAGCAGCAACTGATTTCGAGGCAGTATTTACAGAATCTGCCTGAAAAAGGGCCGCAGCAGCCTTTTATTTTTGTCAGACGGTTAGCTAGAACTAATGCATGTGGAGGAGAGAACATGAAAAAACGAAACGCAGTTTTACCCAAGATAGCCGCAGTGATGATGTCTGCCGCTGTGATGGGCAGTATGCCTTCTGTGGCGGCTTTTGCAGAGAATGGGCAGATACCATCCGAGAACACCGGCACGGAGACAGTAAAAAGTGCGGTGGTCTATGGCACGGCAGATCTGACCTATCAGCAGCTGTATGGCAATGACCGGTTTGACGCAATCACATCTGCCACAACAAAATTCCTTGGGCGGATTGCAAACGCATCCGGCGCAATTGACAAAGAGAAGGGAACGACGGCTTATGCCGGTGTAAAGAATGCGTATGTCGCGGTGGATCAGACGGTCTATGATTCAATGACGAAAAAGAAGGAGGCTGGACAGGAAAGCTCTTACACAGCGAGTGAAGCAATTGCGGCTTCGATGACTGTAAGCGAGGAACAGACAGCGCCGTCTTGGTATGTACATATTACAGAAAACGGCTCTGAAGGAATTCAGGAAAATCAGATCACAGATATTACGGACGCAAAGGCATCCATTACAGCGCCGAGCGCATGGGGAGATTATCTGGTAGAAATAAAAGAGAGCGCAGATTCCCCAAATTATCTGAGTTATGGAAAGACAGCCGTGCCCGGGACGCCGGCGAAAAAAACAATTGACTTTGGCAATCTGATTGGAGCTGTGTTTACCACAAATGACGGGGCTGTCTACACATTAGGTTATATGGAAAATCTGTGGACGGCGACGTACGAGTTCAGCTTCCGTATTGCAGAAGATTCGCCCATGGTGCATATGGGCAGTTCTACGAACTGGTCCCAGTTTGCAGATGTGCCGGGCAAAACAATTACCGGCCTGACGTATTATACAACCGACGGGGTATATCACTATGATTTGACAGGAAGCAATCTGTATGTAAAAAAACAGCTGTCTGCCAAGGTGACCGGTGATTCGGAAGTAAAGGTGCAGAGTGACGGAAGTCTGAAAGTAAATATGGATGCGTCTGGGCTGCCGGAGGGATTTTCTCTGACAAGTGTCGGACACAGCAATGGGCACGGAAGCAACGCAATTGACGCTTCCCAATATACATACAAAGACGGTGTGCTGACGGTCACGGCGGACGGGGTAAGAGCCGCGGCGGCAACAAACAGAGAAACCGGAGAGACTTCTGTGGAAGGAATATATACCGCTGTTTTTTCCGATGCGAAGGGAAACTATGTGAATGCGGAGTATTCTTTTACCGTTTCAGGCAAGGAAAATGCGGGTACGAATTCCGGACAGACAACAGTGCCGGATCAAACACCGGTAGTGAAGAAAGCGGCAAAGATTACAACCGCACAGAGTGTATATAATAAGACTTATAAACAGAAAGCGTTTACGCTCGGTGCAAAGAGAACCGGAAATGGAAAGCTGATCTATCAGACATCCAATGCAAAAGTTGCATCCGTTTCCGCGAGCGGAGTGGTAACAATTAAAGGCGCCGGTACAGCGAAGATTACGATTCAATCGGCGGAAACCTCTTCCTATCAGGCGGCAGCAAAAACAGTTATTGTCAGGGTCGGGAATGCAAAGCAGACGATGAAAGTAAAGGTAACAAAGAAGACTTACAGCGCGAAAAAACTGAAGAAAAAGGCAGCAAAATTCAGCCTGGGCGTGTCGAAAGCTGCCGGAAAAGTAACATACAAATCCAGCAGCAAAAATGTGAAAGTTTCTTCCAAGGGAGTTGTGACAGTTAAGAAAGGAACAAAAAAGAAGAAATATACGATTACCATCAAAGCGGCAGGAAACTCGAATTATGCAAGCGGAAGCCGTAAAGTAACGATTACGGTTAAGAAATAATACAGATAAAAGCCAACGGAAGAATCATTTATAGCAATGACATATACAAGGGCAGGGCACAGTACCCCTGCCCTTGTATACGGAATGGATAAAAACATATGTGGATAAAGAGAAGATACATAAAAAGAACAGGGGTGATCGCGCTTGCGGCAGTTATGCTTTCCTTAAACGGATGCGGTGCGGCAGAAAGGAATCAAATATCTTCGGTGCGTTCTTCCGCGGAAGAGAAGACTGCTGCAGAAGGAAAAGAAAAGCAGGATACGACACAGGCCACGCGGCAGATTTTTGCCATGGACACCTATATGACGGTGACTGCTTACGGTGCGCAGGCAGAGCAGGCGGTCAGCGAGGCAGAAACTGAAATCAAGAGACTGGATCAGCTCTGGGATGTTACGAATCAGAAAAGTGAAATTGCCATACTGAATCAGCAGGGGACGGCGTTTGTGTCAAATGAAACGGCAGAAGTGATCCGGACCGCGGTTTCCCTGAACCGTGATACAGACGGCGCGTTTGATATCACAGTCTATCCGTTGGTGGACGCATGGGGATTTGTTACAAAGAAATTCCGCGTGCCGTCAGAAACCGAGATTAAGAAGCTTTTAAAGAACGTGAACAGCAGCGGGATCCGGATTGGAAAGAAGTCCAAAGTATCTTCCGGAACAGTCAAGGCAGAACTTCGGAAAGGTGTACAGATTGACCTGGGAGGAATCGCAAAAGGGTATACCTCTGCCAAAATTATGAAGATTTTTCAGAAGTACGGCTGTTCCTCCGGCGTGGTATCCCTCGGCGGAAATGTCCAGACTTATAAGAAAAAAACGGATGGAAGCGACTGGCGGGTAGGTATCGAGAACCCGGATCCAACGGTCGGACAGCTCAAAAACCAGGAGTATCTGGGAACGCTTCATGTGGTGGATAAAGCCGTGATTACTTCCGGCGGTTACGAACGCTATTTTGAGAAAAACGGAAAGAAGTATCATCACATTCTGGATCCGACCACGGGGTATCCGGCGGAAAGCGGCTTGATCAGCGTTACGATTGTGAGTTCAGACGGGACACGGGCAGATGGGCTGTCGACCTCACTTTTTGTTATGGGGAAAAAGAAAGCGCTTGCCTACTGGAAGACCCATGCCGATCAGTTTGATGCCATCCTTGTTTCAGAAGACGGGAGTATCACTGTGACCGAAGGACTGAAGCAATCGTTTGAAACAGATCTGAACTATCAGGTGGAGAGCCGTTCCTAGCAGGCAGCAGGTGTACGCGCCGGATCGGAAGTGCGGCAGCAGAGAATGGAAGAGGGACAAGCATGAAAAGATTTCGAGACATATTCAACCATGGAAAACCGTTTTTTCCGGCGGCATTTGTTGCGTTAGCTGCAGCGGTCGGTTTTTTTATCACAAAACCGGAACTCAATGAAATTGCCTGGCCGGCGGCGCCGTCTGAAACTGCTTCTGCAAAAGAAGCATCTTCCGGCGGAACAGCAAATAAAACGCGGGCGGGAAAAAAGCGACAGGCAGCAGTTTCTTCCAAGAAAACAACTGCAGGAAGCGCCTTGGAAAACAGCAGTTTTGAAGTGACTGAATGGAAAGACGGAACCTACACCGGCAGTGCCAGGGGATACGGCGGAACAATCACTGCGCAGGTAACCATTAAAAACGGAAAGATTGCTTCCATTGACCTGGTATCGCACGCTGGTGAAACGCCGTCTTATTTCGCAAAGGCGAAAGCAGTCGTAAACAGGATTTTGAAAAAGCAGACCCCGAATGTGGATACGGTGTCAGGCGCAACATATTCCTCTAATGGCATACGGGAGGCAGTCAAAGCAGCATTAAAAAAGGCAGCCGGCGGTTTAGATGACAGCTCGGACAAAGAGGAGAAGAGTGCCGCAAAGAAACCAACGGCATCGAAGAAGCAGACAGTGGCGAAACTGCCGGACGGCAAACCGGCAGACGGCACTTACCAAGCAAGTGCCGTCTGCGAGCAGGGAAGGCGCTTCCGGTATCAGGTGACGGTAACTGCGAAATTTAAGGGCGGCAAGCTGATAAAAGTTACACTTTCCACAACGGATAACGGCGCGAATAAAGATTACATCAATCAGGCGTGGAAGTCTCTGAAAAGTCAGATTCTGGCGGACCAGAATGGATCCGTCGATGTGGTTTCCGGAGCGACGTATACTTCAAACGCGATACAGGAGGCATATTTATCAGCATATAAAAAAGCGGTGGAAGCCGGTGGGGGAACCGTTAAAACCCCGGTCAAGGAAATCGAACAGAGCCAGACAGCAGCAAATCAGACGGAATCTTCGGTGACAGATACGGCATCAGACGAGAATTCTGATTCACAGACAACCCAGAAACCCGCGGATCCGAAGAACGCATCTTATTCCGTGACAGCATCTGTGGATGCGGATGACGCGGTTCGCAGCGGACAGGACGGGATGTTCTACAATTATAAAATCTCAGGGGTGGTGACATTTCAAAACGGCGTATTGGCTGATATTACGAATATTAAAGTGATCTACAGTTCCAACATCGCGGGGGAATATGAAGATGACATCTTTTATACGGAAAAAGCGGCCGCTGGTATTGTTGCCCGGATGACAGCGGCAAACAGTGCGGATGTGGACGTGGTATCCGGCGCGACCTGCTCGTCTAAGGCAATCATGCGGCTGTATCAGGAAGTCTATCGGCAGATGACAGAGGTAGAAACAGAGCAGAACTAGCAATTTATGGACAGGAAGAAAGTGATGAGTCAAACAATAAGCAGAGTGGTGAATGTCTGCCTGATAGCAGGCTTGCTGTTCGTATACCAGCAGGCCGCCGCGGAACGAAAGCAGAGTACGGAAATGTATGAAAAGCAGAAGGAACAGGTGGAGGAATTGGCGAAATCCTACCGGAAGCAGGCAGTTCAGAAAGAGGCATCTTCCGCAGGCACGGAAGAAACTAATAAGGAAGGAACTTATAAGGACGGGACGTATGAAGGAACCGGAACCGGATATGGCGGGAAAATTTCAGTGAAAGCTGTTATTACAGGCGGTCGGATCAAAGAAGTGAAAATCATTTCCGCCAAAGGGGAAGACAGTGCCTACCTTTCACAGGCGTCCAAGCTGTTGGATCAGATTGTGGAAGAGCAGAGTACAGATTTGGACGCGGTGTCCGGCGCGACTTATTCTTCGAACGGAATTTTAGACGCGGCGGATGATGCCCTGGAAGGAGCCCGGTAGATGCAGGAAAACAGAAAGAACAGAACAATTACGAAAAACGGCTGCCAGACAGCGGCAGGGAGGACGACGGCGCGTGTGAAAATTACGTCAAAGGCTGCGCGTAGGAAAAACACGTCAAATACTGCGCGTAGGAAAATCAGGCCAAAGACCGCGCGCATGCTGCAGGAATGGTTTCGAATTCTGGTGCAGATCATGTTTTTCCTTGCGGCGCCGTCCGTGTATAGTGCGGCGTTTTCCGCAGCGAAACATGCGCTGTCGGCAATGGGAGCAGGTGTTCCGCTGGAGTGGACCGGGTTTACGGTACAATTTCTGGTCGTTGTGGTTTACACGATTCTGTTTGGCCGCTTTTTTTGCGGCTGGGCATGCGCCTTCGGCGCAGTGAACGACTGGATCTACCGGTTTTCCCAATGGGTGCAGAAAAAAACAGGGCGTCATCTGCCTGAAATTCCGGAACGGGCAGCAGGGATCCTTTCAAAGATGAAGTTTGTGGTATTGATCGGACTGCTGGCACTTTGTTTTTTCCAGAGGGAGACTGCGATCACGGCAAACAGCCCCTGGACGGTGTTCGCGCTGCTCCGGGCGCGCCATTTCGAACTGGCGGGGAATACAATCGGGATTGTCCTTTTGCTGGCCATGCTTGTGGGGATGGCGTTTCAGGAACGCTTCTTCTGCCGTTTTTTCTGCCCGATGGGAGCGATCTTCGCCCTTCTTCCGTACCTTCCGTTTTTTCATCTGACACGTCATGCGGACCAGTGCCCGGATTCGTGCCGCGCATGTAAAAACACATGCCCGGTGGATCTGCATATCAGCGCAGACGGAAAGAATATGGGGGAGTGCATCCGCTGCGGCCGCTGCAGCGGAATCTGCCCGAGGGGAAATATAACCTCATGGGGAAAATTAAAAGGAAATGAGTGGTGGATGGATCTGGCAAAAGCAGGCGGACTTTATTTGTTGTTTTGGGTGCTGCAGGTATAGCGGCAGGTGTATGAATCGTGCGATTCATACACAACTTTAAAGTATCTGCAACATGCTCCAAATAGTGTTTTCCTTACATATGCAAATCCAGCATTTGAGAACGATAGAATTCGATACCTAATTGAAGTTTAATGCAAACTTGCGGATCTGTAAGTGAGACATGAAGCATCTGCTCGATTCGCTCTATATGATACAAAACCGTATTTCGGTGAAGATGTAATCGCTTGCCTGTATCAGTTGCTTTTTGATGCAGCATCAAATAGGTTTTAAGTGTCTCTAAAAGATTGGTATGATGCTGTTTGTCATAGTCAATGATCGTGCGAACAGATTGAAACATAAAACTGTTTTTAAATATTTCCGGTGAACTGTTATAACTTTTGGCGACTAAGAGGGTTAAAAGGCAATCCTCAAACGTAAACTCTTTTGGCAGAGTCTGCCCCTTGTTCAGATATGCTTTGCGTATATGTGCGCCATATTCCAGCGCGCAGCCGGATTGTTCCAGTGCTGTGCTCAGTTCCCAGAGATTATGAAACCGGTTGCTGATGCCAATTGAATGAGGAAAATTGCTTATAATCTGAGAAATAAGTGATAGCACGGTTTCACTATGATCCCTGTTGTCTCTACAGGATGATATGACCAGAATATTACGGTTGTGCGTCAGCACGTAGGAGAAGGGAAGACGCTCATTGAGACTGACGGCAAGCCGTGCCAGTGGTGTATTGAAATTATCATCAAAGGTAATCTGATACAGCAGATAATCCTGATAAAAGGGAATCGTAGCGTAAGCCGCCCTGGTAATCGCTTCATCAATACTGGAAATATTTCCGTTGATTAGTTCACGAAGGTATCGATGGGAAGCCGCAAAAGCTGCTGACGAAGCGCCGTCTCTGGGCATATAGGACTCAACGTAAGAAAAAAGCATACGAAATGCATCATAGAGTCCGTTGTTTGCTTCTCTGTGATTACAGTGCATGACAATATACAAAACAGGATGTCCGTTTCGGTGAAAAATTTTTTTGATTGTTACATAATCACAGAGTTTGTGATCATCGGAAATGATCATGTCTTTTTCGGTTTCAAATTGTTCAAATCGCCGCAGAGAGCGGAACTTTTCAACGGTTTCTTCTGGATGATAACCATTCTGAAGCAGGGCATTGGTGATGGGGTCATCAATTTCGATGTTTTTTGTATAGCTTAGCAGTTTAAAAGATTCATCCATAATATCGATATGATTTTTGAGGATACTTTCGGAGAGATCCATAAGTGCTTGCAGTCCTTCTGCCTTGGCAGCGGAAACTTCCATTTGCTGATTCCAGTTCTGATAAAGAGAAAATATAGACAAAGCCTTATTGAAGACAGCTGCCAGGGGCAGATTGGTCTTTAGAATGATCATGTTAGCTGTGATGCCTTCTTCTGCGTCAGGAAATCGATCTCGAATACATAGAAAAGTACGATTTGGGTATAGCGGCGCAACCCGGACAAGCTGTGTGAGCAGACCGATGGTCAGACTTTCGGCTATCGGGGGCAAATTCGGATTGAATAGACTAATGCTTTCAAAAGTTGGATTTTTATCTGAACAGACAGATGGTTCATAAGGAAGCTTCAATTCATCAAGAAATATGTTTAAAGTAAGTTTGTGCATGTTAAATTCCTTTCAAATGTTCTAACTGTTCAACAAAAATGGAACGCAGTCGGAGAAGTCCCTTTCCTTCTCAAGCACGTAAAGCGTGTGGTGGGGCAGGAAAAGGTCTCGGTCAGACGTGTCTCTTCCTTTGCGGGGAGAAAATTATTAAATAGGTATAATTCGTCATAATTTCTAAAAAACAAGCTTCTTTTATAAAGATTATAAACACAGACTATAACATTTGAAGATACGGAATTTTAGAATGATTATGCAAAAATGTAATAAATGACAAAAAATAGTGGAAAATAATCATAAATATGATAAAAATGAGAATACAAAATATATAAAAATTGAAAAGACGGCATATCAAGGAGATACAGATGTAGGATTTTCTAAAAAGAGACTTTGGCATGCGATCAGGAATGTACCAAGTATTCCGGTAGGTGCAAAATTACCGGAAGCTCCAGACTATATTTTTGATAAAAGGTAATAGGAGAAATTAAGAATTTGTGAAAGGAAGCTTTTTCGATTTGGTTTGTTTACCGATGAGAAAAACCAGGAATTTCTATATATTGAAAGCACAATAATTACAGAATCAAAAATTCAAAGGAGGATGGTACAATGATCAAAAGAGGACTGGATGTAAAACTCAATGTAAAACCGATCTTTCTTGGTTTACAGCATCAGTACTATTATGAGGGACCTTGTCGTTTCGCAAAAGGGGAAGCCCTGACACCGGAATATGAGGCTATTCTGGCGCAGGAGCTTCAGAAGGATTTTTTTAAGCTCTGCGAAGAGAAGCTTCCGAAGGAAGCGGTGAATCTTCTGGAGCCGGTATTTCTGCCATGCTGTGATGACTGGAGAATTCCGGAGGAAGCATTTACAAAGATGACCACGGACAAGGATGAGATTGATGTATTCATGATGTCCGGCGGCATCGCGCGAAGCGGTCTCTTGATCGAGCTGGCCCAGAGAACAAAAAAGCCGATTATGCAGGATCCGGCAACCTGCTGTGACCTTACAGCTGTGACGGCGGTGATTCGCAATATGGGTATCGAGTGCGCAGCACCCTTGACTTGGAAAGGTGTTGCTGCACAGATGAGAGTTTGGAGAGTCCGTAAGGCGTTGAAGGAGGCAAATGTTCTTCTGGGAGTTCGATTTGATTCCAATGTATCCAAATCTGCAAATGATACCTTCCTGTCACTGGAAAGAGCCACTGAAAAATTCGGGACTAATTTCCGGTTTATCAACCTGCATGAACTGCTTGATTATATGCAGCCGCTACCGGAGGGTGGTAATTATACAACACCGGGACGACTGAACACACCGAATATTACCGAGGAAGATATCAAGGAAGCGGAAGAATTGGCGGATGAACTTCTTGGCGGCGCTGATGAAGCCGGTATTTCCCGTGAGGCAATGGTTAATTCCTGTAAGGCTTATGTTGAGGTAAAAAAGCTTCTTGATTTTCATGATTGCTGCGGTTTTACAGTTCCATGTCCGGATACTTGCTCCACAAGAAGAATCAATGAGATGCAGTTTACTTTCTGCCTGACCCATTCCTTATTAAATGAGCAGGGAATTCCATCTGCATGTGAATATGATGTGGATGGCGTGCTTACAATGCTCATTCTTTCCACAATCTCCAATCATGCACCATTTATGGGCAATACAAATCCGCTTGTATATCTGGAAGAGGAAAATACGATCCGTCCGATGCGCCGCTTCCATATCGAAGATCTTGCGGATGTGGAGGATCTGACCAACTTGTATCATTCAGCACATTCCACACCAAACAGGAAGCTTAAGAGTATCGACGGAGAAAACCTTCCATATGCAGTTCGCCATTTTGCGTATGATCAGGGGTTTGGTGCAGTATTCCGCTATGACTGGAAGCGGGATAAAGGGCAGAAGATCACAATTTGCCGCATTTCCCCCGATTGTACCAAGCTTTTTGTCGGAAAAGGTGAGATTGTAGGCGGTGGTGATTATGATCTGGATAACTGTAATGGTTATGTTGTTTACCGTGTTGCGGATCAGGAGAAATTCTATAATGCGCAGCTTTATTTTGGCAATCATTTGCCGTTCGTTTACGGTGACTATGTAAAAGAGCTTGAAATGCTTGGGGAAGCACTTGGACTTGAGGTGTTTTCTGTTTAATTTAGTCATACAACCCTCTCCTCTAAGCGTTAGCGAAGAGGCATAACAAGATTTACTCAGTTGGAGTCCAGGCTTCAGCTGAGTAAATCGTTGTTTTGCAGCCGGCGAAGATGACCGGAAGTAAAAGACTGGAGGAATGTAGTCATGCTTGATACAGCCATAGAGTCAGGGTCTATCAGGGAGATTGAGGATACTTATATTGAGGATCTGAACCTATTAGAGGACTGGTTTCTTCAATATGAATATCTGTTGGAACTTTCAAGAGAACTTCCAAGGATTCCGGCTGAGGAGCGGACGGATGATCTGCGGGTTAAGGGCTGTCAGTCCGCGATGTGGATAAAGCTGTCTTACGAAAAGGGACGTGTTTATATTACGGGTGACAGCGAGGCGTTGATCATCAGGGGAATTCTTGCCGTGATCATATCTCTTTTGAACGGGCGGACACCGGAGGAAATTCTTTCCTATGAACCGCGTTTTATTAAAGAGACGAATATTGCAAAAGAAATATCTACCGATCGTTTTGACGGATTGCACTCGGTGGTCAGAGATATACAGTTATATGCAGGGAGGCAGATAAATGGATGCGAAAAGCCGCAGGGAGCTGGTAATCCGAATTCTGAATAAAGCAAAAGAACAGACAGCGAAGGAGGCAGAGGCAATTCTTTCGGCGGATCATCCCACAAAGGAGTATGTGGGAGCGCATTTGCGTGCCTATGTTTTGTCAAAATATCTTTTGGCACCGGATATTGAGGAAGATAATATCCGTATACTGGCGGCTTTGTCTCTGGCGAGAACTATGAAACTGGATACAAAGATGATCCGGGAGCTGGATCAGGCGACACCATGCGATCACGCAACTTCGGAATCGACCAAGAAGGTTTTGCTTTTGTACGCGGTACAGAAAGATTTGAGACTGAATCCGGATCCGGAAAAGCTGACTGCTGTTGCGACCGTATCAGAGCTGACGGATTATGTTTATGGGAAGCTGTCAGAGTGCATGTAACTTCCAGAAAGGTTTGGATAGGAGAAGATAAGCTGTATGGAACAGGCAAACAGATGGAGAGCAGACTTTCCGGTTCTGTCAGAGACGGTTCATGGAAAAAGGCTGGTATATCTGGATAATGCGGCAACAAGTCAGGTTCCGACCAAGGTCCTGGAAAGGCTGAAACAGCATTATGAAACAGAGCATGCCAATATTCACAGAGGCATTCACTATCTGAGTGAACTTTCAACCGGGGCAGTGGAAGACGCGCGAAAGAAGGTGAATGACTTTTTGAATGGAGAGGCTTCGAAGTGTGTGATTTTTACCTCAGGTACCACGGACAGCATCCATCTTGTATCGGCCTCTTATCGGGAAACATTGTATCCGGGGCAGGGAATTATGGTCACAGAACTGGAGCATCATTCCAATTATGTACCATGGCAGCAGGCCTGTAAATTATCTGGAGCGGATTTTTATGTATGTCCGCAAAAGGATGGTGAGCTTGATCTGGATGGGATGGAGCAACTTTTAAAAGAACATGAGATCGCTTTGGTTGCGGCGGCCCATGTGACAAATCTTACAGGAACAGTGAATTCCATCCAGGAGATTGTAAAGCTTGCGCACCGATATGGTGCAAAAGTTCTGATCGACGGTGCACAGGGAATACTCCATGAAGGGATTGATGTGTCAGAGGCAGATTGTGATTATTACTGTTTTTCCGGCCACAAGATGCTTGCGCCAACCGGAATAGGTGTGCTGTATGGAAAAAGCGAGGCTCTGGAAACCCTGCAGAAGGTCCGTTACGGTGGAGGCATGGTCGATCTTGTGACTCAGCCGCTGACAACGTGGGCATCTCTGCCCCATTGTCTGGAGGCAGGTACACCGAATATATCCGGGATCATTGGACTGGGCGCAGCGATAGATTATATCATAGAACACGATCCGCTGAAGATGCGTGCCTGGGAGAGGGAACTTTTAGTATATGCGGAACAGGAGCTGTTGAAAATCGAAGGGCTGTCTGTTATGGGACATCCCGGGAGGCGGTCGGGTGCCTTATCCATGGATATAGAGGGGGTGCATCCTTTTGACCTGGCCAGCATGGCGGATAAAATGGGTGTAGCGCTTCGCTCCGGTAATCTGTGCGCACAGCCGGCATTGGCAAGTTTGGGATATGAAAAGGCGATTCGTCTGTCGCCGGCTTTTTATAATACAAAAGAGGAAATTGATCAGTGCAGGAAGGCGTTCGAGAGAATTATTCCAATGCTGAGAAAATTTGCAGATTGATGAATAAAACTTCTTATAACAAAATAGATGCTGCACCTTAGCATTCAATGATATAGGGGCTGACCGTCCGTTTTCCGGTGTTTCATCCGCTTTGCGCCCAACAGGCACAGCAGGACGCCGACAAGGATGAAGACAGCCCCGGCGGCGAAGGAAAGGCCAACGGTTTCGTGAAAGAAAATCACCCCCATAACGGTGGAGGTTAGCGGCTGTATGGGATAGAGCGCCGAGCAGCTGCTTGCCGGAAGCACAGCCAGTCCCTGGTTCCACAAAATATAGGAGACGCCGGTGCAGAAGACTCCGAGATATAAAAGGCCTGCGATCACACCTCCATTGAGGTGAATCGTGGAATGAGTCAGGACGTGTTCGGCCACTGCGAAGATGAATTCGCATACTGCCGCTACGCCTATGGCATTTCTTGTGATGACGAGCGGATTATTTTTTGCAAGACCCTGACGGGTCATGACGGAGACGAGGGACCACAGAAGGACGGAGGCAAGCGACATCAGAATGCCAGGCAAATTGACAGTTCCGCCCGTCCCGAGGATCAGATAGACGCCAAACACTGCCAGAAGGATGCCGATGATTTTGTTCCCGGTGAGTTTTTCGTGAAGAATCGGCACTGCCATAAGTGAGATGGCGACCGGGTTCAGTGAATTGATGAGTGATGCCATCGAAGAACCTGCGTATTTGGTGCCCATCAGCTGGACGCCGACGCCGACCGCGTAGCCGAGGACACCCAGAAGGATCACGTACTTCCATCCTGGACCGTCTGTTTTTGTTTTGCGTCCCTGTTCGTCCGTTCCGTCCGGGTTCCATTTCCGGGTTCCGGCTTTCACGATAATGCTTAAAGCAGCGAAGGCAATCACGAATCGGCAGAACATGACGGCGAAGGTCGGCATATACTGCAGGACAACGGAACTCACCACGTAAAGACTTCCCCATAAAACAAACACAAGAATAAGGCCCAGATAAGCGGCTGCGGTTTTTCTCACTGTTGATTCCTCCTCGTTATTTTCACAAATTCTTATATTAGCACAAAAAGAGAAGAACGGAGCGTTTTTTCTCATAAAATACGCATTGCGTAAAAACAGGGGCTGGTGTATCATAGTCTCGAATAGGTATCAAGAGAGGGAGATCTTATGGAGAGCGGAAAGCAATTAACAGAACTTCGCACAAGCACTGGGATGAACAGGAAGGAATTCTGCGAATATTTTGGAATTCCGTACCGGACGATGACTGACTGGGAGCTTGGAAACCGCCACATGCCGGAGTATCTTTTCAGGCTGATGGCTTATAAGGTCAAAATGGAACATCCGGATTCTCTTCTTGAGAATCCTCCGCTTACCAAATAGCAGAAGGCGATCCGCCTGTTATGCAGTGATTAGAACAATAACACATGTGCAGTAACCTGGAGAAAACAGAGTGAGAAAATACACGTTACCAATCATAATGCTGCTCATATTTGAGACAGCAGCAGTTACCCTATGGCTGACGAAGGATAATTTGTTTTACCTGTTCAATTTCAGCTATATCGGGATCGCTGTCTTTCTCGGAATCGTTCTCTTTATAAAGAAATACAAGTACGCAAGACGCGTGGTCCAGCTTCTGGTCGGATTGTATATGCTCGTCTACCTGGGACTGATATGTAATGAAAATATGCAGATAGAGGGCTTCTGGTACTATCTTTTCAATGGCGTTTTTGAGGCGGCGACTGTTCATTATGCGGTGGCAAAGATTTTTGGTCCGTTGATCTTCGGCAGAGGCTGGTGCGGCTACGCGTGCTGGACGGCCATGGTGCTGGATTTTCTGCCCTGGAAAGTTCCGAAGCATCCGAGGAAGAAGATCGGATGGATACGGTATATTACATTTGCAGCATCCCTGATTTTTGTGGGATCGCTGTTTCTTGCAAGAGCCGGGAATATCGAAAGGATCATGTTCCGGGCTTTTATAATTGGCAATGTGCTGTATTATGCAGTCGGCATTATTCTCTCGTATGCATTTAAGGACAACCGTGCGTTCTGCAAATACATCTGCCCGATCACCGTGTTTTTGAAACCAATGAGTTTCTTCTCATTGATCAGGGTAAAGTGTGATCAGAGAAAATGTATATCCTGCGGGATATGCAGGCAGATATGTCCGATGAATGTGGATGTTACCGACAATTTGAGAAAACGATCTAACGGAACGGAATGTATCCTGTGTATGGAATGTGTCAGGAACTGTCCGGAGGATGCTTTATAAAACATAACTTTTGAAACGGCTGCGATACGATAGGATAGGATGAGTTCTCAAACTGGGAACTCTTATTTATAAGAGCCCTTGACTATGACACTACAAACCCTCCCGGGAATGTCAAAAGCAGAGAAAAAATTCTGTACTTTGACATGGCTTGCGGAGGGTTTGTTATTTTAATAGACTCATGCGTCAAAACAATTTAGTCATAGAAGCATAAAATGACAAAATTAAAATGTTTGACGATAAATTAAAATCAGGGTAGAATGAAGCCATGTTCAATTAAGTCGTGCATTTCGAAAATGACTAAATTAAAACAGCAATGGGGTAATTGGATGAAAGAGTATGGATACCAAGATAAGTGGCAGAAATTGCTTACTCCGGAAATTGTTAAAAAGCTTACACTGATTAATGAATTCAAGGGAGAGCAGCGACTGTTTATTGAGACACATAAAGATGAATTAAAAGAGCTGGTAGAACTTGCTAAAATTCAAAGTACGGAAGCTTCAAATAGAATTGAGGGTATTTTTACAGCAGATGACAGATTGAAGAATCTGGTGCAGGAGAAGACAACTCCCCGTAACCGTGATGAGTCCGAGATTGCTGGATATCGTGATGTATTAAACACGATTCATGAGAGTTATGAATATATTCCAATCAATGCGAATTATTTTCTTCAGCTCCATCGTGATTTGTATAAGTTCATCGGTAACGCAGATGGCGGAATATTTAAGACGAGCGATAACATTATCCGAGAACGAGATGAGCAGGGAAATGAAAAGATTCGTTTTCAGCCTTTACCGGCATGGGAGACTCCGGGAGCGATTGATGGGTTATGTGAAGCATATAAAGATGCCAAGGGCGAAGCGGATCCGCTTATTCTTATGAGTATGTTTATTCTGGATTTTTTGTGTATCCACCCATTTAATGATGGAAACGGAAGAATGAGCAGATTATTAACACTTCTGCTTTTGTATCAGTCAGGATTTATTGTTGGGAAGTATGTCAGTATCGAAAAGATCATCGAAGAGTCCAAGGAGACCTATTACGAAGCTCTTCAGGACAGTTCCATCGACTGGCATGAGAACGAAAACGATTATAAGCCTTTTGTGAACTATATGCTTGGCGTAATCGTTAGTGCTTATAAGGAATTTGAATCCAGAGTAAAGCTGGTAACAAATCCGAATCTATCTAAGGCGGATCGGATTCGTGAGATTATAAAGAATCACATAGGAACCATTACAAAGTCAGAACTCGTTGAGATGAATCCTGATATCAGTAATACTACGGTTCAAAGAACTCTGGCAGATCTTTTAAAGAAAAACGAAATTAAGAAAATCGGCGGTGGCCGTTATACGAAATACACATGGAACGTGGAGGATTAGTAAATGATTACAGGTGAATTGAAAAACAAAATTGATGGACTGTGGGATACGTTTGCTGCAGGCGGATTGGTAAACCCTTTGGAAGTAATCGAGCAGATTACATACCTTATGTTTATCAGAGATTTGGATGATGTAGATAACAAGCGTGAAAAAGAAAGTGCAATGCTTGGACTTCCTTATACCAGCATTTTTGCAGAAGAAGTCAAAATCGGTGATCGTTCTATCGATGGAAAACAGTTGAAATGGTCCGTGTTCCATGATTTCCCGGCAGGAAGAATGTATACGGTGATGCAGGAGTGGGTATTTCCATTTATTAAGAATCTCCACAGTGATAAGGACAGTGCATATTCCAAATATATGGATGATGCAATCTTTAAGCTTCCGACACCGCTTTTGTTATCAAAGGTCGTAGATTCTTTGGATGAAATCTATGAAATCATGAACGGCACACAGTCATCGGATGTGCGTGGTGATGTATATGAGTATCTGTTAAATAAGATAGCATCTGCAGGTAGAAATGGGCAGTTTAGAACTCCAAGACATATCATCCGTATGATGGTAGAAATGGTAGATCCGAAAGCTGATGATGTGATCTGCGATCCTGCCTGTGGTACTTCAGGATTCTTGGTATCCGCTGCAGAGTATTTAAAAGAAACAAAGAAAGAAGAAATCTTCTTTGATAAGGATAAAAAAGAGCATTACATGAACTCTATGTTCAATGGATTTGATATGGATAGAACCATGCTTCGCATCGGCGCCATGAACATGATGACTCACGGAATCGATAATCCGTTTATTGAATACCGAGACAGCTTGTCTGACCAGAATGCTGACCAGGATAAGTATTCTCTTATCCTTGCAAATCCACCTTTCAAGGGCAGCCTTGATGCAGATGCGGTATCTGCTGACTTACTTAAGGTTTGTAAGACAAAAAAGACGGAATTATTATTCCTGGCACTTTTCCTTCGTATGTTAAAGGTTGGCGGAAGATGCGCGTGTATCGTTCCGGATGGTGTGCTTTTCGGTTCATCAAAGGCTCATAAAAATATCAGAAAACAGATTGTTGAAGAGAATAGATTGGAGGCAGTAATCTCTATGCCTTCCGGTGTGTTTAAACCATATGCCGGAGTGTCTACCGCGATTCTTATCTTTACGAAAACAAATCATGGCGGAACTGACAATGTGTGGTTCTATGATATGACTTCAGATGGATACAGCTTAGATGATAAGCGTACACCGGTAAACGAAAGTGATATTCCGGATATCATCGAACGCTTTAAGCATCTTGATAAGGAGGCAGAAAGAAAACGTACGGATAAATCCTTCATGGTTCCAAAGCAGGATATCGCAGATAACGATTACGATCTTTCCATTAACAAATACAAGGAAATAGAATACGTAAAGGTAGAGTATCCGCCAACATCTGAGATCATGGCAGATATCCGTGAAATGGAGATGGAAATTGGCAAAGAGATGGATGAGTTGGAAAGATTATTGAATCTGTAGAAAGGAAAGCAAGTCTTAAACAAATTGAGATTTGTAGGGATGATAGATGGCAAAACTTATAGAGATAACAGGAAAAGCCTTGTCTGGTGAATGGGGGACTGATGATGAGACTGGTGAAGGAATCCCAGTTCTTAGAACTACAAACTTTACCAATGAAGGCGTAGTTGACTATAGCGATGTAGTTACAAGAAAAATTACAAAGAAAAACATAGAAGATAAGTATCTTATACCAGGTGATATTATTATCGAAAAATCTGGTGGCAGTGACAAACAGCCGGTAGGAAGAGTTATTTACTTTGATGGACCAGATAAGACATATTTATTTAATAATTTTACTGGCTTGTTAAGGGTAAAGAATCAATCCAAATGGTTTCCTAAATATGTGTTTTATTCGCTTTATGGAAATTACCGAAGAGGCGGTACAAGACCGTTTGAAAATAAGACAACAGGTCTTCATAACTTAAAAACTGATGATTATGTTTCAAGATATGAAGTTACTGAAACAGAGTATTCTAAGCAAGTTGAAATAAGCACTCATCTCGATAAATTATATTCCATTATTAAGATGAGAGAGGAAGAACTAGGAAAACTTGATGAACTCATCAAAGCCCGATTTGTCGAGATGTTTGGGGATATGCTAATTAATCCAAAAGGCTTACCTGAGAAACGGCTGGATTCTTTGGCCGATATAGTATCAGGCATTACAAAAGGCCGTAAAGTCAAGACAGACGAGTTATATGAAGTTCCCTATATGGCTGTATCCAATGTGAAAGACGGCTATATTGACTGGACTACAGTTAAGACCATAATGGCAACAGGTGGAGAAATAGATCAGTATAGATTAATGCCCGGTGATGTGTTGATGACAGAAGGCGGAGATCCTGACAAGCTTGGCAGAGGTGCTATTATTTATGAACCACCTAAAGACTGTATACACCAAAACCATATATTCCGGGTAAGACTGAAGCAAGATGTACTTCTTCCGGTCTTTATGGCTCAATATCTTCAACAGCAGAAGTCAAAAAGGTATTTTCTGGGATGTGCTAAACAGACTACAGGAATTGCGAGCATCAATATGAAACAGCTTTCTGCTTTGCCTGTTTTGGTACCGCCAATGAAGGATCAGGAAGAGTACGCTGCCTTTGTCGCTCAGGTCGACAAATCAAAAGTTGCAGTGCTGACTGCGGCATAAATAGAGATTATATGGGATTAGTAGAAAAGCTCCCAGGAAGATTGTTTGTAGAGCGATTGAATACTATAAACAGAATAAGATTTTGGATATATAGGAAACGGATCCGAATTGTTATAATGGAGAGGTTTCCGGAAGCGGAAAGTCGAAGGATAAGGTGTTTATCGACACGAAACACCCAAAGAAATCCATGTGTACATGTCCATTTGCATAAGAAAATGATGTAATATGTAAGTATATGGTTGCGGTGTACTTAACGGTTGATCCGGAATATATCGAAGCTTTTCTTGAAGACGAGAGACGATATTTGAAAGATAAAGACTATCGTTGGCAAAGAGACAAAGAAAAACGGAACTCTTTAGCCAGAAAGATGTCGATGGAAGAACTCATGGATGAAATGGCGGAGTGCTGGTTGGAATTAGAAGCATCTCGTAAAAGAGATATATAGCGTTTTGAAGGGCGGATATATGATTACAAATTTTGATTATTTAAAAGAAGAACCAAAATTTAAGAATTTCGCAGATGTGGCGATTTCCGCAGAGCGTATTATTTTGCTGGATCCGGAGGCAAGTATCATTAATAGCCGACGAGCTATGGAGTTTGCATTGAAGTGGATGTATTCCGTAGATAAAGAGCTGGAGATGCCATATCGGGATAATCTTCAGAGTCTTATGAATGCGGAAGATTATCGCCAGATTATCGGACCGGATTTGTGGAAACGTATGGATTTTATCCGTCGGTGCGGTAATAATGTGGCTCATAGCGGGAAGAAGCTTGGTAGAGATGCAGCGCTTCTTTGTCTGGAAAATCTTTTTATCTATTTGGATTACATTGCTTATTGCTACTCGGATTTGTATGAGGAAAGAAGTTTTAATCCGAACCTTGTGAAGGAGAGAATCCAAAAGAGCAAAGAGTCTCGTGCGCAGGCAGAAGCAATAAAAGCAGAGCTGAAAAAAGAAATTGAGAGCTCTGCCCGGAAAGAATTGGATTTACAGAAGCTTCGCGAGGAAAATGAGTCCTTAAAAGAAGCGCTGTCTTCTCGCCGCGCAGAGAAACAACAGACTTATGTTCCGAAGCCGCTTGATCTGTCTGAGTATAAGACCAGAAAGATTTATATCGATTCCATGCTTATTGATGCAGGCTGGACGGAAGGCAAAGACTGGGTTAACGAAGTAGAACTTTCGGGTATGCCCAATAAGTCTGAAGTTGGATTTGCAGACTACGTTCTTTATGATGATGCACAGAAACCGCTTGCGGTGATAGAAGCAAAGAGAACTTGCGTGGATGTCGCAAAAGGACGTCAGCAGGCAAAGCTTTATGCAGATATTCTGGAAAATGAATATGGCAGAAGACCGGCAGTATTTTTAACAAACGGATTTGAAACAAGAATTATAGATAATCAATATCCGGAAAGAAGGGTAGCAGAGATTTATTCAAAGCGTGATTTGGAAAAGCTGTTTAATCTTCAGTCTATGAAGACCAGCTTAAATCACATTAATGTAGATAAAGAAATTGCAGGAAGATATTATCAGGAGGCTGCAGTAAAAGCGGTTTGCGAAAGTTTTGATAAGAAAAACAGACGCAAAGCGCTTCTTGTCATGGCTACAGGTTCGGGTAAGACCAGAACGGTGATTGCTCTTTGCAAAGTGCTTCTGGATGCAGGATGGGTGAAGAATATCCTTTTCCTTGCAGACCGAAACTCATTGGTTACACAGGCAAAAAGAAGTTTTGTGAATCTTCTTCCGGATTTGTCATGCACAAATCTTTGTGAAGAAAAAGATAATTACAATTCTCATTGTGTGTTTTCAACCTATCAGACTATGATGGGATGCATTGATACTGTCAAAGATGAAAATGGAAAGCTTTTTACCAGTGGTCATTTCGACCTCGTAATTTGCGATGAGGCGCATAGATCCATTTATAACAAGTATAAAAACATCTTTAATTATTTCGATGCTCCGCTTGTGGGACTTACTGCAACACCGAAGGATGAAATAGATAAGAATACGTATTCTGTTTTTGAATTGGATAACGGAGTTCCGACCTATGGATATGAATTGGCTCAGGCGGTAAAGGATGGTTATCTGGTTGATTACATGTCTGTTGAAACCAAGCTTAAGTTTATCGAGCAGGGAATCAGTTATGCCGAACTTTCAGAGGAAGAAAAAGAAGAGTATGAAAATACTTTTGAGGATGAGAACGGAGAGATTCCGGAAAGAATTAATTCATCGGCGCTGAATACCTGGCTTTTTAATGAAGATACCATTCGTCAGGTATTGCATATTGTAATGCGTGATGGTTTGAAGGTGGATTATGGTGAAAAAATCGGTAAGACGATTATTTTTGCTAAGAATCACGCGCACGCAGAGAAGATATTGGAAGTATTTCATAAGGAGTATCCGAATCTGGCAAAAGGATCAAATGGTCAGGCATTTGCCAAGGTTATTGATAATTACATGACCTATGCACAGAGTGCGATTGATGAGTTTTCAGATGCAAAGAAACTGCCGCAGATTGCGATTTCGGTAGATATGCTGGATACCGGTATTGATGTTCCGGAAGTGCTGAATCTGGTCTTCTTTAAGAAGGTTATGAGTAAAGCAAAATTCTGGCAGATGATTGGCCGTGGAACAAGACTTTGCCCGGGACTTATTGATGGTGACGATAAGTCTAAGTTTTATATCTTTGATTTCTGCGGAAATTTTGAATTCTTCCGAATGGGAGAAGGGCGACCGACTGCAAATATGATTGCACTTCAGGGAGCGGTATTCAACTTAGAGTTCCAGATTGCGTATAAATTGCAGGATATCAATTATCAGATCGATCGATTGATAGCTTATCGTAATCGTCTGGTTGAAATGATGACCGGAAAAGTAAAAGAGCTTAATCGCGAAAACTTTGCGGTACGCCAGCATATTAAGTATGTGGATTTATATTCAAAAGAATCAAATTATCAAACTCTGACATACGAAGATACATTATTAGTTCGTGAGGAACTTGCACCGCTTATTTTGCCGGATAGTGATGAGGCGACAGCGGTTCGTTTTGATGCGTTGATTTATGGTATGGAATTGGCGCAGCTTGCTGGACGTAAATATGGTCGTTTGAAAACTGATCTAATGAAAAAAGTAAGTGGAATAGCCTCTGTTGCAAATATTCCACAGATTCAGGCTCAGAAGGAACTTATCGAGAGGATTCTTAATACTGATTATGTGGACCACGCCGGAATTGATGATTTTGAACATATTCGTGAGAATCTTCGTAATCTGATGAAGTTTATGCCACATAATAAACTCAGATATGATACAGATTTTACAGATGATATTTTGGATTCCTCATGGAATGATTCTGAGCTGGAAAGTGATGATTTAGCAAACTATAAAGCAAAAGCTGAGCACTATATTCGTCAGCATCAGGATAACATTGCAATTGCAAAGTTAAGGACGAACCAGCCACTTACACATCTTGATGTAGAATCATTGGAACAGATTCTCTGGTCGGAAGTTGGATCAAAAGAAGACTATGAGAAAGAGTATGGTCAGAAGCCGTTAGGAGAGCTTGTCCGTAATATTGTCGGTATGGATATGAATGCCGCGAAAGAGGCTTTCTCAGAGTTCTTAAGTGACGCGAATCTTGATAGTCGACAGATTTACTTCGTGAATCAGATTGTGGAGTACATCATCCATAATGGATTGATGAAAGATCTTTCTGTGCTTCAGGAACCGCCGTTTACGGATCAGGGAAGTGTAGTTGATATCTTTACGGATATATCTGTATGGACGGCGATAAGGAAGGTTATAGAGAGAATTAACGCGAACGCGGTAGCGTAAATTATATATCTTAAAGGAAAACAAAGGAATTCACGATTATGATAAGAATACTATTTGTCTGCCACGGCAACATCTGCCGCAGCGTAAGCGCACAGTATATTTTACAGAATATGGTGAATCAGTCCGGACGTACGGAACATTTTCGGATCGATTCCGCGGCGACATCGACGGAAGAGATCGGAAATCCGATCTACCCGCCTATGAAGCAGGCGCTGATGGAAAAAGGAATTCCTGTTGGCAGCCATACCGCCAGACAGCTCAGGCGGTCGGATTATGAGGCGTATGATCTGCTCATCGGCATGGATGGCGAGAATCTGCGCAATATGAGGCGGATGCTGGGAGAGGATCCGGCGCATAAGATCCACGGACTGATGGAGTATACCGATCAGCCGGAGGAAACCATTGCGGATCCCTGGTATACCCGGCAGTTTCTGCAGTGCGCAGACCAGATCGCTGCCGGCTGCCGGGGACTTCTGGCATATCTGGAAAGGGAAGGCAGGCAGTCGTGATTATGAATACCGGTCAGCGGACGGACATTCCGGCTTTTTACAGTGAATGGTTTGTCAATCGTCTGAAAGAAGGCTGTGTGCTGGTGCGCAACCCTTACAATCCCAACCAGGTGACGCGGTACCGGCTGTCGCCGGATGTGGTGGATGTGATTGGCTTCTGCACGAAGAATCCTGCCCCCATGCTGCCCCATATGGATGCGCTGAAGGAATATGGGCAGTACTGGTTTGTAACGATTACTCCCTACGGGAAGGAAATTGAACCGGGGGTTCCGGCCAGGGACAAGGTTCTGCAGGATTTCCGGACGCTTTCTTCTCTTGTAGGAATCGACAGTATCGGCTGGCGTTACGATCCGATTTTTATCAATGAAACCTATACGGTGGAGCGGCATCTGCAGGAATTTGAACAGATGGCTGCGGAACTTGCAGGGTATACGAAGACCTGTGTCATCAGTTTTGTGGATCTTTATTCCAAAGTGATCCGGAATTTTCCGGAAGTCCGCAGCGTGCCGCAGGCGGATCGCCTCACCCTTGGCCGGGCAATGATTGCGATCGCCGGAAAGTATGGAATGACTGTCAGACCCTGCGCGGAGGGAAATGAACTGGCGCAGTACGGCGCGGACTGCAGGGGCTGTATGACAGTTCAGACCTATGAGACGGCGATTCACGGACATCTTCGGGTACCGAAACGCCCCGGAGCCAGAAAAGAATGTGCCTGCTATTTGTCCTGTGATATCGGAGCCTACAATACCTGCGGACATCTGTGCAGATACTGCTACGCGAATTACAGCGCGGCGCTTGTCCGGCAGAACATGAAAAAACATGACCCGAAGGCTCCGTTTCTGATCGGAGGATTTCTGCCGGGAGACAGAATCCATGAGGCGGAGCAGGAGAGCTGGCGGGATCATCAGATGACAATATTTGATCTGATGCAATGATGCGTAGAAAAGACAGAGGAAAACCATGGGAAAATTTTATTTTGTCCGGCATGGACAGACTGTATGGAATGTGGAAAACAAGATCTGCGGCACAACGGACAGCCCGCTGACTGGGCTGGGACATGAGCAGGCGCGGGAGACCGGCCGCAGGCTGAAAGCGGAAATGGATGCGGGACGGATCACGATTGACGAAATTCTGACTTCACCGCTGCAGCGGGCATATGATACGGCAAGGGAAATTTCAGGGATCATCGGTGTGCCGGTGCGTGCGGAATCCCGTCTGCTGGAGCAGAGTTTCGGCCGCTGGGAAGGAACACCCCGGGACGGAGCTGCGTTTCGAAAAGCCAAAGAGAACTTTACGGACAGTTTTGGCGGCGGAGAATCTATGATGCGGGTGGCCCAGCGCATTTATAATCTGCTGGATGATCTGAAGAGCGAGCCGGAAAAGGTCCGTCTGCTGGTGGCGCACAACGGAATTTCCAGAATCGTTGAATCCTATTTCCGGGATATGACGAATCAGGAGTTTGCAGAGTTCGGGATCAGAAATGCGGAAATCAGGGAATATCATTTCCTGTGAGAATTCAGATGAGGGACTCCAAATAGGAGAATCCCAATGCGGAAATCCATATGTGAGAAGCCAGATCGGAAAGGATGGGCACCAATGTGGAAATCCAGATCGGAAAGGATGGGCATGCGATGAGTTATTACTGGAACTACTCGTCTCCCCTTGGAATGATAACGCTGTTTTCAGAGGATGGCAGGCGCTTGTTCGGGCTGTGGTTTGACGGACAGGTCTATGACCGGAGCCTGATGCCGGAGCAGGGGAAAACGGAAAAAGAGAACCTTTCGGTGTTTCGGAAGGCGGCGGAATGGCTGGATCAGTATTTTTCCGGAAAAGATCCAGGCATTTTTCCGGATCTGGCGCTGACCGGATCGGAATTCCGCAGGATGGTTTCTGAGGAAATGCTGAAGATTCCGTTTGGAGCCACAACCACCTATGGGGCCATCGCAAAGCAGATCGCGGCACGGACCGGCAGACCAAGGGTATCTGCTCAGGCCGTGGGCGGCGCCGTGGGACACAACCCGCTGTCGGTGATGGTGCCCTGTCATCGTGTCGTAGGAAAAAACGGCAGCCTGACCGGCTATGCCGGAGGATTTGAGAAAAAGATCCGTCTGTTGGAGAACGAAGGCGTTGATCTGAAGCAGCGCGGCTTGTTTGTGCCGAAGGTTCCCTCCCGCAAATCCGGCGGGGCAGGGCAGGCAGAGGAGAAGCGGAAGACAGCAGAACAGGTAAAGTCCGTGCTTCGCTGGCCGGACGGAAAACCCAGGTGCCGCTGGTGCAAACCGGACAACGAACGGTATATCCGCTACCATGATGAGGAATGGGGCGTGCCGCTGCATGACGACCACAGGCTGTTTGAACTGCTGATTCTGGAGATGTTTCAGGCGGGGCTTTCCTGGGAATGCGTGCTGAATAAACGGGAGGCGTTCCGGGAGGCTTTTGACGGCTTTGACCTGGAGCGGGTCTGCAGCTATGGAGAAGAGAAACTGGAGGAACTGCGGGGCAATCCGGGCATCATCCGCAACCGGCTGAAAATCCGCGCCGCGGTGAACAACGCGAAGATTTTCCGTAAGATACAGGCGGAATACGGCAGTTTTGACCGGTATCTCTGGCATTGGACCCAGGGAAAGACGCTGCGGGAGATCGGCCGGACCACATCACCCCTTTCCGATGCGGTTTCCGCGGATCTGAAGCAGCGGGGCATGAAATTTGTCGGCACAACGATCATGTATTCCTATCTGCAGGCTGCCGGCGTGATTCATTCCCATGAAGAGGGATGCTTCCTATACCGGCCGCCGGAAGATATGGAATAAATGCGGCAGTGGCATGCAAGCGGTGCGGGTCATGGAGTCGGTGTGCCGCAATGAATGCATATCATATATTGCAGATTTTCCGCCGGAAAAGAAAAGACACAAGAACCATATGCCGCAGCGGAAACATTTGAAAAGATTTTTTTGCCGCAGACCTCTAAGATATAAGGGCAGAGAAAAGAAAGAGAGGAGTATGCGGCATATGGATGCAGAGAGAAAAATAAAACGGGGCGTCGCGATTTACAGTTATTCGGGAGAATACGGAAGAACCATGAACCTGGAGGACTGTTTTAAGGATATGTATGACATGGGTGCCACCGGTGTGGAAATACTGGCCAATTCCCATATCGACAGCTATCCGGATCTGAGCGATGACTATCTGGCCAAATGGAACGCGCTCTGCCGGCAGTATCAGATTGAGCCGGTGGAATATGGCCACTGGATTGATAACCGCCTGTATAAGAATCGGATGATGAGCGTAGAAGAAGCCAGCAGAAAACTGGTGAATGATTTCCGGATTGCCCACGCGCTGGGCTTCCGTATCCTCCGGACGAAGATGGGCGTCATCGATGACCAGCTGGCGCCGGTGGAAAACTGGAGAGAAATCATTCGGGCGGTGCTTCCGAAAGCGGAGAAGTATGACGTGGTGATGTGTCCGGAGATCCATCTGACGACAGTTCTTGCAGATCAGTTTGTGACAGATTATGTGGATTTCATCCAAGAGACAGGAACGGAACATTTCGGACTGAATATTGACCTGAGTGTTTTTCAGAACCGCTTTGATGTGCCCGGTGTTGTGGTATTTAATCCGGACTGCAAGCATTCGCAGCCGGAGGAGATCATACCGCTTCTTCCCTATGTAAAATGTATTCATGCCAAATTCAATAAAATGGATGACTCCTTCCGGGAGCTGACCATCCCGTATCCGGAAATTATCAAAGTCCTGCAGGACAATGGCTGGGAAGGTTATCTGCTCAGCGAGTATGAGGGCGCGAACAAGGATGTGCCGGGGTATGTTTCACAGGAACTCAGAAAACAGCACGTGATGCTGAAACGGCTGCTGGGATATTAGTCGGGAAGGGGCAAAACATGTTAGAAGCAAATGTAATTCAGTACAGAGGATTTCACAATATGGAAGAAAACGGACGAATCGTGGGCTTCCAGATCTGCGTTCGTTCCGATTATTACCGGGGCATCTGGCTCAGCCAGCTGCGGCCGGGCAAGGTAGTTGTGGATGGGGTAACCTATCCGAAGGAACAGGTGCACTGGGAAATCAATCACCGGGAATACACTGTGGAGGAACTGGCAGAGGCATCCGACGCGTTCTGGCGCATTACGGATGTGGCGGCACTGAAAATCTATCAGGAAGGCGGACTGGCCCAGGGCTTTCATGATGTGTCCGTGCGGTTTGCGGCAAGCTGTTCCTATATGCCGCCGTTTCTGGACCAGTTTGATGAAAATGGTGACAGCTGTTCCTTTCACGGAGGTACTTATACCAGAGAACATATGGTGATCGTGTAATCGCCCAGGCCTGCGTCGAAGGAAGCATCAGAGTCAAAACACCGTAAAGCGCCGTCCGGGTTCCCGGGCGGTGTTTCTGTACCAGGATCGGATGGCCGGCAGAAGGGATTCTCGGAAGCTGCACTTGTTTATTGCGTATTTCCGGAAGAACTGCTAAGATTTTTATCATAAAGGAGATCAGCAGACATGAAGAATCTTGGGTTTACTGTTCGGAGAGCCAGAAGCGGAGAAGAGCATATCCAGACCGATCTGGTGATACTGTTTCTTCTGGAAGGAGAAATGACGGTACTGTATCACGGAGAAAGCATTCCCATGCGGCACGAGGATATTCTTCTGATCAATCCGGGAATGAATTATGAACTGCGGGATGTACGGAACGCGCTGTATGCAGTGGCGTCTTATTCCGGCGCCATGCTTGCGGAAATTATGGAAAACCGGAATCTGATCCTGTATGTGGATTCTGTCAGCGATACGATGCATTCCTATCAGGATATCCGGGAAATTCTGATCGATCTGACAGCAGAATATACCTCCCAGAAGCATCAGACCCGGGCACGGCAGGACAGCCTTCTGCTGAACCTGATGGATCATCTGATTGAAAATTATCAGATACAGCAGAGCCGGGTGGAGATCGGCGAGAGTGAAGCGGATGTCCGGATGCGTCAGATGATGCAGTATATTTTGAATCATATCAATGAAGAAATCAGTCTGTCCGGTCTGGCAGAGGAGATGTATGTATCCACTTCCACACTGTCCCGGATTTTCAGGAAAAAAACAGGGGTCTATTTTGCGGATTATGTCATGCAGCTGCGGGTAAAGTCATCGCTGGGACTTTTGAATTATTCGGATCAGAATCTGACCCAGATCGCGATGAACTGCGGCTTTTCCAATTCATCCGCTTATAACCGCGCATTTCGGAAAGTGATGCATATGACCCCTTCGGAATACCGGGAGCAGAACCGGATCACAGCGGAAAAAGAAAAAGAAGCGCGTATGCTGGAAGAGAGCAGGATCCGTACGGAACTGCAGAAAAAGGGGTATCAGCAGGGAACCCAGGAGCATGAGATGCGGGTACTGCTGGATCTGTCGAAAGAGAAACCGGCGGATTATCCTCAGACCTGGAACAGCTGTATCAATGTGGGGGCACTGCACAATCTGACCCGGGCCAATATCCAGTTCCATGTGCTGTATCTGCAGGAACATCTGCAGATCAGCTGTGTGAGGCTCTGGAATGTATTTTCCATCAAAAGTCAGGTGTCGGACGGCAGCACCTTCGGACAGTATAATTTTGACCTGATTAACCAGGCGCTGGATTTCCTGGTGCAGCATCATATCCGCCCGTTTCTGGATCTGGGCAGACGTCCGGATACGGCTATCAAGACAGATGGGGATGTGATTTACTACAATGAAGAATATATTCCCTTTGTATCCAGGGAGATCTGGGAAGACATTATCTATGCCTTTTTCTTCAATATCATAAACCGGTACGGCCTGGAGGAGGTTTCTTCCTGGACGTTTGAGCTGGCCAGAGACGGGTTCCATGACGGACCCCGGTCCGGTGTCTATCAGGATCCCCGGTTTGATTTCTATCAGGCCTGGGAGTACGTCTATCACACGGTGCGGCGCATGGTTCCCGGCGCTCAGGTAGGCGGAATTTCCTCGGTGATCGATCATGACCGGGAATATGATCTTGCGTTTTACCGCCGATGCGCGGCAAATGACTGCATCCCGGATTTTGCCTCGTTTCTTCTGTTTCCCTATGAATTCCGGAGGAATGAAGCGGCAGGACCGCCCGGAAGATATATTTCCAGAAACACGAATATTGAGGAAGACCGGATTCTCCAGATGCGCAGGCTGATGGATGAGGCGGGGATCAGTGACCGGAAGCTCCTGATTACCGAATGGAACAACACCATCGCCAACCGGAATTTCCTGAACGATTCCTGTTTCCGCTCGGCTTATCTGGTGGCAAAAACCGTGGAACTGTGGGGAAAAACCGACATGATGTGCGTGATGAGCGGCACGGACTGGGTCAGCAGTTACTTTGATACCAGCAAGGTAGTAAACGGGGGCGTCGGTCTGCTGACAAAGGATACTATCCGCAAGCCGGCCTTTTTTGCCCTGTCGTTCCTGAACAGCATGGGATCCCAGTACCGGGCCCGGGGCAGCAATTACATTGTGACAAGCAAGGAAAACGGGGACCTGTACATTCTCTTCCACCATTTTTCCTGGTTCCGGCAGGGGAGTCCCCTGCAGAATGAGGAGGTGGATCTGGAGCGGGTGCAGAAGATTCGTTTCGAAGATGAGAAAACACTGAAAATCACCCTTATGCTTCAGCACATGGAAGCTGCTGGGGAGTATGCGATCAAAAACCGGAGACTGAATGCCAGAAGCGGCAGCATTCTGGATACCTGGAGAAGGTTCGGCTTTGAGAGCGAACTGAACCGGGAGGATGTGAAGTATCTGCAGGCGGTCAGCATCCCGGAAATCGAAATGCAGAGAGAGACGGCGGAACGAAACGGCACCCTGGAAGTCACAGCGGAACTGGAACCCCAGGAAGTTGTGCTGATGCACATTTACCGCAGACACCGGCACCCGTCAGAGAAAGGCAAACGACAAAATCCGGTATAGGATCCTTTTCGGGAAGGACGGTCAGGAGAAAGCTCCTGCAAGAGATGAATGTCATTTCTTGCAGGAGCTTTCGTTTATAAAAATTTTATGCAATCAGCCGCAACGGATTGTAAAAACGGGAAAAGAAGACAAATATCAGATTCGCTATTATGTAGCCATAAGGTTGATACAGTTCTGTATCAGCAGAAAAACCGGTTTTGGCATATGTAAAACATGCAGAGAGAAAAAGTGAGGAAAATGAAATGGATAATAAGCTAAGAGCTTCAAAAGCCGCTGTTGTCTGCTATGGCTTTGGTGATCTGGCGTCACAGTTTGTATGGACATTCGTCGGCTCCTATCTGACAATTTTCTATACGGATATCGTGGGTCTGGCACCGCTGGCGGTATCTGTGATTATGATTGTGGCAAGAATCTGGGATGCGGTCAATGACCCGATGATGGGCGCGATTGCAGAGCGTACGAAATCCAGATGGGGACGGTTCCGCCCGTATATCGCCTTCGGAAGCCCGTTTCTGGCAATCTTTTCCGTACTGACCTTTACCAACCCCTTTGGCGGCTCCAGCGCGGCAGGCGTCATCTGGTCGGCAGTGATTTATATCATCGCAGGTATGCTGTACACGCTGACCAACATTCCGTACGGCGCAATGGCGGCAGTTATGTCTGAGGACTCAAACCAGAGAAATCAGATCAATACTTCCAGAAACATCGGCATGAATGCCGGTATGGCTGTAGTAAACGCGCTCTCACCGGTACTGCTGCTTGCGTTTTCCGCAAAAGGAGCAAAAGTTGCGGATGCCAGAGGCTATCTGATGACGGTGATCGTTTATGCCATCATTTCCATTCCGCTGTTCCTGATTGTATTCTTTACCTCCAAGGAAAATGTGAAACCGCTGGCTTCCACAATGAACCGGAAGTTCTCTTTAAAGGAAACCATAAAAAATCTGGTAACCAACAAATACCTGATGATCATCAGCGCCATCATGGTCGTACAGATGACCGCGTTCATGGGACGTATCGCAGTCTGCGCTTACTGGGTTATTTATGACCTGGGGTCCTTTACCATGATTTCCGTTATCATGACCCTGCCGACGCTGCTGGGTATCCTTGGTTCTCTGTTTGTGCCGGCAATCGCGAAAAAGATCGGTAAGAGAAACGTGCTTATGGGTTCCATGGCTGTTCAGGTAGCAGGTCTGCTGATCATGTTCTTTGCGCCGTTTGACAATATGCCGATGGTTATCTTCGGCGATGTCATTTTCGGTCTCTTTAATGTGGGTATGCCCATGACTCTGTCCATGGTAGCGGACTCTGTGGATTATATGGAAGAGAAGACCGGCGTGCGTACCGACGGTACCGCATACGCAACCTATGGCCTTGCAACAAAAGTAGGAAACGCCATTGGCGGCGCCGCAGGCGTAGTGATCATGGCAGCGTTTGGTTATGTGGCCAATGCGCCGCAGACGCCTGCAGCACAGCGCGGAATCAATATTACCGTAAATCTGATCCCGGCTATCTTATACATTGTTGCCTGCCTGCTCTGCCTGTTATGGAAGATGAGTGACAAGGAGGCGGATGCCATCCGCGAAAGACTGCAGGCAAGACATGCCGCAGAAGATAAGGAAACACAGGCACAGTAACAGGTGCCGGAAGGATCCGCCGATTTCTGCCCTGTGAGCAGAAGCCGGCAGATCAGCAAGAAGGAGAATCACTATGTATACTTATGACAGAAAAGGACCGAAGCGCGGCGTGGCGCTGTACAGCTACTCGGCGGAATTCGGCTTGACCAAGACACTGGAAGACTGTTTTGAAGATGTGCATGATATGGGCGCCCACGGAATCGAGATTCTGGCAAACACCCATATCGAGAACTATCCGTATCCGACGGATGAGTGGGTGGAGAACTGGTTCCGCCTGTGTGACAAGTATGAAATCGTGCCGGTGGAATACGGCAACTGGATCGACTCCCATGTGCTGGGGGACAGAGATCTGACCACCGAGGAATCGGTTGAGATGCTGAAGCGGGATATCCGTCTGGCGCATCGTCTGGGATTCACTGTGATGCGTACCAAAATGCCGGTCATCAATGATCTGCTGGAGCCGGTGACCAACTGGAGAGAAATCATCAAGGGCGCGCTTCCGCTGGCGGAAGAACTGGACATCAAAATGTGCCCGGAGATCCATACGCCGTCGAACCTGAAAGGCAAACTGGTTACTGATTTCGTGGATTTCATCAAAGAGACGGGAACCAAGCATTTCGGCCTGAATATTGACTTCTCCGTATTCCGCACGGAATTCCGGGAAGATGAGTGGAAGGATCCGAACTATACCCCGAATCAGCCGGAAGATATCATTCCGCTGCTGCCGTACATTTACTGCTGCCATGCGAAATTTATCAATATGAGCGACGATTTCCGGGAAACCACCATTCCATATCCGGAAATCATCCGTGTGATGGCAGAGAACGGATATGAGGGCTATCTGCTCAGCGAATACGAGGGAGCGGATAAATATGACGACGGATATGAAGTGGGGCAGACACTGAGAAAACAGCACATCATGCTGAAGAATCTGCTCGGAGACTAAGGAGGCGATTGTATGGAAAAACAGGTAATTCAGTCGGTAGGCTTCAGAAATACAAAAGATGTGGAAGGAAATGTGACAGGCTTTCAGTTTAAGGTAAGACTGCCGTATTATCGGGGAATTTTCCTTTCACAGATTCGTCCGGGCACCCTGTTTGTGGACGGGGAGAGAATTGAAAAAGATTCCATCACCTGGGTCATTGACGGGGAAGAATATACCAACGAAGAGATGAAGACCAATTATCAGGTACACTGGTCCGTGACCAAACCGGCCGTGCTGAAAGTGAAGAAGGAAGGCGGACTCGCCCAGGGCTATCATGACTTAAAATACGGATTCTGCTTTACTTCCTCCTATATGCCTCCGATCATTCAGGCACATCTGGATCCGGATAAGGAAAACATGGTATTCCTGCCGGAGTTCGGCCATCATGTGAATGAGAGACGGCTGCTGATTGTGTAATCCGCAGAAAAACTGAATACAGGTGTTGCGCGGTATGCCGTTCCGGAAGAACTGAATGTTCCGGAACGGCATTTTGCGGTTCGGAGAAGAGGGATTGACCCGGAACGGCAGGAGGATGCAACGAAAATGGATCAAATGTTGCACCTGAAAAAAAGCGGAATTCTGAGCGTGCAAAGAATGACAGGTAATTGTAAAAACCGGAATAGAAGGGCAGGCGCCGGAATTGGTAGGATATACACAGAAAGAAACAGGGGAAACGCGACAGATCCCCGGATACTGACATTGCATAGAGACAGAAGAAGCGCTGGAAAATACAGAACGTGATACAGGAGGAAAACATGGCACAGGATATCAGAATTGCAATTATCGGACACGGATTTATGGGACATGAGCATGAGAAAATGCTTTCTGACTTTCCGGGAATCCGGCTGGTGGGATTCTCGGACCGGGATCCGGAGCAGCTGGAGGATGTGAAAGAGGGTCTGAAGCGTTACAGCAGCAATGAGGAACTGCTGGCGGATCCGGAAGTAGACGTGGTTCTGATTGCGGCAAACAACAATCAGCATCACGATCTGGTCATTCAGGCAGCAGAGGCCCACAAAGACATTATCTGCGAGAAGCCGGTGGCAATGAGCTTAAAAGAGCTGGATGAGATGGAGGAGGCGGTAAAGAAAAACGGCGTGAAATTCACCGTGCATCAGCAGAGACGGTTTGACCCGGATTTCCGCACCGCGAAGGAAGTCTGTGATTCCGGCACACTGGGTGATGTATATGCCATTAAGAATTTGCTGTACGGCTTTAACGGCAATATGCATGACTGGCATGTCTTTGTCAGCGAAGGCGGCGGCATGCTGTATGACTGGGGCGTGCATCTGCTGGATCAGGTCTGCTGGATGTTCCCGGGAGCAAAACTGAAATCCGTATTTGCGGACATCCGCAATGTCATCAATAAAGAAGTGGATGATTACTTCCAGATCATGCTGCGGTTTGACAACGGCGTAACCGCTACCGTAGAGCTGGGTACGTATTATCTGGCGGACAAGACCGCGGACAAGTGGTTTGAGCGGCACTGGTTTGTGGCAGGAAACAAAGGAACCGCGTATGTGGACGGCTTCTTCCCGGAAGGAAAGATCGTACGTACCACCCATCTGCTGACCAACGTGGGCGGCAAGCGGACCATGACGGCCGCAGGCCCCACCAGATCCTTCGGACCGGCGCCGGAAGGCACGATTGTAACGGAGGCGCTGCCGGAAGTGCATACCGGCCACAGGGACTTCTTCGATCACTACATCCGTTCCTGGCACGGGGAAGAAGAGCCTTTTGTGACAATTCCGCAGGTACGCCGCGTACTTCGGCTGATGGATGCGGTCAGAGAATCCGGACGCACCGGCAAATCCATTGATTTTGAATAAGACTGGCGACTGACGCAGGAAAGAGAGGAAAACAGAAATGAGCAAGAAACTTCCGATTGCCATACAGGTATACGGCCTGAGAGATCTTCTGGAAGACCATCCGGAAAATTTCCGGACCGTGATGCAGCAGATCAAAGATATGGGATATGACGGCGTGGAACTGGCCGGACTGTACGGTCTCAAACCCGCCGAGGCAAAACAGATCCTGGATGAGGTGGGACTGACACCGATCTCCGCCCATGTGGCATTTGCGGAGATGATGGAAGATCTGGATCAGGTCATTGCGGATTATTCGGAAATCGGTGTGAAATACCTGGTAATGCCGTATATGGCAGAGGAGTACCGTCCGGTGAATCCGGAAGGGTTTGAAAAATTTCTCCCGCTGCTGAATCAGGTGGGCGAGAAGATCCATCAGGCGGGCATGACCTTCCTGTATCACAACCACGACTTTGAGTTCGTCAGACTGCCGGACGGCAGATGGGGCTATGATGCCATGTTTGAAGCCATTCCCCACGACCATCTGATGAGCGAACTGGACACCTGCTGGTGTGATGTGGCTACGGGCGCGGTAACAGATTTTGTAAAGAAATACACGGACCGTCTGCCGGTGATCCACCTGAAGGATTACATCAAACAGGGTGAAGTAAAAAATATGTATAAACTGATCGGCATCGAAGAAGAGGAGTCGGAGGAAGATACCGGATACTTCGGGTTCCGTCCGGTAGGCTTCGGACAGATGATCTGGGAACCGATTCTGGATGCCGCACTGGAGGCAAACACCCGGTGGGCGGTAGTGGAACAGGATGAACACTACGAGACAGATCCGCTGGAGTGCGCGAGAAGAAGCCGGGAATACCTGAAGATCCTGGGCTGGTAACAGAGAAAAATACAGTGCCCGCAGAGGGATGTGCAGAACAGCAAGAAAGGAAACAGTATGAAAGAAATAAGAATTGCCATTATCGGAACCGGAATGATTTCCGAGCGTCATATGACCGTAATCAATAACCTGAAAAAAAGAGGCCAGAACTTGACAGTCGTAGCGGCTTGCGATATTGTAAAAGAACGTGTAGAGGCCTTCGGACAGAAGTACGGCCTTGCCGAAGACAGACTTTATACAGATTTCCGTGAGATGCTGAAACGGGACGACATCGACGAGGTAGAGGTATGCGTACACAACAACCTGCATACTTCAGTTGCCACTGCTGTAATGGCTGCAGGCTATCCCTGCTATTCAGAGAAGCCCATGGCCGCAAGCTACGCAGACGCAAAGATCCTCTATGACGCACAGGAGAAATACGGCCAGAAGCTGGCGGTACAGATCAGCTCCATCTACAATCCCCAGACCCGTATCGCGAAAAAGATGATCGCGGAAGGCAAACTGGGAGACATCTACCATGTGAGAAGTGTGGGGCACAGACGTCAGGGCCGTCCGGGCTATGATATGCCCTTCTTCAGCCATGACTTTATCGATCCGCGGATTGGTGTGCACGGTCCCCTGTTTGACCTGGGCATTTACCATCTGGCACAGATGCTTTATGTGCTGGGGATGCCGGAGCTGGAGAGCGTATACGGCGTGCAGAGCTGCTCTTACTGGAGAGACCGGCGCATTGATGACGCAGTGAACTGCCACACCCCGATCGAGGACCTGGGCGTCGGCATGGCACGCTTCAAAGGCGGCATTTCCATGGATATCTACGAAGACTGGGCAATGCACATGGATGAGATCGGCAGCAGCTTCATTGCCGGTTCCCTGGGCGGACTTAAATTCACCGACGTGGACACCACAGGCGGTCCGCTGGCGGTTCCGGACGGCGGCTCCATCATCGGCGGCGGCGCGCTGCAGAACCCGAAGCTGGAGTGGTTCGGCGTAGATGCAGACGGCGTGCTGTTTGACAACAAGTTAGACTGCGCGATCGGCGATATCACCGGTATGCAGGAGCTTGCCCTGAATCCGGAAATGGAAAAATACAATGACAACCAGCTGCAGTGGTACTCCTACCTGCGCGGCGAGCTGACCGATGAGACCAGAATTGATTCCCCGTACATTGCGATGCAGACGGCTTTCCTGTCGGAAGGTGTGGTTCTTTCCAGCGAGCTGGGACGCAGCGTAAGCGCGGATGAGATCAAAGCAATGTCCAAATCCATTGCGCTTCGTGAGCAGGAGACCCCCTTCGGAGTGATTGCGTATGATTTTGATGAATACAAACCAGAGTAAACAGCAGATACAATAACATGCATTTGGCAGGCGGCCGGTTGATCCGGCCGCCTTTTCCGGTATTTCCATTGGGTTCCGGCACAGGATGGATGCAGAAGGGAGAAATCGAATATGAAAAAGTATGCGTTTGGCGTGGACATCGGCGGCACAACTGTAAAAATCGGCCTGTTTCTGACCGAGGGCAGAATGGAGGACAGCTGGGAGATTCCGACCCGTACAGAGGACGGCGGGCGGCTGATCCTGGGAGATATCGCAGGGTCCATTGATGAAAAACTGAAAGAAAAAAATATTTCAAAGACCGAGATCGAAGGCATCGGCATTGATGTGCCGGGGCCGGTACTGGAGGAACGGATTGTGAACAAATGCGCCAATCTCGGCTGGGGTGTTCTGGATGTGGCGGAAAAGACCGCGGAGCTGACCGGAATCGCCAAAGTAAAGGTCACGAACGACGCAAATGCGGCAACCCTGGGTGAAATGTGGCAGGGAGGCGGAAAGAATCACAAAGATCTGGTGATGCTGACCCTTGGTACGGGAATCGGCGGCGGCATTGTGCATGACGGAAAGATTATTTCCGGACGGTTCGGAGCAGCCGGAGAGATCGGGCATATGCGTGTGAACCGGGAGGAAACGCTGGTGTGCGGATGCGGCAAGCACGGCCATCTGGAGCAGTACGCGTCCGCCACCGGCATTGCGCGGAAGGCCCAGGAGATGCTGGTGCAGAGCGACCGCCCGTCCATGCTGCGGAATGTGTCCTATCTTTCCGCGAAAGAGGTGTTTGACTGCGCGAAAAAAGGAGATGAACTGTCTCTGGAAATCGTGGAATTTATCGGTGAGGAGCTGGGAAATGCCTGCAGTCTGATTGCCTGTGTGTTCGATCCGGAGATTTTTGTCATCGGCGGCGGTGTTTCCAAGGCAGGGGATATTCTGATTGAAACGATTCAGCGCCACTACCGCAAGTATGCCTTCCACGCTTCCGCGGATGCGGAATTTGCCCTGGCCACACTGGGCAATGACGCGGGCATGTACGGCGCGGTGAAAATGGTACTGGATTAAGCGGAAAGACACAGGACGGATAGCAAACCATGCATAGAAAAGAAAGGAATCGAATTATTCTGCGCACCAGCGCAGGGGGCGTACTGGCAAACGTGCTGCTGGGTCTGTTCAAGATTGTATTCGGACTGATTTCCGGTTCGGCAGCCGTACTGACGGATGCGGTAAGCAATTTTACGGATGCGCTGGCTTCCGGGGTAATTATTACGGGCACTGTTTTTTCGGAAAAGCGTCCGAACAGAAAACACCCCTACGGATACGGGCGTATGGAATATATGGTGACTCTGGCCATCGCGCTGATTGTGCTGTATGCAGGTGTGGAAGCCATGCGGGAGACGGCAGAGGCTTTTCTGTCTCCCCACGCGACCCATTACTCCGGCGTTACCCTGACGGTAGTAATTGTGTCCATTCTTGTGAAGATCCTTTACGGTGTGTACACAAAAAAGAAGGCAGAACCGGTACAGTCCAAGGCACTGCATGCCTCCGGCGCGGAGGCCATTCACCATGCGCTGATCTCTGTTCTGACCCTCGCGGCGGCGGTGGTGAATATTCTGACCGGCCTGCATCTGGAGGCCTTTGCCAGCGGAATCATCGGAATCTTTATTCTGATTGAAGGCGTACATCTGCTTCGCAGCGCGTTAAGCGAGATTCTCGGCCAGAAAGTCTCCGGGGAACTGGCAGGCAAAATCAAGACAACGGTCCGCAGCTTTGACGGGGTGCTTGGGGTGTACGATCTGCATCTTCATGATTACGGGCCGGACCGGATGCTGGGCTCCGTGCATATCGAAGTGCCGGATACCTGCACGGCTGACCGGCTGGATATGCTGCAGCGCAAAATTGCCAGAAAGGTGTACCGGGAGCATCGGGTGATTCTGACCGGTATCGGAATTTATTCCATGAATACCGGGGACAATCAGGTGAGCCGGCTGCGGAAGCAGGTGGCCGCGCTGGCCCTGACCCATCCGCATGTGACGGGAATGCATGGGTTTTATTTAAACCAGGAGAGCGGGTATGCCTCGCTGGACCTGGTAATCAGTTTTGATGAAAAAGACAGGGAAGGCCTGTTTGACCAGGTGTCGGATGAGATCCGCAGGACTTTCCCGCAGTATGATTTTCATATCACGATGGATATCGAGCTTTAGAAGACAGAAGGGGTCTTCCGGATTCGGCACTCGATTTTCCGCAGACAGGAACCGGTGGGTTCTTTCTGCTGTCAGGCAGCTGACGGCAGAGGGGGATCTGCCGGTTCTTTTTTTGCTTCGTAACAGTCATTTCCACGAAATTTTCTGTAAAAAACTGTTAGATTTTTATCTGTTCAGACGATCCGGAGTATGCTATTATTTACATGACAAAAAGTTTGTTATGATAAATAAAATTTTGAATACGGAGGCCCATATGATCTATCTGGACAATGCGGCTACTACATTAAAAAAACCGAAACAGGTGCTGGACGCGGTGCTGACAGCGATGCAGACCATCGGAAACGCCGGCAGGGGTGTGCACGGGGCTTCTCTCGGGGCGGCGCGTACCGTGTTTGATACCAGAAAAAAGGTTTCAGATTTCTTTCACGCGGAGGGACCGTCGCAGGTGGCGTTTACCTGCAATTCCACCGAAGCGCTGAATATTGCGCTGAAGGGGATTCTGAATCCGGGGGATCATGTGATTACCTCCGTGCTGGAACACAATTCCGTGCTGCGTCCGTTGTATGAACTGGAGGACCGGGGCGTGGAGCTGACGATTCTGCCCTGCAGGACAGACGGGACCCTGGATTATGACAGCTTTGCGGCTGCCGTCCGCCCGAATACCCGGATGATTGTCAGCACCCACGGATCCAATCTGACGGGCAACCTGGTGGATCTGGAACGCCTGGGCCGGATCGCCCGCAAACACGGACTTCTGTTCGTGGCGGATGTGTCGCAGACGGCAGGCGTATTTCCCATTGACATGCAGAAGATGCAGATTGATGTACTGTGTTTTACCGGGCATAAGGGGATGATGGGCCCCCAGGGGACCGGAGGAATCTGTGTCCGGAAAGGACTGACCATCCGTCCGCTGAAGACGGGAGGAAGCGGCATACAGACCTATCACCGCAGCCATCCGAAGGAAATGCCGGCGGCGCTGGAAGCAGGGACGCTGAACGGGCACGGGATTGCCGGACTGGATGCGGCGATTGACTATCTGAACACCGTGGGGCTTGCCGCCATACACCGGAAGGAACAGGCGCTGATGCGCCGTTTTTACGACGGCGTGAAGGAACTGCCGGGGATCCGGATCTACGGGGATTTTCAGGCAGAGGAACGCTGCGCCATCGTGGCGCTGAATCTTCGGGACTGGAGTTCGGCGGAAGTCAGCGATGTACTGAACACCGATTACGGAATCTGCACCCGGGCCGGCGGGCACTGCGCGCCGCTGATGCATGAGGCGCTGGGGACGGCTGCCCAGGGCGCGGTGCGGTTCAGTTTTTCCTATATGAATACACCGGAGGAAGCGGACGCGGCAGTGGATGCGCTGCGGGAGCTGACGATGGAACCCATACATTAATTGCATGAAATACTGCGGCAGAGCAGAGAAAGAGGAGAAGGAACAATGGCAGATTACAGACAGATGTGGGAAGACCTGGGAATGGATCTGGAGAAGCATGACGCCCTGTGCGAAGTGCTGCCCCAGGCCTTTGGGGATGTATTTCTTTCACAGGAGAACCGGCCGGAAGGCATGGCTTTCTGGGATATGGTGGTGGCGGATATTCACGGGATCCGCCCGGGAGAGTTAATCGAAGCGCAGAAACAGGGGAAAAAGGTGTTTGGCACTTTCTGCACTTATGTGCCGGACGAAGTGCTGATCGCAGCCGGAGGAATTGTGACCGGACTGTGCGGCGGCTCCCAGTTCTGGGTGCAGGGCGGAGAGAAAGTGCTCCCGAAAAACACCTGCCCGCTGATCAAGGCCTCGGTGGGAGCCAGACTGGAACGGACCTGTCCCTTTTTCCGGATCGCGGATATGTATATCGGGGAAACCACCTGTGACGGCAAGAAGAAGGCCTATGAAATCCTGGCCGAGGACGTGCCGCTTCACGTGATGGACCTGCCGCAGATGAAGCGGCCGCAGGATTATGACCGCTGGACCGATGAGATCCGCATTCTTGCGGAGAAAGCCCAGGAACTGACCGGACAGGCAGTGACACCGGAGAAGTTAGGCGAAGCCATCCACATCGTCAATGAGAAACGGAAAGCCCTGCTGCGTATTTATGAAGCGAGAAAGTCCGCAAATATTCCCATCAGCGGCAAGGACGCGCTGCTGATCATGCAGATTGCGTATTTTGATGACCCGGTACGATGCGCGGAAATGGCGAATCGGCTGGCGGATGAACTGGAACAGCGCAACAGAGACGGCATTTCCGTATTCCCGAAAGGAACCCGTCGGATTCTGCTCTCCGGAACACCTATGGCAATCCCGAACTGGAAGATCCACCATCTGATTGAAACCAGCGGCGCGGCAGTGGTCTGTGAGGAATCCTGCACCGGCACCCGTTATATTGAACATCTGACCGACGAATCCGGAAAAACGCTGGAAGAGCAGTACCGCGCACTGGCTGAGCGGTATCTTCATATCAACTGCGCGTGCTTTACGCCGAATCAGGGAAGAATTGACGATATTCTGCGGCTGGCCCGGGAATATCAGGTGGACGGTGTCATTGACGTCAATCTGAAATTCTGCGAAACCTATGACACAGAAGGATATTTTGTGGAACGGGCCCTGAAGCAGGCGGGAATCCCGGTGCTTGGAATTGAGACCGATTACACAGACGCAGATACGGAGCAGCTGCGTACCAGAATTGAGGCATTTGTGGAGATGCTGGGATAAGTGTCCATGGAGCAGCAGGAGAAACTTAATTATTATATTCTGTTTGAAACCTATACCCAGGGGATGGCGCTTTATGATCTGCTTCGGGAGGAGAAGATTCCGGCGCGGATCTCGCCGGCGCCCCGGGTGCTGCAGAAGGAAGTCGGCTGCGGAATGTCCCTGCTTCTGCAGCCGGAGGATGTGGAGAGGGCCAGGGCATGTATCAGCAGACATCAGGCGGCGTATCACTCCATCGCTGCCCTGCCCTGCCAGATCCGCCCGAAAAGAGACAGATTCTGTTAGAGGAACGGAGCATGTGCGCAATGTATTATATTGGAATCGATATTGGATCCTCCGGTGCCAAGACGGTGGTGTTTGACACATCCGGAAATCTGATTTACAGACAGCTGCAGCCGACGGGATGGAGCAGTGCGGATACTGCGGAAGCGATCCGGAAGGATCTGGTGCGGAAAGGGTACGATCCGTCAGAAAACCCCTGCGTAGCCACCGGATACGGAAGGATCTCCGTGCCTTACGCGGATAAGCAGATCACAGAGATTACCTGCCACGGGCGGGGGGCGTCCTGGCTGTTTCAGACAGACCGTCTGGTGATTGTCGATATCGGCGGCCAGGATACGAAAGTCATCTGCATGGAGGAGGGAATGGTCCGGGATTTTATTATGAATGACAAGTGTTCCGCCGGAACCGGGCGTTTTCTGGAAGTAATGGCCAACTCCATGGCCATCCGTCCGGAAGAACTCTGTGCCATTGCCGCGGAAGGGTCCGGCACCGAGATCAGCTCCCTGTGTACGGTTTTTGCGGAATCGGAGGTCATCAGTCTGATTGGCCGTGGAGAAAAACGTGCAAATATCGCCTATGGTGTGGTACATTCTATAGTGAACAAGGTGGCGGCACAATGCAGCAGAGCGGATCTGGAAGGCCGGATGGTATGTCTGACCGGAGGGCTGTGTACCTGTGACTATCTGAGAAGGTCATTGGGAGAAGCGCTTCATACAGAAATATCTGCCTGTCCGGACGGAAGATACGCCGGAGCGATCGGGGCCGCGCTGAGTGCAGGATACCTGTGAACGAAGCTAGTAGGATGAAAGCGTGGAGAATGATCAGAATACGTAATTACCAAAAACCCTCCAGCCTGGAGGAAGCCTGGCAGCTGAATCAGAAGAAAAGCAGCCGGGTGATCGGCGGAATGCTCTGGACGAAGATGGAGCAGGGAAACATCAACACCGCGATTGACCTGTCCGGACTGCGTCTGGACACGATTCGGGAGACTGCGGAGGAATTTCAGATTGACTGCATGGTTACGCTGCGGCAGCTGGAGATCCATGAAGGGCTGAACCGTTATACCGGAGGCGCAGCCCGTCAGGCGGTCAAAGATATTGTAGGCGTGCAGTTCAGAAACCTTGCCACCGTGGGCGGCAGTATTTACGGAAGATACGGGTTTTCCGATGTGCTGACGCTGTTTCTGGCAATGGATACCTATGTGGAACTGTACAAAGGGGGACGGGTGGCCCTGAGGGATTATGTTGATCTGCCCAAGGACAGAGACATCCTGATTCGCCTGATCGTAAAAAAGGAGAAGGGCCGCATGGTTTACCAGTCCGTCCGCCGTTCCCGCACAGATTTTCCGGTCCTTACCTGTGCCGCGTTCCGGAGTACGGAGGGAGCCTGGCGGTTTTCTGTAGGCGCCAGACCGCAGCATGCGGTCCTGCTGGAGGATGCGGAAGGGATGCTGTCAGAACCGCTTGCGGAAGAGGCAGCGGAAAAATTTGCCGCGTATGCCGTGGAAAAGATCCCTACCGGCAGTAACCTGCGGGGAAGCGCGGAATACAGGAGCCATCTGGTGAATGTCCTGGTCAGCAGAGCAATCCGGCAGCTGAAAGGAGCGGAAACATGGAACTGAAATTCATACTCAACGGCAAACGGGTTGTGACGGAAGCCCGGCCGGATACCCTGCTGATTGATCTGGTCCGGGAACTGGGGTGCCGCAGTGTGAAACGGGGCTGCGATACCTCGAACTGCGGCCTGTGCACCGTATTCCTGGATGATCAGCCGGTACTGTCCTGCTCGGTGCTGGCGGCCAGGGCGGCAGACCGCAGAGTGACGACTCTGGAAGGCCTTCAGGAAGAAGCAGCGGAATTCGGCAGCTTTTTGGCGGATCAGGGCGCGGAACAGTGCGGATTCTGCAATCCCGGAATGATCATGAATGCCATTGCGCTGTTTCGTGAAAATCCGGATCCTGATGAGGAGACCATCCGGGAATATCTGGCGGGCAATCTGTGCCGCTGCAGCGGTTATGAAGGGCAGATGCGGGCCATAAGGAACTTTCTTGACTGGAAACACGGGCGCCAGACGGCAGACGGAGGAGTGCGGAATGAAAGATAAAGATACAGAGAGAACCGTTCTGCAGGGAATCGAATCCACCGGAGAGGAAACGTATGCCGAAGAACGAAGGGCAAAGGCCGGAGAAAAAGTAAGGGGGCAGGTGGAACAGGAACTGACCGTGGTATCCAGACCAGTCCGGAAAAAAGACGCGATGCAGCTGGTGACCGGAAAACCGGTATACACCGATGACATCGCGCCGAAGGACTGCCTGATCGTCAAACTGCTCCGTTCCCCCCATGCGAATGCTTATGTAAAAAAGATTGATGCGGAAGCGGCCCGGCAGGTGATCGGCATCGAGGCGATTTATACCTGGCAGGATATTGACCAGAACGGGCGGCGCTTTACCCAGGCGGGACAGACTTATCCGGAGCCGAGTCCCTATGACCGGCTGATTCTTGACCGGCATGTGCGGTATGCGGGAGATCCGGTGGCTATTGTGGCCGGCAGAGATGACCGCTGCGTCGATCAGGCCCTGCGCATGATCCGGGTGGAGTACGAGGTGCTGGATGCGGTGCTTGATTTTCATACCGCCAAGGACAACCCGGTGCTGGTGCATCCGGAGGAGAACTGGGAAAGCCTCTGTCCGGTGGGCGCGGACAACAGAAGAAATCTGGTGGCCCACGATTCCTGCGGAGAAGGGGATATCGAACAGGTGCTGGCAGACTGTGAGGTGGTCATCGACCATGTATATCACACGAAAGCCGTGCAGCAGACCATGATGGAGACGTTTCAGACCTTCTGCACCATTGATACCTATGGCAGACTGGATATTGTCAGCTCGACGCAGATTGTGTTCCATGTCAGACGGATTGTGGCCAATGCGCTGCATATCCCGAAATCCAAAATCCGGGTACGCAAACCGCGGATCGGCGGAGGCTTCGGCGCGAAACAGACGGCAGTGTCAGAAGTCTATCCTGCTTTTGTCACCTGGATGACGAAAAAACCAAGCAAAATCATTTTCAGCCGGAAAGAGGCACAGACGGCATCCTCCCCGCGGCATGAGATGGAGATGCATGTCCGTCTGGGCGCAATGAAAGACGGCAGAATCCGGGGCATTGATCTGTATACCCTGTCAAACAGCGGCGCCTATGGAGAACACGGCCCTACCACCGTGGGCCTGTCCGGCCACAAATCTATTCCCCTGTACGGAAAAGCGGAAGCCTTCCGCTTTGTGTCAGACGTGGTCTATACCAATCATATGTCTGCAGGGGCCTACCGCGGATACGGGGCGACCCAGGGACTGTTTGCCGTGGAATCCGCAGTCAATGAGCTGGCGGAAAAGCTGTCCATGGATCCCATTCGCCTGCGGGAGCAGAATATGGTGCAGGTAGGCGACTGTATGCCGGCTTATTACGGAGAAAAACTAAGCAGCGGAACACTGGACCGGTGCCTGCAGAAAGTCCGGGAGATGATTGACTGGGACAGAAATTTCCCGATCCGTGATATGGGAAACGGCAAAGTGCGTACCCTCGGCATGTCCATGGCGATGCAGGGATCCGGCATTTCTTCGGTGGATGTGGGAAGCGCCACCCTGAAGATCAATGATGACGGTTTTTATTCTCTGGTGCTTGGATCGGCAGATATGGGTACCGGCAGCGATACTTCCATGGCCCAGGTGGCGGCAGAGGTCCTGAAATGCCCGGTAGAACAGATTGAAGTATACAGCGCGGATACGGATGTATCGCCCTACGACTCCGGCTCTTATGCGTCCAGCACGGCATATGTGACAGGAAAAGCTGTGGAAAAATGCGCCTGGAAAATGCGGGAGCAGATCTGCCGGATGGGAGCGGAGCTGATGAACTGCGATCCTTCCGAAGTAATTTTTGACGGACGGGAAGTCATCCGCAAGGATGGCGGAGAAGACGCGATTACTTTAGAGAAAATTGCCACGCATTCCATGTGCAACAACAATATCGAACTGGTGGCGTCGGCAACCCACAGTTCCAGCGTGTCCCCGCCGCCGTTTATGGTGGGAGCCGCGGAAGTGGAAACCGACCTGCTTACCGGGGAAGCCCGGGTCCTGCGTTACTGCGCGGCCGTAGACTGCGGAACGCCGCTGAATGAGAACCTGGTGCGCGTGCAGGCAGAAGGAGGGATCCTTCAGGGAATCGGCATGGCCCTTACCGAAGATATCAATTACAACGAACGCGGAATGCCGAGAGAAAATTCGCTGATGCAGTATAAGATTCCGAGCCGGCTGGATATCGGCAGCATAGAGGTGGCTGTCGTCGGCAGCTATGAACCCACGGGACCCTTCGGCGCCAAGTCCATCGGAGAAGTCGTGATCAATACGCCGGGTCCGGCGATTGCGGATGCGCTGGCCAGGGCCTGCGGCGTTCGGTTTTATGAGCTTCCGATTACAGCGGAACAGATTGCCATGAGGGGGCGAAAAACAGATGGAACAAAAACCGATCATTTTCTGTGAAAGCGGCGGCTGCACCGCCAAGCTGGGGGCAGGGCTTCTGAGCCATGTGCTGGAGAAGCTGCCCCGGGGACCGAAAGACAGTCACCTGCTGATCGGATACGACAGCAGGGATGACGGAGCCGTGTATCAGATTTCAGAGGACACGGCGGTGATTCAGACGCTGGACTTTTTCCCGCCGATGGTGGAGGATCCCCACCTGTTCGGACAGATTGCGGCGGCCAATGCCTTAAGCGATATTTTTGCCATGGGCGGGGAAGTGAAGACCGCCTTAAATATCGTCTGTTTCCCGGAGGAGATGGATCTGAATATCCTGGGAGAGATCATGCGGGGCGGTTCGGAAAAAGTGATCGAAGCCGGTGGCACGCTGGCGGGAGGACACTCGATTATGGATCAGGGGATCCGTTACGGACTGTCGGTGATGGGAACCGTACATCCGGATCATATTTATTCAAACAATGCCTGCCAGCCGGGGGATCTGCTGGTATTTACCAAAAAACTGGGGGCAGGGATTGTCTGTGCGGCCCACCGGGTGGGAGAAGCGTCGGAAGAGGCTTTTCACCAGGCCACAGACCAGATGCGCACGTTAAACCGGGCAGCCTCTGTCATCAGCCGCCAGTATGATGTGCACAGCTGCACAGATGTCACCGGATTCGGATTCCTGGGACATCTGCATGAAATGATGGACGGCCGCTGTTCCTGCAGGATCTGGCAGAATCAGATTCCGGTGCTGGAGGGCGCGCTGTCCTATGCGGAGCAGTTCCTGATCACCGGCGGCGGCCAGAAAAACCGGAATTACGTGGGCGCGCATGTGCAGTTTCGCGATACGCCCTTTGCCATGGAGGAGATTCTGTTTGATCCCCAGACTTCCGGCGGGCTGCTGTTTGCCCTTCCGCCGGAGCAGGCCCGGGATCTGACTGCCGCGCTGCGGCAGGAGGGAATCCCTGCGGCAGCAGTGGGGGAAGTGACCGCAAGGGAAGAACCGGAGATTCTGGTCAGCTGATTCCGAAAAAACTGAAATATACCAAGAAAGATGCAGGAGGAAATAAAAGAAATGATCAAAGTAGATTCCATGGGTGATGTGTGCCCGGTTCCCATTGTCAAGACAAAAAATGCCATCCGGGAGATGGACGGAGCGGGAGAACTGGAGATCTTTGTGGATAATGAGACTTCTGTCCAGAACCTGACCAAAATGGCCCGGCAGAAAGGATACGGCGTGGATTCCAGCAAGCTGGGCGCTGCCCGTTACCGGGTGCATATGACGCTGACAGAGGATCAGGTGGCAGACATGAAGACAGCGCCGGCCGCAGAAGAAGTCTGTGACGTAACCCGCAAAACAGGAGGAACCGTGGTGGCGATTTCAGCCGGCACCATGGGAAGCGGTTCGGAGGAACTGGGAAAGATTCTGATGAAATCCTTCCTCTTTGCCCTGAGCCAGCAGGAAGAACTGCCGGAATATATCCTCTGTTACAATGGCGGGGCCTATCTGACCTGCGAAGGGTCAGACTCTCTGGAAGATCTGAAAAATATGGAGGCAGCCGGTGTGAAAATCATTACCTGCGGCACCTGCGCGGACTTTTACAAGATCAAGGACCGGGTGCAGGTGGGCACCATCGGAAACATGTATGAAATCGTGGAAAAGATGATGCAGGCATCGGATGTCATCCGGCCGTAAGGCGGTGAATCAGCGTGCGTCAGAAAAAAGATTACTGTATCATGACCTTCGCAACAACCGAAGACGCGCTTGCGATGGAGGAATTCTGCAGACAGCAGAACATACCGGGCAGGATCATACCTTTGCCGGGGGATGTGGCGGCCGGGTGCGGACTCTGCTGGCGTATGACCCCGGAGGAGGCGCGGCAGTGGAAACCAGCGCTGCAGAAGCAGAAGATACAGGGAGTATACACGATTCAGATGTGGGGATAAGCGGATACCGGCGGAACAGATTTTCTGTTCCGCCGGTTTGCATATACGGAAAGGACAGATAGATGATGGAAACAGGAAACAGAATTATTATCCGCGGAGCCGGAGATCTGAGCACAGGGACCATACACAGGCTGTGTTCCGCCGGGTTTCCGCTGCTGGTCCTGGAAACCGGCCGGCCGGCTGCCATTCGGCGGCAGGTGGCTTTTTCAGAGGCAGTATATGACGGAACCGCGACTGTCGAGGGGCTGACAGCCAGGAAGATTGCGTCATTGGAAGAAATCGCCGATACCGAAGCCGCGGGGATGATCCCCCTGCTGGTGGATCCGGAGGGGGAAAGCATCCGCAAAGTTCCCCATATGGCCGTGGTGGACGCAATCCTGGCAAAACGCAATCTCGGAACCAGCATCGATCTGGCAGACCTGGTGATCGGCCTGGGGCCCGGATTTACGGCCGGAGTGGATGTGCACGCAGTCATTGAAACGAAACGCGGACACAATCTGGGACGGATCATACGGGAAGGAAGCGCGATTCCGGATACCGGAATCCCGGGAATCATCGGCGGTTATGGAAAAGAACGGGTGATTCACGCAGAGGAAGCGGGAATCCTTCGGGACGGATGCAAAATCGGAAGTCTGGTGGAACAGGGAGAATCGATTGCCCGGATTTGCACTTCTCATGGGGACCGGCCGGTACTGGCTTCCCTGACAGGAATTGTCCGCGGGATGATACGGGACGGCTATCCGGTGACCAGAGGATTCAAGATTGCGGACATTGACCCGAGAAAAGAGGAACTGAGCAACTGCTTTACCATATCCGACAAGGCCCGCTGTATTGCGGGAAGCGTGCTGGAACTGGTTTGCAAAGAAGAAAGAAGGAGAATGGAATGCAGACAGAAGATGCAGTGAAACTGACGAAAGAGCTGATTCAGATCGAGAGTACCAATCCGGGGGCCGGCGAGCAGCAGGTGGCGGAATATCTGAAACATCAGATCGAACCGGTGCTGCCGGAAAACGGAAGACTGCTGCTGCATGAGGCAGAAGAAGGGCGGCCGGTGCTTCTGGCGGAGCTGGAAGGCGAAAGCCCGGAAGAACTGGTGCTGATCTGTCATATGGATACGGTGCCCATAGCAGACGGGTGGACGAAAGATCCCCTTGCCGCAGAGGAGGAAGCAGGGCGTATCTACGGCAGGGGAGCCTGCGATATGAAATCCGGTCTGGCTGCCGCGACGGCCGCGTTTCTGTCCGCGGCGCAGCAGATCCGGCACAGTGGGAAAAAACCGGCACGCACCCTGAAGCTGATTGGCACAATGGATGAAGAAGGCGATATGAAAGGGGCAGAAACCGCGATTCGCCTGGGCTGGGTGCGCCGGGAAAGTCTGGTGATGGATACGGAACCCACAGACGGTGAGATTCAGACGGCCCACAAGGGCAGATACTGGTTCCAATACACGATTCACGGCAAAGCAGCCCATGCCAGCCGCCCGCAGGACGGAGCGGACGCCATTGCCGGTATGGCGTATGCCATCTGCGGAATACGGGAACGAATTGAAAAACTGGAAACCGATGCGTTCCTGGGCAGGACAACCGCAGTCTTTGGTACAGTCAGGGGCGGGATTCATCCCTATCAGGTGCCGGCAGAGTGTACCGTTACCATCGACATCCGGGCGGTGCCGCCCGCCGGTCAGGAGGATCTGGTGCGTATTCTCCGGGAGGCAGCGGAAGAAGCGGCGGAAAAGACCGGCAGGGAACTGACCTGCAGTATCCGGCCAACCGGTGCCAGACCGTGGATTCCCCACAGGGAAGACGCACGGATGCTGCAGCTGCTGAAAGCGGCAGTAAAGAAGGCCACCGGGCGGCAACCGGCGATGCAGCCGTTTCCGGGCTATACGGACACCGCGGTAATCGCAGGCATTCTGGATAACAGGAATACTCTTTCCTATGGCCCCGGCAGTCTTGCCCAGGCACATAAGCCGGATGAATATGTCCGGATTGAAGAAATTGAACGGTGTTTCCGGGTATATCAGGAGCTGATTTTCGGGTGGCTGGAACTGGAAGAACGGTAGCAGGAACCGCGGCGGAGCAGGAGAAACTGCGTCCGGTCAGGGGAAAATGGGGCGGCAGGAACTGCGGTCAGACAGAAGGGAATCTGGCAGCAGTCAGAAAAATGTTGAAATGAACAAAAAGTAAGGTGAAAAATTGGTCAAACTGACAAAATTACCAATAAACATCATTTTTCGCCCTCACTTTTTATGAAAAAGGCTTGAAAAACGAAGGCGATTCGCCTATAATAAACCTAACAAAAATTTTTTAGCAAAGAAATTGTTTTAGCATACAGGAGGAAGGAAAACAGGTTTGCTAAAAAATAAACGGATCCCCTGTTTTCCGAAAATGTTTATGAAAAAAGAAACGATTGCAGCACCGCGGGGAGATGAGACGATTCTCTATGAGTTCAAAGGGGGAGCGCCCAGCGCCGGAAAACTGATTCCGCTGAGTCTGCAGCATGTGCTGGCGGCAGTGGTAGGTGTTATCACACCGTCTATCATCGTTGCAGGCGTCTGTAATTTAGCCCCGGAAGAAAAGACCATGATGATTCAGGCGGCTTTGATTCTGACGGCGATCGCCACATTGCTTCAGCTGTTTCCGATTTTCGGCAGGATCGGCGCCGGACTTCCGGTAATCATGGGTACCAGTTTCGCGTATGTGCCGACGCTGGAAGCCATCGGCGGACAGTTTAATATCGGAACCATCATGGGAGCGGAGATTGTCGGAGGTCTGGTGGCGATTGTGTTTGGCATTTTTGTCAAACAGATCCGCAGGCTGTTCCCGGATGTGGTGACCGGTACGGTTATCTTTACCATAGGTCTTTCCCTGTATCCCACAGCTGTGCGTTATATGGCCGGCGGAGCGGGAACAGAAGGATTCGGCGGCACCAGAAACTGGCTGGTGGCTCTGATTACTTTCGCGGTGGTGCTGGTTCTGAACAACTTTACCAAAGGGGTGCTGAAGCTGGGCTCTCTGTTCTGGGGCATGATTGTAGGTTATATTGTGTCGCTGTGCCTGGGAATGGTGGATTTCTCCAGTGTGCTGAATACCTCATCGGTGGTTTCGGTTCCTCAGTTCATGCATTTCAAAATAGAGTTTGTACCGGCTGCCTGCGCATCACTGGCAATTGTGTATATTGTGAATTCTGTACAGACCATCGGTGATCTTACCTCCACAACCGTCGGCGGCATGGATCGGATCCCGACAGACAAAGAGCTGCAGGGCGGTATCGTGACCCAGGGCCTGATGAGTATCGTCGGCGCCTTCTTCGGCGGCCTTCCTACCGCAAGCTACAGCCAGAACGTAGGTATTGTTACCGTAAATAAAGTCGTGAACCGTATCGTATTCCTGGTAGCAGCGCTGATTCTGCTGGCTGCGGGCCTGATTCCCAGTCTGTCCGCTCTGCTGACAACAATTCCCCAGGCGGTAATCGGCGGCGCCACCTTATCCGTATTCGCGCAGATCGCCATGACAGGTATCCGGCTGTTCACCAAAGGGGGACTGACACCGCGCAAGACAACGGTGGTAGGCATGTCCGTAGCACTGGGCGTAGGTATTACACAGGTAAGCGGATGCCTGACCGGACCGGGCTTCCCGTCCTGGGTGAACACAGTATTCGGAACTTCATCAGTAGTAGTGGCCACCCTGATGGCAATTATTCTCAATCTGATTATTCCGAAAGAAAAAGAAGAAAAAGTGGAAACCATAAAAGAAGAAACTCCTGAGGATTAAATCCTCAGGAGCGGTTTCGGAAGACGGGCGGTCAGCTGTCGGCTTTGACTTCGTCCAGATAGCTGTAAAGCGTGTATTTGGATATGCCGAGATGCTTGCACACTTTCGGGCCGGATTTTGTAATCAGAAATGCGCCGGCTTCGTTCAGCAGTCGGATTACCTGGACTTTATCCTCTTTTTTCATCAGGGGAACGGGTTTTCCGACCTGGCGGATGCTCTGGTCGATCAGCTCATCCAGCAGATCAGCCACATTCAGCGCGACCGGAGCTTCTTCGTTGGTCTCGCTGGTGCCGGTGAAGGATTTTAACTGTTCACTCATGGCAAGCATCAGGGTGATGTCATAGTTGATTCCGAAGATCCCGATGATGCGGTTATTGTCATCGCGGATGTAAATGGTACTGGATTTCAGAATCTTGCCGTCTCTCGTTTTCGTCAGATAAGCCAGGCGGTCGTGCTGCCACTCTGTGCTGTGCTGCAGGGCTTCCAGAACAATGTGAGACGGGCCGTCTCCCACCTGCCGGCCGGTGACATGGCCATTTTCAATGGCAATAATGGAATGCTCATGGTCGCCGCCCTGCAGATCGTGGATTACGACTTCACAGTTGGGACCGAATTCTGCTGCAATCCCTTTTGCGAGGCGGGTATAGAACTCGATTAATGATTTTTTCATTTTGAACACCTTTCAAGAGAATGATCGTAAGAATCTGAATTCATTATAACAACAGCAATCCGGAAAAACAAGAAAACTACTTAGGAGGAATAAAAAATGTTATTAATTGGTAACGGTCAGGTAATTACAAGAGATGCCGAACAGCCGTATCTGAAAGACGGAGCTGTCGTGATTGACGGGGATACCATTCAGGAAGTCGGTGCCCTGGATGCCATGAAGAAAAAGTATCCGGCAGCGGAATTTGTAGACGCGCAGGGCGGAATTATTATGCCGGGGCTGATCAATGCCCATACGCATATCTATTCCGGACTTGCCCGGGGACTTGCGATTGCGGGCAACAATCCCACAAATTTCCTGGAAGTGCTGGACGGCACCTGGTGGAATATTGACCGCCATCTGACGCTGGACGGAACCAGAGCCAGCGCCTATGCGACAGTACTGGACTGCATCCGGGACGGCGTCACCACCATCTTTGACCATCATGCAAGCTTCGGCGAGATTCCGGGTTCCTTATTTGCCATCAAGGATGTGGTAAAGGAAATCGGCATCCGTTCCTGTCTGTGCTATGAAGTGTCCGAGCGGGACGGAGAAGAGAAAACAGCCCAGAGCATTCAGGAGAACGCGGATTTTGCCAAATGGGCCAAAGACGCGGATGATCCGATGGTGAAGGCAATGTTCGGCGGACATGCCCTGTTTACCATTTCAGACAGAACCTTCGAGAAAATGGTGGAAGCAAACGACGGCATGACCGGATTCCACATCCATGTGGCAGAAGGCATGAATGATGTCTATGACAGCCTGCAGAATTACGGCTGCCGTCCGGTGAACCGCCTGCTTTACAACGGCATTCTGGGAGAGAAGACCATGCTGGGACACTGCATCCATATCAGCCCTTCCGAGATGGATATCATCAAAGAAACAGGAACCATGGTTGTCAACAATCCGGAATCCAACATGGGAAATGCAGTGGGATGCTCACCGGTGCTTCAGATGATGGCAAAGGGCATTACCGTGGGAATGGGTACCGATGCCTATACCCATGATATGCTGGAAAGCATGAAAGTGTTCCTGATCATTCAGAGACATAACGCCTGCCTGCCGAACGTGGGATTCTGTGAAGACACGCAGATGCTGTTCGAGAACAACCGCGTCATCGCGGAGAAGTATTTCGGAAGAACCCTCGGCGTCCTGAAAGAAGGCGCGGCTGCGGATGTTATTGTCATGGACTACAAGCCATTCACACCGTTCTCCGAGGAAAATATCGACGGCCACATGCTGTTCGGCATGATGGGCAAGAACTGCAGAACGACAGTGATTAATGGAAAAGTGCTCTACAAGGACCGTGAGTTTGTGGGAATTGACGAAGAGAAGATCAATGCGTGGACCATGGAACAGAGCAAGAAACTCTGGGGCGAACTGAATCACAGAGTATATTAAACAAAAAACAACTGAATCATTCAGAAAAAAGTCCTTCAAGCGGCTTGGGATACATAGCTGGACATTAGGTATCGGGCGTAGCAATTGACTTTTGATAAACAAAAAATCAAAAAACAAAGATCAGCTCCGTTCAGCGGGAGTGTGATATCACAGGAGGAAAACTATGAGTGATCTTATGCGGCCAATGTCTATCGGACATCTTATGAACTGGGTACTGACAGAGTACAGGGAGAAAGGAAGTATTTTCGGCATCGAGAAAATTGTGCGCCATACCAATGGACAGGCGCTTCCGATCTATGAAGAAAAGATTGAGTCTCCCTTCGGACCTGCAGCAGGACCGAATACTCAGCTGGCGCAGAACATTATCGCGTCTTACGTGGCAGGTTCCCGTTTCTTCGAGTTAAAGACCGTACAGGTTATGGACGGTGCGGAACTCTCTGCCTGTGTAAGCAAACCGTGCATTACTGCAGGGGATGAGTGCTATAACTGTGAGTGGTCAACCGAATTATATGTACCCCAGGCTTTTGAAGAGTATGTAAAAGCATGGGTAGTCTGCAAGATTCTCGCAAAAGAGCTGAATCTGGGTGATCCGGACGGATTTGTGTTCAACATGTCTGTGGGATACGACCTGGAGGGAATCAAATCCGAAAAAGTGAATACTTACATAGACCAGATGATGGATGCACGGGATACGGAAGTGTTCCAGACCTGCATCCAGTGGGCACTGGATCATGCAGATCAGTTTACCAATGTGGACGAGGCGTATATCCGCGGCATCAGTTCACGGATTTCCGATTCCATTACAGAATCCACGCTTCACGGATGTCCGCCGGATGAGATCGAGCGGATCGCCACCTATCTGATTACAGAGAAAAATCTGCATACATTCATCAAATGCAACCCGACCCTTCTGGGCTATGAATATGCCAGAAAGAGACTGGATTCTCTCGGATTTGATTATATCGCCTTTGATGACCATCATTTCCTGGAAGACCTGCAGTGGAAGGATGCCATCCCTATGTTCCGGCGTCTGCTGAAACTGACGGCGGAAAAAGGACTGGAATTCGGCGTTAAAATCACCAATACCTTCCCGGTGGATGTGAAAGCCAATGAGCTGCCCAGTGAAGAAATGTATATGTCCGGCCGCTCCCTGTTCCCGCTGAGTATTCACCTGGCCCGCCTGCTGACAGAGGAGTTTGACGGCAAGCTGCGGATTTCCTATTCCGGCGGTGCCACCATTTACAATATCAAATCTCTGTTTGATGCCGGCATCTGGCCTATCACCATGGCCACCAATGTCCTGAAACCCGGCGGATATCAGCGCATGAGCCAGATCGCGGATGAGTTAATGGAGTGCGGAAACGAACGGTTTGCAGGCGTCAGCGTTGCTGCGGTACAGACCATCGACGACGATGTGATGGAAAGCGATCTGTACAGAAAACCGGTGAAACCGCTGCCGGAACGCCATATGGACAAGAAGCTGCCGCTGTTTGACTGCTTTACAGCTCCCTGCCGGGAAGGCTGTCCGATTCACCAGGATATCCCGGCGTATCTGCAGGCAATGGTGGAAGGAAAGGCAGAGAAGGCTCTGGATATCATCCTGGAGCGCAATGCCCTTCCGTTTATCACAGGAACCATCTGCCCGCATCACTGCGGGGACAAATGTATGCGCAATTACTACGAGGAGACGCTGCACATCCGGGAGACCAAACTCGCTGCAGCGGAACAGGCATACAGCAAAGTGCTTCCGAAGCTGAAAGCTGCCAGCCCGCAGACCGGCAAAAAAGTCGCAGTCATCGGCGGCGGTCCGGCAGGACTTTCCGCAGCATCTTTCCTGTCAAGAGCAGGAGTTCCCGTTACAGTATTTGAACGGCAGCAGAACCTGGGCGGTATCGTACGCAATGTGATTCCCGCATTCAGAATCTCAGACGAAACCATCGACAAAGATGTGGAGCTGTGCAAGGCATACGGCGCGGAATTCCGTCTGGGCACAGAAGTGAAGTCTCTGCAGGAATTAAAAGATCAGGGATATACAGACATCATCGTATCCGTTGGCGCATGGAACCCCGGAAATGCGCATCTGAACTACGGCGAAGCTCTGGATGCCATTGAGTTCCTGGAGCAGGCGAAGAAAAATCCGGAAAACGTGTCTCTCGGCAAAAACGTAGTCGTTTTAGGCGGCGGAAATACAGCCATGGACGTTGCCCGGGCAGCGAAACGCATCAACGGTGTGGAGAAGGTTCGTCTGGTATACCGACGCACCAGAAGATATATGCCGGCAGATGAGGAAGAACTGCAGATGGCCATCGATGACGGCGTGGAATTCATGGAACTGCTGGCGCCCATCGGCGTAAAAGACGGCGTGCTGAAGTGTTCTGTCATGGAACTGGGCGCTCCGGACGCATCCGGCAGAAGAGCTCCGCAGGATACCGGCAGAGAAACAGAAGTTCCGGCCGACACAGTGATTGCGGCAGTGGGCGAACGCATTGACACCGCACTGTATGAAGGCATGAAGGTGGCAATGGATGCCAAGGGCCGTCCGGAAGTCAATGAAAACATGATGACCAGTGTGGAAGGCATCTATGCCGCAGGTGATTCCAGACGCGGCCCGGCCACTGTTGTAGAGGCCATTGCGGATGCGGCAAAAGCAGCTGCGGCCATCGCGGGAATCAGCTTTGAGAAATACACGGATGAAAACGCGGCAGGCGCAGAGGACAACTATCTGTTTAAGAAGGGCATGCTGAGCACAGATCTGACGGCAGAGCCGGATGGCAGATGTCTGGGATGCGCGACCGTATGTGAAGTATGCGCTGACGTATGTCCGAACCGGGCCAATGTGGCGATCCATGTTCCGGGCAAATGCCAGGCCCAGATCATCCATGTGGACGGCATGTGCAACGAGTGCGGCAACTGCGCGGTCTTCTGTCCGTACAACGGCAGACCCTACAAAGACAAATTTACCCTGTTCTGGAATGAGGAAGATTTCACCAACAGTGAAAATGAAGGCTTCCTGCTTCTTCCGGACGGATCGGTGAAAGTGCGCCTGGACGGAAAAGAAGAAGTCAGCACGCAGGATCAGCTGGATCAGATTTCAGCAGATGCGGCTGCAGTGATCCGCGCAGTCATCAAGGATTATTCCTATCTGATTGAGCGTTAAAAGCGGGTGATTTTATGAAAAAGAGAAAGAAACAGGTGGCGGTAGTCCACTGCTATGGAGCGTCTCATCTGGAAAACGGGAGTCTAGCATGCAGGTATGGATGCAAACAGTGCGGGCTGTGTGAAGCAGCCTGCAGGCTCCAGGCCATTTCTTTCCCGGAAAACCGGGGCGCGGCGCTGGTATCCCGGGAACTGTGTGTCGGCTGCGGACTCTGCGTAAAGGCATGTCCGCAGAACCTGATCCGGCTGGAACCGGCGGAAAATACTATTCAGCCCCTGTGCAGCAATCAGGAAGCAGGCAAAGACGCGCGGAAAGAGTGCGATACCAGCTGTATCGGCTGCGGGATCTGTGAAAAGAACTGTCCGTCAGACGCGATCCACATCATTGACTGCTGCGCTGTGATTGATCCGGGCAAATGCATTGCCTGCGGTATGTGTGCCGTAAAATGTCCCCGGGGTGTGATTCGCGACGCCAATGGAATAATTACGGCAGTCTGAGAAGGAGGGACAACAATGGCAGAAATGTATACATTTACCGTGAACGGTGTAGAACGCAGCACATCTGAGCGAAAATCCCTTCTCCGTTATCTGAGAGATGACCTGCATCTTTACTCCTGCAAAGATGGATGCAGCGAGGGCGCCTGCGGAACCTGCACCATCGTGGTGGACGGCAAAGCGGTAAAAGCCTGTGTATTAACGACGGACCGTGCCGTGGGGCGGCAGATCCTTACGGTGGAAGGGCTGAGCGACCGGGAAAAGGACGCTTTTGTCTATGCCTTCGGATCCAAGGGGTCCGTACAGTGCGGATTCTGTATCCCGGGTATGGTAATGGCCGGCAAGGCACTGATTGACCAGGTGCCGGATCCTTCGGAAGAAGAGATCAAATATGCCCTGCGGGGCAATATCTGCCGCTGTACCGGATATAAGAAAATTATTGAAGGCATTCAGCTGGCAGCGGCGATTCTCCGGGGAGATGCCGCCATTGATGAAGAACTGGAAAAAGGAGAAAACGGCCCGGGCGGTGTCGGAAGCAGGGCATTCCGTGTGGATGTGCGCAAGAAAGTCCTGGGATACGGAAAATATCCGGATGACATCGATATGGAAGAGATGGTGCACCTGTCGGCGGTGCGCAGCCGTTATCCCCGTGCGAGAGTAAAGAAGATAGACGCTTCGAAAGCGCTTGCGGTAAAAGGCGTTCTGGGTGTGCTGACAGCTGCTGATGTGCCGAATAACAAGGTGGGACATATCCAGCAGGACTGGGATGTCATGATTGCGGAGGGGGATATTACCCGTTCCGTGGGAGACGCCATCTGTCTGGTGGTTGCGGAGACCGAAGAAATCCTGGAAAAAGCCAAAAGCCTGATCCGCATCGATTATGAAGTGATGAAACCGGTGTGCAGCATCAAAGAAGCCATGGCGCCAAACGCGCCGAAACTGCATCCCAACGGCAATCTCTGCCAGCAGCGGCATGTGGTGCGCGGAAATGCGGCAGAAGCGCTGAAAGCATCCGCCTATACCGTAACAGAATCGTTCTCCACGCCGTTTACAGAACATGCCTTCCTGGAACCGGAGTGCGCGGTGGCGTTTCCGTATAAAGACGGCATCAAGATCCTCAGCACGGATCAGGGGGCTTATGACACACGAAAAGAAGTGGCCATCATGTTCGGCTGGGAGCCGGAGCGGATCGTTGTGGAAAATCAGTTAATCGGCGGCGGATTCGGCGGCAAGGAAGACGTGTCCGTACAGCATCTGGCTGCGCTGGCGGCCTGGATCTACAAGCGTCCGGTCAAGGCAAAGATGAGCCGTCAGGAATCGATTCGTTTCCATCCGAAGCGGCATGCCATGGAAGGCACCTTTACACTGGGCTGTGATGAAAACGGAATCTTCACCGGCCTGGACTGTGATATTTACTTTGATACCGGGGCCTATGCTTCTCTTTGCGGACCGGTACTGGAGCGGGCCTGCACCCATTCCGTAGGGCCCTACTGCTACCAGAACACAGATATCCGCGGATACGGGTATTATACCAACAATCCGCCGGGAGGCGCTTTCCGGGGCTTTGGCGTATGTCAGAGTGAATTTGCCCTGGAAGCCATGATTAACCTGCTGGCAGAAAAAGTGGGAATTTCCCCCTGGGAAATTCGTTACCGCAACGCGATCGAACCGGGAAAGGTTCTGCCGAACGGACAGATTGCGGACTGCTCCACCGCACTGAAGGAAACGCTGGAAGCGGTCCGGGAAGTTTATGAGAAAAACCGGGGACACGCGGGAATCGCCTGCGCCATGAAAAATGCCGGTGTCGGCGTAGGACTTCCGGACAAGGGACGCTGCAGACTGGTCATCGAGGATGGCACCTGCGTTATTTATTCGGCAGCGTCGGATATCGGCCAGGGCTGTCAGACGGTATTCTGCCAGGACGTGGCGGAAGCCACCGGGCTTCCCCTGTCCCGGATCCGCAATGCTGTGGCCAGTACGGAGAACGCGCCGGATTCCGGAACCACCTCCGGCTCCCGCCAGACGCTGCTGACCGGCGAGGCGGTGCGGGAAGCCGCTTTCCGGCTGGCAGAAGACCTGCGCGGCTGCGGCGGAGATCTGGGCGCGTTAAACGGCAGAGAATATTTCTACGAATATTTTGAACCCACAGACAAACTGGGGGCAGATAAACCGAATCCGAAGAGCCATATCGCATACGGATATGCGACCCATGTAGTGATCCTGGATGATGCGGGCCGTGTGAAGGAAGTATACGCGGCACATGATTCGGGAAAAGTGGTGAATCCGATATCAATTCAGGGCCAGATCGAAGGCGGTGTGCTCATGGGCATGGGATATGCCCTGACAGAGGACTTCCCGCTGAAGGACGGCGTGCCCCAGGCCAGATACGGAACGCTGGGGCTGCTTCGGGCACCGGACATTCCGGATATCCATGCGATTTATGTGGAAAAAGAAAATCTGCTGGAAGTTGCCTACGGCGCAAAGGGAATCGGCGAAATCGCCACAATTCCCACCGCCCCTGCGGCGCAGGGCGCCTACTATGCGCTGGATGGAAAATTCCGCACCTCACTTCCGATGGAAGATACGTATTACAGCAGAAAATAGAAGGAGCACCCTTTTGGCGGACCGATGAAAGAAGATCGGTCCGCCAAACTTTTTTTCTGCCGCAGAGCAGCGGAAAAGACCAGGGTTCCTGTTTTCTGCGGGATCGGAAAGTCCCAGTAAAATCAATGGTTTCAGCCGCTGTCAAAAATTATTTTATTTATACTAAAAAAAAGTAAGAAAATCTCTTGACATCAAGACGGAATATGCTATTATGGTCTTAGCCAAACAAAAAGTAAGCAATCAATACAAAAAAGAAGTTGCGAAAGAAAAATGTTGAAAGAGGTTGATCGTATGGAGAAGATGAAGTGGGTATTAAACAAGATGCCGGCGAGTGAAGATAAGAATCTTTCCGTTATGGCACTGGAGCATGTGAAACAGGCAAGGGCATTCCACAGAAGTTTTCCGCAGTATTCGGTAACACCGCTGGCAAAGCTGGACGGTATGGCAGACAGACTGGGACTGGCAGGACTCTTCGTGAAAGACGAAAGCTATCGGTTCGGCCTCAACGCCTTTAAGGTACTGGGCGGATCCTTCGCCATGGCGAAATACATCGCTGAGGAAATGGGCAGGGATGTATCAGAAATGACCTACGACTATCTGACCAGCAGTCAGTTCCGTGAGGAATTCGGACAGGCAACATTTTTCACAGCAACGGACGGCAACCACGGCAGAGGCGTTGCCTGGGCAGCAAATAAGCTGGGCCAGAAGGCAGTGGTTCATATGCCGAAGGGAAGCACAAAGACCAGATTTGACAACATTGCCAAAGAAGGCGCGCAGGTTACCATCGAAGAACTGAATTATGATGACTGCGTGCGACTGGCAGCGAAAGAGGCAGATCAGACACCCCACGGGGTAATCGTTCAGGATACTGCATGGGACGGCTATGAAAAGATCCCGTCCTGGATCATGCAGGGATATGGAAGCATGGCAGCGGAAGCGGCAGAACAGCTCAGACAGCTGGAAGTGAACCGGCCGACACACGTATTTGTCCAGGCAGGGGTTGGAAGCCTTGCCAGCGGAGTGGTTGGATTCTTTACCAACCTGTTCCCGGACAATCCTCCTAAATTCGTGGTCATGGAAGCGGAAGCAGCTGCATGCCTCTACAAAGGTGCGGCAGCCGGAGACGGGGACCCGAGAATTGTCGGCGGTGATATGCAGACAATCATGGCAGGACTCGCCTGCGGTGAGCCGAATACCATCGGCTGGGACATCTTAAGGAACCATGTAAGCGCATTCGTATCCTGCCCGGACTGGGTATCCGCCAAAGGCATGCGTATGCTGGCAGCTCCGCTGAAAGGCGATCCGGCAGTTACATCCGGTGAGTCCGGCGCGGTAGGCATGGGTGTAGTATCCACCATTATGCAGGACGAAGCTTACAAAGAACTTCGGGAAGCACTGGAACTTGACCGGTTCAGCAATGTGCTGCTCTTCTCCACAGAAGGAGATACGGATCCGGAGAAATACAGAAAAATTGTATGGGAGGGCGAATATCCGACTGTATAAACCTGAGAAGGAATGGAACTTTATCAAAAAGCAAGCAGAAAAGGAAAAGGGAGTAAAAGAATGGCATTGGATTTTGCGAAAATCAACAAAGCAGCAGAAGATTACCGGGCAGACATGAGCGCATTTCTCCGGGCAATGATTTCTCATCCCAGCGAGAGCTGCGGGGAGAAGGAAGTAGTGGAATGCATCAAAGCAGAGATGGAAAAGCTGAACTTTGACAAAGTCGAAGTAGACGGCCTCGGAAACGTGATCGGCTGGATGGGCAGCGGAGAAAAGATCATCGCCATCGATTCTCATATCGACACCGTAGGAATCGGCAACATTGAGAACTGGGAGAAAGATCCTTACGAAGGCTATGAAACAGATGAAATTATCTACGGCCGCGGCGGTTCCGACCAGGAAGGCGGTATGGCCAGCGCGGTATACGGCGCAAAGATCATGAAAGACCTGAACCTGATTCCGGAAGGCTACAAAATCATGGTAGTCGGTTCTGTACAGGAAGAAGACTGTGACGGCATGTGCTGGCAGTACATCTACAACAAAGACAAAATCGTACCGGAATTTGTCATTTCCACCGAGCCTACAGACGGCGGCATCTACCGCGGACACAGAGGACGTATGGAGATCCGTGTGGATGTCAAAGGTGTGTCCTGCCATGGTTCCGCACCGGAACGCGGGGACAACGCAATCTACAAGATGGCAGACATCATTGCGGATGTCAGAGCCCTGAACAACAACGGCTGTGAAGAAAGCACAGACATCAAAGGTCTGGTAAAGATGCTGGATCCGAAGTTCAACCCGGATCACTATGAAGATGCAAGATTCTTAGGAAGAGGAACCTGCACCGTTTCCCAGATTTTCTATACATCCCCCAGCCGCTGCGCAGTAGCTGACAGCTGTGCCATCTCCATCGACCGTCGTATGACCGCAGGCGAGACCTGGGATTCCTGCCTGGATGAGATCCGCGCGCTGCCCAGCGTACAGAAATACGGCGATGACGTGAAAGTATCCATGTATATGTACAGCCGTCCGTCCTGGACCGGAGAAGTATACGAGACCGAGTGCTACTTCCCGACCTGGATCAACAAGGAAAACGCTGCCCATGTGCAGGCACTGGTAGATGCGCATAAAGGACTGTACGGCGATCACAGAATGGGACCGGAGTCTACACAGGCGCTGCGCAGCACCCGCCCGCTGATCGACAAGTGGACCTTCTCCACCAATGGTGTGGCAATTCAGGGCCGTTACGGAATCCCCTGCGTAGGATTCGGACCTGGCGCAGAAGCACAGGCACATGCACCGAACGAGATTACTTACAAAGATGATCTGGTAAGATGCGCAGCAGTTTATGTAGCAGCAGCAAACCTCTACAACGAAGAGAACAAGACCGATGATGTATCTCAGTTCGTAGCAGGCAAAACAAACAACGACATCAAATAATCAGGAAGACGGACACAGACGTTTCTTTTGATACCAATGCATTCATTTAAGGAGAAAAACATGGATAAGACATTACAGGGCTATATTGACAAATTAAACAAATTAAACTTCAAAGATATGTACAACGGTGATTTCTTCCTGACCTGGGAGAAAACAGACGATGAGATCGAGGCTGTTTTCACTGTTGCGGACGCGCTGCGTTATATGAGAGAGAACAACATCTCCACAAAAGTCTTTGAATCCGGACTGGGCATCTCCCTGTTCCGTGACAATTCCACCAGAACCCGTTTCTCCTTTGCTTCCGCCTGCAACCTGCTGGGCCTGGAAGTACAGGATCTGGATGAAAGCAAGAGCCAGATCGCACACGGCGAAACCGTACGCGAAACAGCAAATATGATCTCCTTCATGGCTGACGTGATCGGTATCCGTGATGATATGTACATCGGCAAAGGCAACAAATACATGCATGAAGTCGTAGATGCAGTAACCGCCGGCAACAAAGACGGTGTGCTGGAGCAGAAACCTACTCTGGTAAACCTGCAGTGTGACATCGATCATCCGACACAGTGTATGGCAGATATGCTGCACATCATCAATACCTTCGGCGGTGTAGAGAACCTGAAGGGCAAGAAAGTAGCCATGACCTGGGCATACTCTCCTTCTTACGGAAAACCGCTTTCCGTACCCCAGGGCGTCATCGGCCTGATGACCAGATTCGGCATGGATGTTGTACTGGCTCATCCGGAAGGCTATGATGTAATGCCGGAAGTGGAAGAAGTTGCAAAGAAGAACGCAGCAGCTACCGGCGGCACATTTACCAAGACCAACAGCATGGCAGAGGCATTCAAAGATGCGGATATCGTATATCCGAAGAGCTGGGCACCGTTTGCAGCAATGGAAAAACGTACGGACCTTTACGGAAAAGGCGATTTCGACGGTATCGACAAACTGGAGAAAGAGCTGCTGGCTCAGAATGCACAGCATAAAGACTGGTGCTGCACCGAGGAACTGATGAAGGCCACCAAAGACGGCAAAGCACTGTATCTGCACTGCCTGCCGGCAGATATCAACGGCGTATCCTGCCAGGACGGCGAGGTAGAGGCTTCTGTATTCGATCGCTACCGTGATCCGCTTTACAAAGAAGCAAGCTACAAACCTTATATTATCGCAGCAATGATCTTACTGGCAAAACAGAAAGATCCGCAGGCTACACTGAAGGCACTGGAAGCACGCGCAACAGAGCGTCATTTCATGGAGTAATCCGCGGCAGCAGCGGCAGGGGGTAGCAGAGAACTATGGGAAAACGAATTGTAATCGCGCTGGGAGGAAATGCCTTAGGCAATAACCTCCCGGAGCAGATGATCGCAGTAAAAAAAACCGCAAAGGCGATAGCAGATCTGATCGAAGACGGCAATGAAGTGGTAATCGCGCATGGAAACGGCCCCCAGGTGGGCATGATTCAGAATGCTATGACAGAGCTGACCAGATCCAATCCGGAAAAATATATTCCGTGTCCGCTGTCTGTCTGCGTGGCCATGAGCCAGGGATATATCGGATACGATCTGCAGAATGCCCTGCGGGAAGAACTTTTAGATCGCGGAATCGACACCGGATGTGCTACAATGTTAACACAGGTCCGGGTAGATGCAGAGGATCCGGCATTCCAGAATCCGACGAAGCCCATCGGGGCATTTATGACGAAAGAGGAAGCGGATGCCCTGGTTAAAGAAAGAGACTATCAGGTGATGGAAGACGCCGGCAGAGGATACCGCCGGGTGGTGGCATCTCCGAAGCCCCAGTCCATCATCGAGATTGATACGATCCGCGCACTGGTGGAAACCAATCATGTAGTCATCGCCTGCGGCGGCGGCGGCATCCCGGTATTTACGACGGAAGGCCACCACTTAAAGGGCGCAGCTGCTGTAATCGACAAGGATTTCGCTGCAGAGAAGCTGGCGGAACAGCTGGATGCAGACTGTCTGATTATTCTTACAGCAGTGGAAAAAGTTGCAATTCATTTCGGGAAACCGGATGAAGAATGGCTCTCTGATCTGACACCGGACCAGGCAGAACAGTACATCGCAGATGGTGAATTCGCACCGGGTTCCATGCTGCCGAAAGTACAGGCATGTCTGGAATTCGCGAAATCCGGCCAGGGCAGAACCGCTCTGATCACCTTGCTGGAAAAGGCCAAAGACGGAATTGCCGGCAAGACAGGAACGAGGATTCACCTGTAAAGGAACGGAACCATGATCCGAAAGCCAGATACCTGCATGATCGGCTGCCTTTTGCTGGCAGCCGGTCATTCCTCCAGATTCCATGGAAATAAGCTGACGGCAGAACTGCAGGGAAAGATGCTGATTGAATATCCGCTTTCCCTGATCCGCCAGCTGGAAAAATCAGATCCTCAGATTGAAGCAGCGGCCGTGGCAGCCGCGCCGGAGATCGTCGGAGTATGCCGTGACTACAGGGTTCGGTGTATTCTGTACGAAGGCGGACTTCAGAGTGATTCGATTCGTGTGGGACTGGATCAGTTACAGACAGAACAATGGGCCGGATGCATGTTTCTTACGGGAGATCAGCCCATGGTCTCGCAAAAGAGCCTGCAGCATCTGATCCAAGATTTCAGGGCGGACCCTCTGCACATTTACCGTCTCTCCTGGAGGGGACAGCCCGGAAATCCTGTCATCTTTCCGGCAGAATATTTTCCGGATCTGCGCAGTCTTACCGGAGACACCGGAGGAAGGCAGATCATACAGAATAAGAAAGCAGCCGTCAGACTGACCGAGGCGGAGGACGCCCTGGAGCTGACAGATATCGATACAGAAAAAGATCTGAAAGATCTGAAAGAGCAATTAAAGAGGAGGACACCATGAACAAAGCATTACACACAGACAAGGCTCCGGCAGCAATCGGACCTTATTCACAGGCCATTCAGGCAGGCAATACGATTTACGTATCCGGTCAGCTTCCGGTAGATCCGTCCACCGGAGAATTCGCCGGAACGGATATTCAGGCACAGACCAGACAGAGCCTGACAAACATCAAAAACATCCTTGCATCCGCAGGTACAGATATGAGCAAAGCGGTGAAGACAACAGTACTCCTGTCTGACATCGCTGATTTCACGGCAATGAACGAAGTTTATGCAGAGTTCTTTACAGAGCCGTATCCGGCACGGGCAGCTTTTCAGGTAGCAGCTCTGCCAAAGGGAGCAAAAGTCGAAATCGAATGCGTAGCAGTCATTGACTGATCTGCTCCCTTTCCTGTCTAATAAAAAAATCTTACCTTTTACTGCATGAATCATATCTGGGAGAAGGGAAACCCGCCGAAACATGACACATCCTTCGTCAGGAAAAGGGGAACCCGCCCGCAAATGATATGTTTCATATATATTCTGCATCTGTATGGAACTGCTCCATACAGGCAGACTCTTTCTTAATTATTTACAGAAAGAATGTCATTTTGCATCCGGAAGTCATTCCGGATGCAGAGAAAACCAATGATGTGTACGCAGCGAGCCTGCGTACACATTTTTTTTCCACTGTTTTGCGAAAAGATCCAGTTCCTGCCGCAAAGAAGCGGAAATCGGCGGATCCGCCTGATTGATAAAGATGCGGGTACAGAGCTGTTCCTGCAGCAGAACCCGGATACAGGAGGCCGCAGTGGCGGGATCCTGGAGAGACAGGCCGGAACGCCGGCAGTACAGCTCCGGGCGGTGGCAGACTTCCCGGACGGGCCCTCCGAAGCCGGAGGCACCGACGACGCAGATGGTCTGTCCGGAGGCGTCCGGGATCACAGGCTCCCAGTCCGCGTGGGCCTTCAGCGGAAGCTGCCGGGAGCCGTCGGCCTCCACCAGGATATAGTCTGCCAGAGGCAGAAGTTCAGAAAACGGGACGCCGGGAGCGGAAATCTTTCCATCCGCAGCGGGAGTGCCGATGCAGAGAAGGGGCGTTTGAGCCAGCCCTTCGACCATGGCGGGCAGATCCTCCGGTCCGGTGACCGGGAGAAAATGTTCCGGGCGCCAGGGATACATATGAGTGGTAGTGGTTACAAGCACCCGTCCGGGCAGTTCTTCTGCCAGACAGCGGATGAGGGAACTCTTTCCGCCGCTGCCGATGACAGAAGTAATACCCGGCGTAATGCGCAGCAGCCGGTATAATGCTTCCATCCTTTGTGTCTCCTTTCGTTTGGGGTGTGCTATCAGTTTAGCAGATTTCCGAATGCAGAAAAACAGGCATACTGTCTAAAGAAAAGTTAGATTTTTGTGCGCTTTCTTCCTTTTCAATCTTCCCGGGCGGTGCTATAATAAAACCAAACAAAAAATATGGAAACCTGTCAAAAAGTTCGGAAAAATAAGAGGGAAGGAGCTGCTATGAGGGCGGAATTCTATCAGAAAATCAAAGAAAGAGATATGCTGGAAGAGCATCTGACAGCTACGGTACTGAGCGGAACAGCAGCTGGTGAGAAGATCCTGGTGTCCGGCAGCGAACAGCGTCCGGTATATGCGGAAGGCTCCTTCTGGCTGAAGCATCTGCAGGAACTGAAGGGGCTGAACGGCACCGGCCGCTGTCAGATCGACGGCTGCGAAGTGTTTTACGAGCAGCTCAGCGGCAGAAAAAAAATGGTGATCTGCGGTGCCGGACATGTGGGACTGGCTCTGACGCGGCAGGCCAGACAGCTGGGATTTCACGTGACGGTGATTGATGACCGGCCGCTGCCTGCAGGTCAGGCGGGGGAAGCAGGCGCGGACCGCACGGTTTGCGATGATTTCTGTCAGGCGCTGGATGGAATCAGGGGAGACAGGAACACCTGGTTCGTGATCATGACCCGCGGACATCGGTCAGACGCGGACTGCCTGCAGAAGATCCTTCCCAAGCCCTGGGCATATCTGGGAATGATGGGCAGCAGAAGAAAGACAGCGGTGATTCGGGAGCAGCTGCGGGAGCAGGGATATCCGGATGACATTACGGACCGGATTCACATGCCGATCGGACTGGATATCGGCGCGGAGACACCGGAGGAAATCGCGGTATCGATTCTGGCGGAGATCATACAGATCTGCCGCGGAACCAAGGCTCATCCCCGAAGCAGCGGAACAGGCAGCGGCTACCCGGATGATATCCTGGAGTGCCTGACACAGACTGATACCGGGACCCGGTGGGTTTTGGGCACGATTGTGGGAAAACGGGGGTCTTCTCCGCGGAAGGAAGGCACAAAGATGCTGATTGGCGCCAACGGACAGACCATCGGGACCATCGGCGGCGGATGCGGTGAAGCGGAAGTGATCCGGAATGCCAGGGCAATGATGCGGCATCCGGAAAGGGGCTGCCGCGTCATTACGATTGACAATACAGAAATCAATGGAGAGAAAAACAGCATGGCCTGCGGCGGGGTGGAAGATGTTCTGCTGGAGAACATCGGCGGAGACTTTGAGCAGCAGCCGCGGTAACGGGCCGCCTGTGGCTGCTGTGCCGCGTCAGCCACAGGAACAGCCCCCGGGCCAATCGGGAAGCTATGGGACAACCCTGGGATCAATCAGTTTCCCCTGCAGGTGTGAGCTGAAGAAGCAGACGATCTTTCTGCATATCATACTGCAGCAGGCTGTGGGCAGCGTCCGGCGTGCAGATCCGGATAATATCCTCCAGATCTTTCAGATCCGGGAACAGATCCTTCAGTCTGTTCCCGCTTTTTTTCAGCCATTCCGGATGGAAACAGCGTGTACTGGAGGCTTCAAACACTGCAGTATACAAAATGCCGGATTCCACCAGATCCTGGAAAAAGTGGCTGCCATAGGACAGTTCCGGCTGATAGCCGGCTCTGGAGTCTGCCAGTTCAAAAATGGCAGAAAATTCGCTGATATCAGAAAAAGTGCAGGGCACGCCGAGTTCCGGGGAAGAAGTGCCGATGCGGCCGGGCACCATCAGGAGCAGCTTTTTGCCGCTTCCGCGAAAGTGCCAGTTGATCCGGCCTACAGCAGATGCTGCGGCGTGTTTTTTCTGATAGGGCATGTTGTAGTAGCCCACAGGGTCTACCCAGACCAGCAGATCCACCGGAAACTGATCCGACCATCCCATGGATGTGCCGACGCACTCCAGGAAAACAGTTTCCTTCGGAATATTCGTCCATTGGGGAATTTCCTGCTGCCCGGAGGAAATCTGCAGCGGTCTGCACTGCAGCAGATTGATGATGTATTCGCCGTTTTGCGCCAGATTGATGGTGAATTCGGTATCTACCGGGTAGTCGTATTCTGCCTGAAGGGTCTGAAGGATGCACTGCATGTCCTGCATCAGGGCTTTGTGTTCCACCAGTCCCCGGCAGGAAATAAACGGGATGCGCCGGTAGATGCCGCGTTCCCGCAGCCGGCGTTCCGCGTCGTAATCGTTTTCTAAAAGCAGCTTTTTCAGATACTCCGGCAGAAGTTCAAGGATATCTTCCAGCTGCAGCTGCCGGACGCTTCGGGCAACCAGATCCAGCGCGTCAAATCTGCGCTGGGAAAACTGGTGCCGCCGGGCAATGTCAGCGGCGGCTGTCTTTTCCGGCATATCCAGGCTGACCAGACGGGGATAAGATTCAGCCGTCCGATCCACGGCAGAAGTGCCAAGCCCCATGACCAGACGCAGCATGCCCGCCCGGGGATCGCTCTGGCGCATCAGCCGGTAAGGACTGTAAGAATAGCCGACACCCGCGGCGCAGGGCAGATACCAGGTGCCGAAGTGAGAGCCGGATACCCGCTGGATCAGAAGCGCCATCTGTTCGTCCCGTTTGTCCAGGCCGCGCCGTTTGCGGTAATCCAGGGCAGACAGACACATGGTGCTGGCGTAAACCGTACGTATGGCCTGTTCAAATTCCTCCAGCCGTTCCGTAATCGTGCCGGTGTTGGAGCAGAAGACCGATTCGTATTTACCCGCAAACGCGTTGCCGAATCCGTCTTCCAGGATACTGCTGGAGCGCACGATAAAGGGATCGCCTCCGTAGTATTCCAGCAGGCGTACGAACTCCTCCCGCATGCTGCGGCTGAATCTGCCGTTCCGAAAATGTTCCGCGCAGGTCTCGGCCAGGGCAAAATATCCTTCTTCGGTGCGCTGCTGCACCCGGAGTTTCCAGAAATGGTTCTGTACAATATAGGTGTAGAACACATCGGAACCGACATAGAAGGAGTCGTGGGGCTCCAGACGGGCGCTGATTTCCGGATGGAGATTGGCGATGATTTTTCTGGCCAGGAGCATGCCGCAGGATTTTCCGCCGATCATACCGGTGCCGATCATATGGTCACGGACCCGCAGGTAGTCTTCCGGCTGAAAATGTTTTCCCACCATCAGGCGCATACGCTCGTCCCGGGTCATCATGATACGGCACATGCGGGTGCAGGCTTCGGTAACGTCCTCACCGGCTTCCAGGCGCATCCGGGTATTGTCAAAAAATCGGTCCCAGCTGTCGGCACAGCTGGAGACGGTCTGACTGCCGGACCGGGACAGCACCTGATAGAAGTGGCTGCCCTGGACGCCGTCCAGAATCGGCTGAAAACTTTTTTCCGCAGGGCGGAACATGTGGGCCAGAAACATGGTGGCAGAGTCCCGGCGCCATATTTTTTCCGGGCGGACATAGTAAAGAGGATCCCCGGATGCGGAAGAAGGCGTCCCGGTATACATATCCAGAAATACCTGGGCAGTTTCCCGGATGCAGCCGATGGCATAAGAGGAATGTTTGCCGCGGATCAGCGGAAAATAGGCAACCGTATCCAGCTCAAACAGAAACGGGCAGGTCACCTGAAAAAAATTGCCCATCATCAGGTCGGTGGCCCAGGCGGTCTGCAGTTCGGAGAGACAGTCAAAGACGTAGAACGCTTCACGGCCGGCGGATTCGATGATGCGGTGGATGTCTACGGTGAAGGTTTCAAAGCGGTGGGAGAGTTCCACGGGGATCACGGTGACGCCGGGCTGCTGCTGCACCAGCGGCGGATGGCTGGCGAAGCGGATATAATAGATGCTTCGATGATCGTTCCGCGCCTGTTCCACAAAGGGGGTGACTACCTGGCGGAATTCCTCCAGATCTGTCACCCGCCACACAACGTTATCGCCCAGCCGGATGCTGTCCAGGGCCTGATCCATCTGGGGAATGCCGGACTGGATGCGTTCAAATGCAGACATAGCAGAAGCCTCCTTTTCCGTGTTTTTACGGCAATAGATAGAAAATGGGCAGAGAGATCCAAAAAAACGGACCTCTCTGCCCATCGCAACGAGTATTCAGATAACACAAAAAGAAAAGGATATTTGTGTATCTGATTGAATCATAGCAAAACCGGGGGAAAGTTACAAGGGAAAGATGCGGAAATCGCCGGTAACTTTCTGAGAAACCTCATGCCTGCACAGGCGGGCAGGTCAAAGCTACGATACAACATTTACCGGCTTGCCGGCAAGATATGCCTCCAGGTTGCTCACCGCCAGATCCATCAGCCGCTGCCGGGCTTCCCGGGGCGCCCAGGCGATATGGGGTGTCAGGATCATGTTGCGGGCGTTCAGCAGGGGATTGTCACTGCGGATGGGTTCGGCTGAGACCACATCTGCTGCAGCTCCGCCCAGTTTTCCGCTGTCCAGGGCGCCGCGGAGGTCAGATTCGTTGACAAGGCCGCCCCGGGAGGAATTGATCAGCAGGGCGCCGTCTTTCATCCGGGCAATGGTGTGGCGGTTGATGAGTTCCCGGGTGCTGTCATTGAGAGGGCAGTGAAGGGATATCACATCGGATTCCGCCAGAAGCCGGTTCAGGTCTGTGTAGTGGCAGTGGGTATCCTCCAGGGAAGGATCCGGGTGATTGGCATTGGCCAGGATATTCATGCCGAAGGCGCGTGCAATCTGGGCAACCCGCTGACCGATGCGCCCGAAGCCGATGATGCCCAGGGTTTTTCCGTTTAATTCCATCATAGGATAATTCCAGTAGCAGAAATCCGGGCAGCGTTCCCAGTCCCCCCGTCGGACACTGTCGGAATGGGCGCCGATGTGATGGCAGAGTTCCAGCAGCAGGGCAATGGTAAACTGGGCAACGGATTCTGTGCCGTAGGAGGGGATATTGGTTACGGTGACGCCGGCCTCGGCGGCAGCAGCAAGATCCACAACATTGTATCCTGTGGCCAGTACGCCGATGTAGCGCATCCCGGGACAGGCACGGATCACCTCTGCGGTCACAGGGGTTTTGTTGGTAAAGACGATTTCGGCGTCACGGATGCGGGCAATGGCATCCGCCGCGGATAAAGTGCGGTCGTATACGGTAAGTTCCCCCAGGGCCCGCAGGCCGTCCCAGGAAAGATCGCCGGGGTTTTCCGTATATCCGTCTAAGACAATGATTTTCATGAAAGCCTCCATTTCTGCCAAGTTGTTTCGATATAAATCCAATTTATCATACTAGATTTCGGACCGCTTGTTAAGGGGGAGGGAGCAGATCGGGAAAAAGAAGCAGAGCATAAGGGGAAAGACATTTTGGAAGATAGAGGAGGAGACATTTCGGAATACATACTTGACAAAAACAGTCCAATAATATATGATCCAGTCTTACACATTTAGTCAGACCGATTGAAACGGGATTCGACAGATCCCGTGGTAAGAAAGCGTTTGTTTTCAGGAAGCGGCGGCAGATCGGGAAGCTGACCGGACTGTTTCTGCGGGAAAGGACAGATATATGGAGAAAAAAGTAATTCATCAGGTGACAGGAACCAGAACGACCGATGGCGCAGGTGTCAGTCTGGTGCGTGTACTGGGAAACCAGACGGCAGAGATGTATGATCCGTTTCTGATGCTGGATGCGTTTGACTCTGCCGATCCGGCTGATTATACAGCCGGATTTCCGATGCATCCCCACAGGGGCATCGAGACAGTGACCTTTTTATCCCGGGGAAAAATTGTGCACCGGGACCATCTGGGAACAGAAGCGGCCATCCGTGACGGAGAGGCCCAGTGGCTGACGGCCGGATCCGGCGCGTTTCACGAAGAAATGCCGCAGCCGGCGGAGCGGATGCTGGGAGTGCAGCTTTGGCTGAATCTTCCGGCGAAGGACAAGATGCAGGCACCTCCCTTTTATCATGGAATCCTGCGAGAGGAAATTCAGGAATTTCCGCTGGAACACGGAAAACTCCGGCTGATCGCGGGAAATTACGGATCTGCCAGCGGAATACAGGGCAGATATCTGCCGCTGGACTATTATGATATTTTCCTGGATCCCCGGGGCAGCGTGACTCTGGACCTTCCGGAGGGACGTTCCGCTATGGTCTTTACACTGGAAGGCGACGCCATGGTCAGCGGAACCCATGTGGCTGCCAAGACGGCGGCAAAACTGGGAGAAGGGGACCAGGTGACAGTTGCCGCGCTGGATGAGCCCATCGAGATCCTTTTTATGAGTTCGGTTCGTCTGGAAGAACCGGTGGCATGGTACGGCCCGATCGTTATGAATACGACAGATGAGATGATTACGGCAGTCGATGAGATCAATGCCGGCACATTTGTGAAACAGGAAGCCGGTTATGAAAACAGATAAGAAAGCGCAGAAACTGAAAATCCGGTAAAAACAGACAGATCCGGTAATATAACGGCCCCCAGGGGCGTCGGCCTCCCGGCAGCAGATCCAGCTGCCGGGAGTTTTTCTGCTGAAGCAGATATCCGGCGCAGACGGCAAAAAGAGTGGAAGAAACAAAAGGATTCAATGTTTTTCCGCCATCTTCGGCGTTTGTTCCGGAGATTTGCATACTGTCCGGTTCTACAGTATAATCGACTGGAATCTGTTTTATTTTATGCGGAAGATGAGGTGTGATACATTGAAATGGAAAGAATATGACACAGACCATCAGTCCGGAGAAAAAATTGCCATGGAGGTATCAGCGGTCAGTATTGTGACCAATGTACTGCTGACACTGTTCAAACTGCTGGCTGGTATTTTTGCCGGTTCCAGCGCAATGATATCGGACAGTATCCATTCTGCTTCAGATGTGCTCAGCACATTTATTGTAATCATCGGTGTAAAGATCTCCGGCAGGGAGTCGGATGCCAGCCATCCGTACGGCCATGAACGCTTTGAATGTGTGGCGTCGCTGGTGCTGGCGGTGATGCTTGGCATTACCGGCGCCGGAATCGGAATGGCGGGAATCCGGACACTTCGGTCGGGTTCCTACGAACATCTGGGAATTCCCGGTCTGCTTGCGCTTGTGGCTGCAGTGGTATCCATTGCAGTCAAAGAGGGAATGTACTGGTATACAAGAAACGCGGCCAAACAGATTGACTCCACCGCACTGATGGCGGACGCATGGCATCATCGCTCCGACGCCCTGTCTTCGGTGGGCAGTCTGGTGGGTGTGATCGGCGCCCGGATGGGTTTCCCGGCGATGGATCCCCTGGCCAGCGTGGTGATCTGCATTTTTATCATAAAATCTGCGATAGATATTTTCCGGGATGCGGTCAGCAAGATGACAGATCATGCCTGCACGCCGGAGACTGTGGAAGAACTGCGCCGCACCATCTGCTCAGTGGACGGTGTGCGCGGTGTGGATGAACTGAAAACACGCACCTTCGGATCCAAAGTCTATGTGGATGTGGAAATCCGTGCAGCAGGCGATATGAGCCTGCGGGAGGCACACGCGATTGCGGAGCAGGTGCACGGGACGATTGAAAAGAATTTTCCGCGGGTAAAGCACTGCATGGTCCATGTGAATCCGGTATAACTTATCACCGTCGGCTGGGCTGAAAACGGCAGAAGAAAAAGAAATCTGCCGGATCCGGGAAAAGAGGAAAAGCTCTGCCTGCGGATCTGCAGGACCAGGTCTGTTACAGAGATCCTGGGAAGCGGGAAATAAGATGGTACAGAGCAGAAAAAATTGTACGGAACAGGGAGAAAGATCGTACGGGGCAGGAAATGGATCAGAAAAGAAAAGTTTTTACAGACGGCGTCAGAGATGGAGTTCCCATCGCTATCGGGTATTTCGCCGTGTCATTTTCACTGGGAATCATTGCCAGAAGTGCCGGATTTACTGCCGGTCAGGGCTTTTTGGCCAGCGCGCTGGTCTATGCGTCGGCCGGCCAGTATGTGGGATTTACCATGTTTGCGGCCCAGGCAGGCTATCTGCAGCTGGTGCTGGTGTCCATAATTACAAATGCGCGCTACCTTCTGATGGGATTTGCACTGAATCAGAAAATTCCGCCTGGGACCTCACTGGGAAAGCGGATGCTGACAGGGGTTACCATTACAGATGAAATCTTTGGCATAACGATTGCCAGAAGGGGGCCGCTGCAGGTGCTGTATCCGCTGGGAGCCTGGTGTCTCTGTATGCCTGTGTGGGCGGCGGGGGCCACAGCCGGGATTGTGGTGGGAAACATTCTTCCGCTGCGGCTGGTCAGCGCCTTAAGCGTAGCGCTGTACGGCATGTTTCTCGCGATTATTATCCCGCCATCCAGAAAAGATAAAAAAGTCGGTGTGTTTGTGGCCATTGCCTTTGCGGCCAGCTGGGCAGCCGGCGTGCTGCCCGGAATTTCCAGACTGTCAGAAGGCAACCGCACCATTCTTCTGACCGTCGGAATATCCGCGCTGGCGGCGCTGCTGTGCCCGATTCAGCCGGAAAAAGCGCCCGGAGAGGCGCTTTCGGAACAGGAACATCCGGAAACCGGCCTTTCGCCGGAAAGCAGAAAGGAGAACTTGTAGCATGGCTCCGAATGTATATGTATATATTGGGCTGATGGCACTGACCACATATCTGGTGCGCGTGCTGCCGATTCTTTTGATCCGGAAGCCGATCCGCAACCGGTTTGTGCAGTCGTTTCTGTACTACGTGCCCTATGTGACGCTGGCTGTGATGACATTTCCGGCGATTCTGAAAGCCACACAGACACCGGCCGCCGGTGCCCTGGCCCTGGCGGCCGGTGTCCTCTGCGCATGGCTGAGGGCCGGCCTGTTTCAGGTGGCAGCGGTATGCTGCGCAGTGGTCTTTGTCACCGAACTGATTCTGTGCTGAAAAAGAGCCGGCTCCCGCTTCCGCAGATATTTGCAGAAGAGGGAGCCGGCAGTCATTTCCGAAGATACTTACGGAAGAGGAAACCGGCAGCCGTTTCCAAAGATACTTACAGCTGTTCCGGCAGACACTTGCGGAAGTGATAGCCGTAAATCGAGAAAGCAACCGCCCGTCCGAAGAGTTCCGGGCGGTTTTTCAGTGTCCAGAACAGGAGTCTCCAGTAGTCGTTCCGGTCTTTGGATACAATTCCAAGAAGGAAGCAGGACTTCAGAAAGGCGTTAAATTCCGTAAGGGTCAGTTTGGATTTGTGCAGTCCTTTCGGCCTGTAGTTGGCCAGAAACGTCCGGACACGGTGGTAGTAGTTTTTCGGCTTGTAGATGGAGCGCACCATGCTGGTATAGCCATGCAGCAGCGTGTCCATGTTCATCTTTGGGATAAAATTCATGTCGGTTTTGGTGTTGATGCCGGAAAACTCGTCCACCAGCCGGTTTTCTTTTTTCATGCGGTCGTAGAGTTTCGTGCCGGGAGGCGCTGTCAGGAGGCCGACCATGGCGGTCACGATGCCGCTGCGCTGAATGAACCGGTGCATATTTTTGAAGATGGTGGGTTTTTCGTGATCAAATCCCATGATAAATCCGCCCTGGACCTGCATGCCGTGCTGCTGGATGGTTCGGACGCATTCCACCAGGTCACGCTTCTGGTTCTGGACTTTCTCGCATTCATTCAGACAGTCATCGTCCACAGTCTCAATGCCGATGAAGACGTTGTCAAACCCGGCTTCTGCCATAAGGTTCATGAGTTCCTCATCATCGGAGAGATTGATGGATACTTCCGTAAAGAAGGCAAAGGGATAGTCTCTTTGGCGCATCCACTGGATCATGGCAGGAAGAACTTCGGTCTTTAATTTTTTCTTGTTGCCGATAAAATTGTCATCTACAAAAAAGATGGCGCCTCTCCAGCCGATGTCGTAGATGGCGTCCAGCTCGGCCAGAATCTGATCGGTGCTCTTGGTGCGGGGCGTATGCCCGAACAGGGACACGATGTTGCAGAATTCGCAGTGGAACGGGCAGCCCCGGGAGTACTGCAGGCTGAGCATGGCGTACTGTTTTTTATCTAACAGATCCCAGCGGGGGATAGGGGTTTCGGTAATGGAAGGATATTCTTCAAAACGGTAGATGTGCCGGGGCGTACCTTTTTTCAGGTCTGCCACAAATTCCGGTACGCAGATCTCACCTTCATACAGAAGCAGATGATCTACGTCATCGTATTTTTCCGGTTCGGTGGAAAACAGGGGGCCGCCGCCCACTGTTTTGGTATTCAGCTTTTTGCAGCGGTCAATCACCGTGCGGACCGAGTCCTGCTGAATATTCATCGCGCTGATCATGACATAATCCGCCCGGCGGATCTGACTGTCCCGCAGAGGGTCAACATTCATGTCCACCAGCTCCAGATCCCAGTCCTCCGGAAGCATGGCCGCTACGGTCAGGATGCCCAGGGGCGGGAGGTTTGATTTTTTGTGGATAAAGTTCAGTGCGTATTTAAAGCTCCAGAATGTAACCGGATACTCAGGATAAACCAGTAATATCTTCATGTGTATAAGTTCTCCTTGCTGTGTTTTATGCCGTTCACAAGATAAGATTATTATAGTACAATCCGGTCCAATGTTCTAATGCTTTCTGCGGACCCTGATAAGTTTCATGTTTTGTTTCGAAACAGTTTACAGAATCTTTACAGCAGGTAAGCTGTGTTCCTCCGTTGGAGGGATCGGTATTCCGCCGTATTATTCATATCTGCGGATAATCTGAACCGCCACTTCCTTCTTTGACAGTCCCTGATCCATGGCGGTCTTTTCCAGCGTGTGATGCGCCATGTCCTCGGTGAGATGCTCGTGTTCGATCAGCAGGCATTTGGCCCGGGTGATCAGTCCCAGCTCGTCCAGACGTTTGCGCAGTTTCGCGTTTTCGGCAGCCATGACAGCCAACCGGCTCTGGGTGGCTTTCATGATATTGGCTGCTTCCACAAGGATCTGTCCCTTCAGAGGCCGGGTCAGAACCAGTATACCGGTGCCCTGGGTCTGATAGTTTACCCGGTCGTAGATATCCGCCTTGACAATCAGAAGAATCGCGATGGTGTGCCGGAAAGACAGATCGATGGCGGCTTCAATGCCGAATTCATCTGCTGCGGGGGTGTTGATGATCAGTGCCCGGATATCGCCGGAGGCAAGCCGTTGACGGGCCTGCACGATGGAAGCGGCCTGGGTGGTTTTCGTGAAAACGGATTTGACCACGGTGGCAATGGAATTGTATGCATTGGTGCTTTTGGTGACAATCAGTGCATTGCAGGAATACTCTGTGCGTGCCATACCTGTCCTTTCTTACTGCTGTGCCTGTTTCAGATACGCGTCCAGAAGAGACGCCGGGATGTGCTCACGGATAAAGGCGCTCTGATTCGCGTATTTCGCGGCTTCGCTGATGGAAGACGGAAGGGGAGTCAGATCCTCTTCCAGGGCCACATCCACCTGATAGAGATTCCTGTCGACAGGAGCGCTGGGGACAAGGCCTTTTTCCAGTCCTTCCAGTCCTGCGTAAATCAGAAGGGCGTAAGCAATGTAGGGATTGGCGGTGGGGTCCGGGGAGCGCAGTTCGATCCGCTTCTGATCTGATGCGGGAATGCGGATGAGCTGGGAGCGGTTTTCGGCGGACCAGCTGACATACTGGGGCGCTTCCATGCTGTGCCCCAGGCGGTTGTAGGATTCCGCGGTAGGGTTCAGGAACAGTGTCATATCCAGAATATAGTGGAGAATGCCTGCCATAAACGAATCGGTCCGGTCTTTGCCGGATTTGTCCAGAATGGAAATGTTCAGATGCATGCCATTGCCCGGTTTGTCCGGAAGGGGTTTTGGGGAAAAGTCCACCCAGTTGCCGTTGCTTTCGGCAATGCTTTTTACGACCCATTTAAAGGTAGCGGTATTATCCGCGGAAGTCAGGGCATCGGAGTAGCGGAAATCCACTTCATTCTGGCCGGGACCCTGTTCATGATGGGAGGTTTCCGGGGTGATGTTCATTTCCTGCAGGGTAAAGCAGATATCCCGGCGGATGTTGTCGCCCCGGTCTTCCGGATCCACATCCATGTAGCTGGCGTTGTCCAGCGGAATGTTAGTGGGATTGCCGTAATCGTCTTTTTTGAAGACATAGAATTCCACTTCCGGTCCGAAATACACTTCCACGCCTTTCTCCCGGGCGGTGGATACCGCCTGCTTCAGGATGGCGCGGCTGTCCCGTTCGAAGGGAGTGCCGTCCGGATAGGTGATATCACAGAACATCTTGGCGACACGGCCGTCGATGGGCCGCCAGGGCACCAGGGAAAAGGTAGTGGGGTCCGGATGAAGAAAGAGATCCGAGCGGGCTGCCGTGCCGAAACCGGCAATCGCCCCGCCATAGAAGGAGATGCCTTCCGTGAAGGCGCGGTGCAGCTCACCGGGCATGATGGCAATGTTTTTCTGCTTGCCGAACACGTCGAAGAAGGCCAGCCGGATAAACTGGACATTTTCCTCTTCGATAAAATCTATAATTTCTCTGTATGCTTTCATATGAATCCTCCATATCCGCCTGCGCAGCAGAAACAAAAAAGAGGCAAGAAAATCCGGCCGATGCTTCAGTGGGTATCTGCGGACGTCTTTGCCTCAATCAGTTCAAAATACAGTCAAATTATACGTTGCGGGAAATTGCGTGTCAAGAATTTTCCGATAAACAGGGAAAAGCCCTTGACATATCTGAGGAAACTGGAGTAACTTTTTTGCTGGAACCGTATAGTCGGTGCATGAAGGAGGAACAGATACCATGCAGGAAATACATGAAGAGTGCGGAATCTTCGGCATCCGTCAGGAGACCGACGGAGCATTGGCTCAGCAGGTGTACTACGGACTGACCGCGCTGCAGCACAGAGGGCAGGAATCTGCCGGCATCGCAGTGAACAGAGACCGCCTGATCTATGTACACAAGGATCTCGGCCTGGTGCAGGAAGTATTCAGCAAGGCGGAGATTGATGCCCTTGGAGCGGGCAATATGGCAGTAGGGCATGTCCGCTATTCTACCAGCGGCACAGTAACCAGAAGCAATGCCCAGCCAATGGTCATCAAACATATCAAAGGACAGCTTGCCCTGGTCCATAACGGCAATCTGGTGAATTCAGATGTGCTGCGCAGAGAACTGGAGATGAAAGGCTGCATCTTTCACACCACCAGCGATACTGAGGTAATCTCATACATTGTGACCAGAGAAAGACTGAACTGCGGCTCCATCGAAGAGGCGCTGGAACGCGCCATGTATACCATCGACGGCGCATACTCGCTGCTTCTGATGTCTCCGGCCAAGCTGATTGCCGCAAGGGATCCCCGGGGATTCCGCCCGCTGTGTTACGGAAGGACACCGGAAGGCGCATATGTATTTGCTTCGGAGACCTGCGCGCTGGATGCGGTAGGCGCCAGATTCGAACGGGAGCTGGATCCGGGTGAAATTGTTGTGGCAGACGGTAACGGTCTCCGTTCCATCCGCACCCACTGCGGAAAGAAAAAACCTTCCTTCTGCATTTTTGAGTATATTTACTTTGCGCGTCCGGACTCTGTGATCCAGGGGATCTCCGTCCATGAAGCCCGGGTAAAAGCGGGAAAATTCCTGGCCAAGGAGCATCCGGTACAGGCGGATCTGGTCATCGGCGTGCCGGATTCGGGCCTGGACGCAGCCATCGGCTATTCCAGAGGATCGGGAATCCCTTATGAAATCGGTCTGATGAAGAATAAATACATCGGCAGGACATTCATTGCGCCGACACAGGAAGAGCGGGAAAAACTGGTGCGCCTGAAATTAAACGCCATATCCGAAGTCATCCGGGGCAAAGACGTGATCCTGGTGGATGATTCCATTGTCCGGGGCACCACATCCAGACGTCTGGTACAGCTGGTACGGGACGCAGGCGCCAGAAAAGTGCATATGCGTATTTCCGCGCCGCCGTTTCTCAATCCGTGCTATTACGGCACAGATATTGATTCCAAGGAGAATCTGATTGCCTGCCGCTACTCCGTGGAGGAAACCGCCGCGTTTATCGGCGCGGACTCCCTGGGCTATCTGTCCCTGGAACATGCCAGACAGCTGGCGGGGGAATACGCGGACCAGACATGTACCGCATGCTTCTCCGGAGAATATCCGACTGAACTGCCGGAAGAGACATCGAAAAACCGGTTTGAATAAATTCCGCAGCCAGATAAAAAACCTGCCGTCCGGAATGGACGGCAGGTATTGAACCGGCTATTGCCGGCGTGTTTTTTTCAGAAGTCCGCGAAGGATCGGGCGGACGGCAGGGACGGCATCATTCGCCGGAAGCGCCGTAGTTGGAAAGTACACGGGCAGAAGGATCGTTGACATCGCATCCTTCCCAGTCCCGGTTCGGCATCCAGTAGTCGATCACCATCTGGGATTCACCCGGATAGTATTTCTCAAAGATTTCCCGGTAGAGCAGGGATTCTTTGGTAAAGGGTGACGGGTTTTTGTATTTGCCGTAAAGGGCTTGGGCCTCGGCGTCTGTGTAGTGCTGTTCCGCATAGTCCTGCAGGTCATCCCGCAGGGAATGGCCTACCGCGTCGGAAAAGGCGGCTTTTTCCCGCATAAGGATATTCTCCGGGATCAGGGCGTCTTTTTCAAACGCATGGCGCAGCAGATATTTGCCGATGCCGTAATGGTTCATCTTGATCTCCGGATCGATATGCATGACGTAGTCAACGAAGTCCAGATCACCGAAGGGAACCCGGGCTTCCAGGCTGTTGCTGCTGATGCAGCGGTCGGCCCGAAGCACATCGTACATGTGGATTTCGTGGATCCGTTTCCGGGCTTCTTCCTGGAAGGCTTCCGGACTCGGCGCGAAATCGGTATATTTGTAGCCGAAGAGTTCGTCAGAGATCTCGCCGGTGAGCAGCACGCGGATATCCGTGTGCTCATGGATGTATTTACACACCAGATACATGCCGATGGAGGCACGGATGGTGGTGATATCGTAAGTGCCGAGAATCCGGATAACCGGCTCCAGGGCATCGATGACATCCTGGGCGGAGATAATGACTTCCGTGTGATCACTGTGAATATATTCCGCCACTTCCCGGGCATATTTCAAGTCGATGGCATCCGTATCCATGCCGATGGCAAAGGTGCGGATCGGCCGGCTGCTGTCCCGGGCCGCAATTCCGCAGACCAGGGAGGAATCCAGGCCTCCGCTCAGCAGAAAGCCTACCGGTGTGTCGGAGTCCATCCGCTTGCGTACGCCGGCGATCAGCTTATCGTGTATGTTGCGGCTGATTTCGTCCATAGAATCTTTGGAATAGAAACTGGATTCCGACATGTCCCGATAACAGATGAACTCTCCGTTTTCGTAGTAATACCCTGGTGGAAACGGCATAATACGGTCGAAATATTTCGTAAGATTCTTTGGTTCAGATGCAAACACAATATTTTCATCGCTGTCATAACAGTAGTAAAGGGGTCTGATGCCCATGGGATCGCGGGCTGCGATGAGGGAGTCTTTGTCTGCATCATATATAATAAGGGCAAATTCCCCGTCCAGACGGGAGAACATGTCGGTGCCCAGTTTCTCATACATCGGCAGGAGGATTTCGCAGTCGCTGTCGCTTTCAAAGCGGCAGCCCTCGGCTTCCAGCTGTGCCTTGATGGGACGGAATCCGAAGATCTCACCGTTGCACACCAGTGCGTTCCGGTTTCGTGTAAACGGCTGCATACCGGAGGCAGTCAGCCCCATAATAGCGAGTCGGTTGAAACCGAGATACCCGTTGGGGATATCGGTGATCCGGGTGGCGTCCGGGCCCCTGGATGTGGTGGCGGCCAGTGCGTCCGCAAATTCTTCGGCAGTCATCCGGCTGCCCATGTAACCCATGATTGAACACATAGATTTGTTCCTCCTGTAAGCACTTCCAAAAAGGGGAAGTGTTTTTGATAATAAAGAAAAAGACGCTCTGACCGGGATACCGATCAAAGCGCCTTTGCTTTTACAGTCAGTATACACAGTTTTTTTCAGAAGTCAACCATAAAATCCTATTGACAATTCCATACGGACGCCATATAATCAAAGACAAATTTTTACAGCAGGTATGTGTTGCAGCACAACAGCAGGCAGCGCATCTGCCGGAGGCAATGGAATAATTGAAACGAATAGCGGCAATGGGGCCACATCCACGTTGGATTCCCATTGCCTTTTTTCTGTTTTTTACAGTGGCAAAATGTGAAAATTCCAGCTTCTTAAAAAATTGATTCGACTGCCGCAGGCAGAGAAAGGACTGACTATGACCAGCAGTACAGAAACTTTACCGGAACTTTTCGGAAGTATGGTGTTTAACGAAGAAACCATGAAACAGCGTCTTTCCAAGGCTACGTATCAGGCCTGGAAAAAATGTGTCACCGACGGCACGCAGCTGGATCTCGCGACCGCAAATGAAATTGCGGAGGGGATGAAGCAGTGGGCGATTGAAAAAGGCGCGACCCACTTTACCCACTGGTTCCAGCCGATGACCGGCGTAACAGCAGAGAAGCACGACAGCTTCATCAATCCTTCCGAAGGCGGGAAGATCGTTATGGAATTCTCCGGCAAAGAGCTGGTAAAAGGCGAGCCGGATGCTTCCTCGTTCCCTTCCGGCGGTCTGCGGGCCACCTTTGAGGCAAGAGGTTATACGGCATGGGATCCCACATCCTTTGCCTTTGTCAAAGACGATTCCTTATACATTCCCACAATTTTCTGCTCCTATTCCGGACAGGCACTGGATAAAAAGACACCGCTGTTAAAGTCCATGGATGAAGTATCCAGACAGGCAGTCAGAATCCTGCGGCTTTTCGGGGATACGGAGACAAAACGGGTCACCGCCCAGGTAGGTTCCGAACAGGAATACTTCCTGATTGACAAGAAACTGAGGGATCAGCGTGAGGATCTGCGGCTGACCGGCAGAACCCTGTTCGGAAACAAACCGCCGAGAGGACAGGAGCTGGAGGATCATTACTTCGGCCAGCTGAAGCCCCGGGTATCCGCATATATGAAAGATCTGGACAACGAGCTGTGGAAAGTCGGCGTGCTGTCCAAAACCAAACATAACGAAGTGGCACCGGCCCAGCACGAAATGGCGCCTGTCTACTGTGACGCCAACCAGGCAGCCGACCAGAACCAGCTGGCCATGGAACTGATGAAAAAGGTGGCAGACCGTCACGGCTTTGCCTGCCTGATTCATGAAAAGCCTTTTGCAGGTGTCAACGGTTCCGGCAAACATGACAACTGGTCCCTGGGAACCGATACCGGACGCAACCTGTTCAGCCCCGGTTCCACCCCCAGCCAGAATGCCCAGTTCCTGCTTTTCCTGGCCGCCTTTATCAAAGGTGTGGATGAATATCAGGAAGCATTGCGGAACACAGTGGCCAGCGCCGGCAACGATCACAGATTAGGCGCCCAGGAGGCACCGCCGGCCATCATTTCCATTTTCCTTGGGGACGAGCTGGAGGCAATTGTCCAGTCCATTATCAACGACAAGGAATTTAAGGAAAACGGCAAGCAGATGCTGGAGATCGGCATTGACATGCTGCCCGCCATCCGTCAGGATACGACAGACAGAAACCGGACCTCGCCGATGGCATTTACCGGCAACAAATTTGAGTTCCGTATGCTGGGATCTTCCCAGTCCATCTCCGGACCGAATATTGCCCTGAACACCATTATGGCACAGGAGCTGAAAGAGTTCGCGAATATTCTGGAAAAAACCGATGACTTCCAGAAAGAACTGCACACCCTGATCCGTGAGACCCTGATCAAACATCAGCGCATCATCTTCAACGGCAACGGCTATGACGACTCCTGGATTGAGGAAGCAGAAAAGCGGGGATTAAGCAACCTGAAGACAACGGCGGACGCAATCCCGCATTACATCGATCAGAAAAACATCGATCTGTATGTAAGCAACGGTATCTATACAAAAGAAGAAATCTTTGCCAGATACAACATCCACGTGGATACCTACTGCGCGCAGATTTCCATTGAAGCCCACACCATGGACGATATGATCCGCAGACAGATCCTTCCGGCAGTATCCGCCTATGCCGCAGAACTGTGCAGACGGATGGGAGATCTGAAAGCAGCGGAAGTGCCGGTGGTCTATGAAACAAAGACCTGCGAGAAACTGGCCGTTCTGACCGACGCGCTGCTGGATGCCACAGAGAAGCTGGAAAGCCACCTGGAGGCAGTACCGGAAGATAATGTGGTAGCCATGGACTACTATAAAGATGTTGTAATCGCGGACATGGTCAGCGCGAGAACTGCAGCGGACCAGCTGGAAGCAATTACCGATGAAAAATACTGGCCGTTCCCGGTATACAGCGATATGCTGTTTTCCGAGTAAGGCACAGGCTGCCGAACCGGCAGCGAAGGGCAGCAGGGTATGAGGGATCCATACCCTGCAGGGAAAAAACACAAGGAGAGTAACAGATGAACAACCCTATGATGAGAAGATCAGACAGCACAGCGTCCCGGGATGCGGAAAATATGGTATTCCGGGAGCATGATGCCTGCGGAATCGGCGCGGTGGTCAATATTGACGGCCGCCAGGATTACCAGGTGCTGGACGACGCGCTGTCGATCGTGGAAAAGCTGGAACACCGCGCCGGAAAAGACGCCAGTGGAAAAGTCGGAGACGGCGTAGGGATCCTGACACAGATCTCCCACAATTTCTTTGTCAAAGCAGCGGCAAAGGAAGGCATTCAGCTGGGAGAAGCGGGAGACTACGGAATCGGGATGTTTTTCTTCCCGCAGAATCAGTTAAAGCGGACTTTTTCCCGCAGAATGTTTGAAGTGATTGCCCGCAAGAACGGCCTGAAGGTCCTGGGCTTCCGCAAGGTTCCGGTACATCCGGAAATCCTAGGCGATATGGCCAGGGACTGCATGCCTTACATCGCGCAGTGCTTTATCGAGCGTCCGGAGCATGTGGCGCCGGGCTTCGAATTCGACCGGCTGCTGTATGTGCTGCGCCGGGAGTTTGAGCAGAGTTCGGAAGAGAAGCCGGATCCGGAACATACGGAAGGATACGGCTCCTATACCTATATCTGTTCCCTGTCTTCCAGAACCATTGTATACAAGGGAATGTTTCTGGTAAAACAGCTGCGGGAATTCTATGAAGACCTTCAGAGCAGGGACTATCATACAGCCATTGCGCTGGTACATTCCAGATTCTCCACCAATACCACCCCCAGCTGGGAACGGGCGCATCCCTATCGTTTTATCGCCCACAACGGAGAAATCAATACTATCCGCGGCAATGTGGACCGTATGCTGGCCCGGGAGGAGACCATGTCTTCCGAATTCTTAAAGAACAAGGACACCATGCTCAAAATCTTCCCGGTGGTGAACCGCAGCGGATCGGATTCCGGTATTCTGGACAACACCCTGGAATTCATGTATATGAACGGGATGGATCTGCCCCTGTCTGTCATGGTTACGATTCCGGAACCGTGGAAACACGACAGGGACATGCCTTCCGAGAAAAAAGATTTTTACCATTACTACGGCACCATGATGGAGCCCTGGGACGGTCCGGCGGCTGTGATTTTCACCGACGGCGATATCCTGGGCGCCACTCTGGACCGAAACGGTCTGCGTCCGTCCCGGTACTATATTACAGATGACAACCGTCTGATCCTTTCTTCCGAGGTAGGCGTGCTGGGACTGGACCCGAAACACGTCGTGGCAAAACAGCGGCTGCAGCCGGGACGGATCCTTCTGGTAGATACCAGGAAGGGACGGATTATTTCCGACGAGGAATGCAAAAAATATTATGCCGGCCGGCAGCCTTACGGCGAATGGCTGGACAGAGAGCTGCTGCATCTGTCGGCCCTTAAGATTCCGAACAAACGGATTCCCATGTATTCCAAGGAGCGCAGAGATCAGCTCTACAAAGCCTTCGGCTATTCTTATGAAGATGTGAAGAACATGATCCATCCCATGGCGGAAAACGGCACCGAACCCATTGTATCCATGGGACATGATGTGCCTCTGGCGGTTCTGTCGGAGAAACATCAGAGCCTTTTTGACTACTTTAAGCAGATGTTCGCGCAGGTGACAAATCCGCCCATTGATTCTCTCCGGGAGAAGATTGTGACGGATACGACGGTATATATCGGTTCTGACGGAAATCTTCTGGAAGAAAAAAGCAGCAACTGCCATGTGCTGGAAGTGAATAACCCGATCCTTACAGGCGTGGATCTGTTAAAAATCAAAGCGCTGGATCAGCCGGGATTCCGGGTCAGCGAGATTTCCATGCTGTATTACAAAAACACCTCCCTGGAGCGGGCGGTGGAGCAGCTGTCCATCAGTGTGGACCGCAGCGTGGCAAAAGGCGCGAATATTATTATCCTGACGGACCGGGGCGTGGATGAAAACCATCTGGCCATTCCGTCTCTGCTGGCAGTTTCTTCTGTTGAGCAGCATCTGGTACGCACAAAGAAGAGAACCCAGGTTTCCATTGTGCTGGAAAGCGCGGAACCCCGGGATGTGCATCAGTGTGCCTGCCTGCTGGGCTTCGGCGCCCGGGCAATCCACCCGTACCTGGCTCATGAATGCATTGCGGAACTGATTGATCAGGGAGTACTTGACAAGGATTATCATACGGCGATTGATGACTACAACAACGCCCTGCTGCAGGGGGTGGTTAAGATTGCGGCCAAGATGGGAATTTCCACGCTGCAGTCCTATCAGTCCGCGAGAATCTTCGAGGCCATCGGCATCCGTCAGGATGTGATTGACCGCTACTTTACCGGCACAGTCAGCCGTGTGGGCGGCATCGGCTTAGAGGAAATCGGCGAGGGCGTCATGTTCCGTCATGACCGGGCTTTTGATCCCCTGGGGCTGGGGCTGGATACCACACTGGACAGCATCGGCTTCCACAAGCTGAGAAGCGGGGAAAATAAAGAAGATCATCTGTACAACCCGGATACGATCATCGCGCTGCAGCAGGCCACCAGAAACAATGACTACAAACGGTTCTGCGAGTACACTGCTATGGTAGACAATGAACTTCCCCATACCCTGCGGGGACTGATGCAGTTTGATCCGAAGAAGAAACCGGTTCCCCTGGAAGAAGTGGAGCCGGTCAGCGAGATTGTCAAACGGTTTAAAACCGGCGCCATGAGCTACGGCTCTCTGTCCAAGGAAGCCCATGAGACGCTGGCGATTGCCATGAACCGTCTGGGCGGAAAATCCAATACCGGCGAAGGCGGAGAACTGACGGAACGGTTCGGCACGGAGAAAAATTCCAGAATCAAACAGGTGGCATCGGGACGCTTTGGCGTCACCAGCGCATACCTGATGAGCGCGGACGAGATTCAGATCAAGATGGCCCAGGGCGCAAAGCCGGGCGAAGGCGGACATCTGCCGGGGAAAAAGGTTTATCCGTGGGTAGCGCATACCCGTTTCTCCACACCGGGAGTATCCCTGATCTCCCCGCCGCCCCATCATGACATCTATTCCATCGAGGATCTGGCGCAGCTGATTTATGACCTGAAAAACGCCAACCGAAAGGCAAGAATATCCGTAAAACTGGTATCAGAAGCCGGGGTCGGCACCATTGCCTCCGGTGTAGCCAAGGCCGGTGCCCAGGTAATCCTGATCTCCGGATACGACGGCGGTACAGGAGCCGCGCCCATGTCATCCGTACACGGTGCAGGCCTTCCCTGGGAACTGGGACTGGCGGAAGCGCACCATACGCTGATGGAGAACGGGTTGCGGCAGCGCGTGATTCTGGAGACGGACGGCAAGCTGATGAGCGGCAGGGATGTGGCGATTGCAGCCCTTCTTGGCGCGGAGGAATTCGCCTTTGCCACAGCTCCGCTGGTAACCATGGGCTGTATGATGATGCGTGTCTGCAACCAGGATACCTGTCCGGTTGGTATCGCGACACAGAACGAAGTTCTGAGAAAACGCTTTACCGGCAAACCGGAATATGTGATGAATTTCATGACATTTATTGCCACACAGCTGCGGGAAATCATGGCTTCCCTGGGATTCCGCACCGTGGATGAGATGGTGGGCCGCAGCGACTGCCTGAAAGTGAAGGACCATCCCTTTACGACACGGGCACAGATGGTAGATCTGACCAGAATCCTTCAGTCGAAGACGGCATCCGAAAAAATGCAGCATTTTGACCCGAAACAAGTCTATGATTTCGGTCTCAGTACGACAATCGACGAAAAAGAGCTGCTGCCGCTTCTGGCGGACGGTCAGCCGAAAACATACCATACAAAGGTATCTTCCACCGACCGTTCCGTAGGAACGATTTTCGGTTCGGAAGTAACCAGATGCTACGGGGATACCCTGAAAGACGATACCTACCAGATTATTCTGGACGGCGGATGCGGACAGTCACTGGGCGCATTCCTGCCGAAGGGTGTGACGATTCATGTATACGGAGACGCCAACGATGGATTCGGCAAGGGCCTTTCCGGAGGAAAGCTGATCATTCAGCCGCCGAAGGGTTCTTCCTTTGCCCCGGAAAAGAATATCATTGTGGGAAATGTGGCGCTTTACGGAGCGACTGCAGGCAAAGTATTTATCAACGGCGTGGCCGGCGAGCGGTTCTGTGTCCGGAATTCCGGCGCGGTGGCAGTAGCGGAAGGCTGCGGCGACCATGGACTGGAGTATATGACCGGTGGACGCGCAGTGATCTTAGGCCCCACCGGCAAGAACTTTGCCGCCGGAATGAGCGGCGGTGTGGCTTATGTCCTGGATATGGATCACCGTCTGTACCGCCGTATGAATAAAGATATGGCGCCGGCGGATGAACTGACCGACAAATATGACATCGCTGAACTGAAGGATATTCTGAAAGAATATTATGAAGCAACCGGATCCAGACTGGCCGGCGACATCCTGAATGATTTTGAAACCTACCGGCCCCACTTCAAGAAGATTGTTCCGCTGGAATATCAGAAAGTGTTATCCGCCATCGGACGGTTTGAAGAGCAGGGCCTGTCTCATGACAATGCGGTAATGGAAGCATTTAACGAGATCACAGGCAAAACAGCGCAGGCATAGAACAATCAGGATTGGAGACAGAAATTATGGGAAAAGCAGGAGGATTCCTGGAGTACCGGCGGATGGACAACAGAACGGAAGCGGTACAGGATAGAATTACAGATTTTTCGGAATTCCATGACGCACTGAATGAGGAAAAACGCCGGCAGCAGGCTGCCCGCTGCATGGACTGCGGCGTGCCCCTGTGCCAGTCGGCACTGAAGCTGAAGGGGATGGTAACCGGCTGTCCGCTGCACAACCTGATTCCGGAATGGAATGACGCGGTTTACCGGGGACAGAATGAGCAGGCGCTGAGCCGTCTGCTCAAGACCAATAATTTTCCGGAATTTACCGGAAGGGTCTGCCCGGCACTCTGCGAAAAGGCATGCATCTGCGGAATGAATGATGATCCGGTGACCGTGCATGACAATGAGTTATTTATTATTGAAACCGCCTTTGCCAACGGGTCGATGAAACCCCGGATCCCGAAGATCCGAAGCGGCAAGCGGGTGGCTGTCGTAGGCGCCGGCCCGTCGGGCCTGGCAGCTGCGGATCAGCTGAACCACAGAGGACACAGTGTAACCGTCTTTGAACGGGAGGAAGAGATCGGCGGCCTGCTGATGTTCGGCATCCCGAATATGAAGCTGGACAAACAGTATATCCGGCGGAGACGGGAGCTGATGGAAGCAGAAGGCGTGGTTTTCCGCACAGGTGTGGATGTGGGCAATACCGTATCGGCCAAAGAGCTCACAGACAGCTTTGACGCAGTGATCCTGTGTACCGGAGCCAAAGAGCCCCGGCCCTTTGCGGCAAAGGGATATGAAGCAGGAATGGAAGGCGTGTACTACGCCGTGGATTTCCTGTCAGAAGTTACCCGCCAGGTCGTCCTGGGGCAGGGAAAGAGCAAAACCAATGTAAAATCGCTGGTAAAGGGCAAACATGTGATTGTCTTAGGCGGCGGCGACACAGGCAATGACTGTGTGGGAACGTCCATCCGCCTGGGATGCAAAAGTGTCCGTCAGCTGGAAATCATGCCGAAGCCGCCGGAAGAGCGCAGCGCGGATAATCCGTGGCCGGAATGGCCGAAAACCCTGAAAACGGATTACGGTCAGCAGGAAGCCATCCAGGTGTTCGGCAAAGACCCGAGAGAGTTTACCACCACGATCCGGGAAGTGAAAACCGTCAGAGGCAAGCTGAAATCAGCTGTCCTGGTGCAGACCGCTTTTGACAAAGGGAAACTGGTCGAAGTGGAAGGCACGGAAAAAGAAGTTCCCTGTGACCTGATTCTGGTTGCAGCCGGATTTGTGGGATGCCAGCCTTATACGGCAAAGGCATTCGGTACAAAATGCACCGGCCGGGGCACGGTGGAGACACAGCCGGATAGCTATATGACCAGTAAGCCGGGCGTGTTTACTGCAGGTGATATGCACCGGGGCCAGTCGCTGGTGGTATGGGCCATCAGTGAAGGAAGGGCCTGCGCGGTGGAGACAGACCGATACCTGATGGGGTATACGGACATGGACAAATAAAAAGAACAGACAGGATATGGCAAAGGCGCCGGAGAGATCGAGAAGATCTCCACGGCGCCTTTTCTATATAAAAAAAAGCAACTGAAAGGAGATTGTGTTATGACACTACAGGCATTGGCAACAGCTCTTGATTCGGGTTGGACCCTGTTGGGAGCAGCGCTGGTATTTTTCATGCAGGCCGGTTTTACACTGGTGGAAGCGGGGATGACCCGGGCGAAAAATACCGGTAACATTATTATGAAAAACCTTCTGGACTTTTGTATCGGTACACCGGCTTACTGGTTTATCGGATTTGGCATTATGTTTGGAACCAACCAGGTATGCAACGGTTTTATCGGAGGACTGAATCTGTTCTCACTGCATTCCGATGATTTCACCACCATGATTTTCCAGACAGTGTTCTGCGCGACGGCAGCCACCATCGTATCCGGCGCCATGGCAGAGCGGACAAACTTCGCGGCTTACTGTATTTACAGCGCCATTATTTCCCTGGTAGTATATCCGATTGAAGGCCACTGGATCTGGGGCGGCGGCTGGCTGGCACAGCTGGGCTTCCATGATTTCGCAGGTTCCACGGCAGTCCATATGGTCGGCGGTGTGGCAGCGTTTGTAGGCGCGGCAATCCTCGGTCCCAGAATCGGAAAATATACGAAAGACGGCAAGGCAAACGCCATTCCCGGACACAACCTGCTGCAGGCTGCCCTGGGTGTATTTATCCTCTGGTTCGCGTGGTTCGGATTCAACGGATGTTCCACAACCGCGCTAAGCGGCGGCGCATATCTGTCTGCGGCAAGAATCTTCTATACCACAAATATGGCAGCCGCAATCGCAACGATTACCGTATTGATCATCACCTGGATCCGCTATGGCAAACCGGATGTTTCCATGACATTAAACGGTACCCTGGCAGGCCTGGTAGGCGTAACTGCCGGCTGTGATACCGTCACACCGGTCGGCGCAGCGATTATCGGCATTGTCTGCGGATTTGTGGTAGTCTTCGGCATTGAATTTGTAGACCAGAAACTGAAGGTGGATGATCCGGTCGGCGCGGTAGGCGTGCATGGCTGCTGCGGCTGTGTCGGAACCATCCTGGTTGGTTTCCTGGCCTATTATGACTATGGCCTGGGAGAAAAAGCCGGCCTGGTATACGGCGGCGGTTTCCATGCGCTGGGACTGCAGCTTCTGGGTGTGGTATCTGTCATCGCCTGGGTAGCAGTGACCATGGTCATTGTATTTACGGTATTAAAGAAAACAGTAGGTCTGCGCTGCTCCGCAGAGGATGAAATCGAAGGACTGGACCGCAGTGAACACGGTCTGGAAAGCGCGTACGCAGACTTTGCCCTGACTTCCAGCATCAACAACTTCGGTTCCCATGCGGTTGCGGCTGCCGCTGAAATCGAGCGGGACAAAGCGCTGGCAGAAGGAAAGGTTCCGATGGATGAAGCGGTTCCGGTACAGTTGAGAACAGCAGATCCTTCCGTTTCGCTGGGCAGTGATGTAAGCATCACAAAGATTACGATTTACACCAGACAGAGCAAGTATGAGGCACTGAACCATGCCATGAGTGAAATCGGCATCAACGGCATGACCGTCACCAATGTATTAGGCTGCGGCGCCCAGGGCGGACGTACCACCAAATACCGTGGCGCGGAACTGAACATGAACCTGCTGCCGAAGATTCAGGTGGATATCGTTGTAAGCAAGATTTCCCCGCGTACTGTAATTGACGCGGCGAAGAAAGTCCTTTATACCGGACACATCGGGGATGGGAAAATCTTCGTATACAATGTGGAAAACGCAATTAAGATCAGCACAGGCGCAGAAGGCTATGACGCGCTGCAGGATTAAGGCTTTCATTTAAAGGAAAGCGAAAACAGAAGATGCATACAGCGGGCGCCCTCCGGACTGACGGAGCGGCGCCCGCTGTTCAGTCAGGGGAAACGAACAGGGCGGAGATCCTGCCTGGCAGCCGGAGGGAAAAGAACCACTTGACAATCCGAGGGGGCAAGCATATAATCTACAGCATGATTTGAAAAACCGCGGAAGGCGGATCAGGATTCAGGATATGCGAGGCAAGGACGTCTCAACTGCAGTGCGGCGGTAGAGAGGGGCTTTGTCTCTTTTTTTGTGAAGCGATCTGTACAGACAGGAAGGGGTCAGAGAATGATAAAATATGTATTTGTAACAGGCGGTGTCGTATCCGGACTCGGCAAGGGAATCACAGCCGCGTCGCTGGGACGTCTGCTGAAAGTCAGGGGATATCAGGTAACCATGCAGAAGTTTGATCCTTATCTGAATGTGGATCCCGGTACCATGAACCCGATCCAGCACGGCGAAGTGTTTGTCACAGACGACGGAACCGAGACCGATCTGGACCTGGGCCATTACGAACGTTTTATCGATGAGAATCTGGACCACAATTCCAACGTGACTTCCGGCAAGATCTACTGGTCCGTCCTGAATAAGGAGCGCCATGGAGATTACGGCGGAGGCACGGTACAGGTAATTCCCCATGTGACCAATGAGATCAAAAGCCGGTTTTATCAGGGCAGGGCAGGCGAGGACTGTGACGAAAAGACACAGGTTGCCATTATTGAAGTAGGCGGCACCGTGGGAGACATTGAATCCCAGCCGTTCTACGAAGCCATCCGCCAGTTTATGCAGGAAGCCGGCCCGGGAAACGCATGTATGATCCATGTCACCCTGATTCCGTATCTGCACGCGTCGGAAGAACTGAAGACCAAGCCCACCCAGACCAGCGTAAAAGAGATGCAGGGCATGGGCATCCAGCCGGATATTATCGTGTGCCGTACGGAACATGCGCTGAATGATGCCATTCGGGGCAAAATCGCCCTGTTCTGCAATGTGGCGCCGACGCATGTGCTGCAGAACATGAATGCGTCTTCGATCTACGAGGTGCCGCTGATGATGGAAGAGGAAAAACTGGCCCAGGCAGTCTGCGAGTGTCTGCGGATGCCCTGCCCGGAACCGGACCTGACAGAGTGGCAGAATCTGGTCCGCGCCCTGAAAGAACCGAAGAAAGCCGTGGAAATTGCCATGGTAGGAAAATACACCCAGCTGCATGACGCGTACCTGTCTGTAGTGGAAGCGCTGAATCACGGCGGCATTGAGAACCAGGTGAAAGTGCGGATCCGCTGGGTGGATTCGGAAGAAATGGAAAAGGGCACACCGGAAGATTATCTGAAGGGAATCGACGGAATGATCATTCCCGGAGGATTTGGCAACCGCGGCACAGAAGGAATGATCCAGGCGGCGGAATATGCCCGGATCAACCATATCCCGTTCTTGGGCATCTGCCTCGGCATGCAGATGGCCCTGGTGGAATATGCCAGAAATGTGGTGGGCTGGAAAGATGCCGGAAGCGCGGAGCTGGTACAGGAAACCACACATCCGGTGATCGATCTGATGCCGGAACAGAAGAATGTAACCGATCTGGGAGGCACCATGCGTCTGGGCGCCTATCCCTGTGTACTGAAAAAGGGCAGCCTCGCCCATAAGCTGTACGGTGAAGACCAGATTTCCGAGCGGCATCGCCATCGGTATGAGGTCAACAACGAATACCGGGACCGTCTTACAGAAGCGGGCCTGATCCTGTCCGGCATTTCACCGGACGGCAAGATTGTGGAAATGATCGAAGTGCCGGATGAACCGTTCTATATCGGAACCCAGGCACATCCGGAGTTCAAATCCAGACCGAACCACGCGCATCCGCTGTTCCGCGGCCTCGTGGCGGCAGCCTGTGCCTATTCGGAAGGCAGATAACAGGGGACCCGGACGAAAGGCCGGCCTCTGACCATACACCCGAAATTGACGGTATGTGAGGCATACGGGAGATTTTGGGTGTTTTTCTGTCTCAGGCGGTATACGAATTTTTACTTTTATGCTATTATAAGTAACGTTGTGAAAATGAACAGAAGAAACGATTGATTCTATGAGTGAGGTAAGTATGGCACTTTTAAAGGAATTGCTGGAAGAAACATATACGGTGGCAGACCTGAAAGAACTGGCAAAAAAGCTGGAACTGAAGGGTGTATCGAAATTAAAGAAAGCTGAGCTTGCGGAGGCAGTTGCCGAAGCGGCAGCTGAGGCAGATCTTACAGTCCTGACAGAAGAAGAGCGTGCGGTGTTCACACAGGCAGAAGATGTACAGCCGACGGGTACAGCCACCGGCACGGAGGAAGCAGGGGGAGCAGAACCGGCGGCAGAAGAAGCAGCGGGCAGCAGCCGGACAGCAGCTGCGGCGTCAGCGGACCAGGAACAGCCGGCAGTCGGCAGGAGTCTGCGCAGACCGGATCGCTTTACCAAAAGCTGGTCCGCCAAGACTGTATTAAAGACAAAGAAGATCTATCCCAATGATCCCTGTCCCTGCGGCAGCGGAAAAAAATACAAAAAATGCTGCGGCAGAGCAAAATAAATCTGCGATACGACAGAGAAAGAAAGCGCCGATGGCCCCACGCTTCTTAGGAAGCCTGGGTGCCGTCGGCGCTTTCTTTCTGAGATTCCGGCTGCACAGAGGACAGATAGGCTTTCAGCTGGTCATAGATCTGATTTTCTGTGGGCGGGCATCCTTCCACGCAGAAAGCAAAGCCCCGGGTACAGTTCCCCACGCCAAGCGTGCCGGTCTGTCCCCGGAATCCCTGGCCGATGCAGATTTTTTCCGTCAGGCGGGAGAAAAGCCCTTCTTCTTTCAGGCGGTCCAAGGCTGGAATCAGGTATCCGTAGCAGGCGCTGCAGGATTCCACTTCGGTCACCGCGTCTGCCAGTTCCACGACTTTGCGGGTATAAGGGAGTTCCTCCGGCCGGGAATCCCCCAGGGTGAGGATTTCGGCCCGGGTCAGATCCAGGGAACCGACCCCGAGTTCCGCGGCAAGGGTCAGATAGGGGACATCTTCCGGCCGGTAATGCAGCAGGTGGCAGACATAGGCATCGGTCAGCACCGGGTCAGCGGCGGCCATAATGCAGTCGCGGACCACCGGGTTGCCGCCGTCCTCGAAATCCAGGTCCCCGCAGATGTGGTCGACCACAAGAAAGTCCTGCCGGATGCCCGCAGACAGGTGGGCGATGGGATTGTGGAGCCCCAGGGCATGAAATCTTCTTTTCTCGGCATTGGGGATCAGGCCTTTCATGTTTTTTAAGGCACAGGTGATTTTGGTCTGGCAGTGTCCCTTCAGAACCGGTACGTTGATGATAAAATCCGCCTGACGGACACAGCTGCAGATCTTCAGTGTCATGCCGCCGCAGTCCGCGGAATAGAAGGTATCCTGCTGGGTATCCAGAAGTTCCACGCCGTACCGGCGGGCCAGGGCGTAATATCCGCAGCAGTCAAAAGCTTCCGGAGTACGGTCGCCCACCCAGGAGCCCTCGGCGATCCGCAGATGGGAAAATCCGTGGTCCTGGAGGTATTCGATGATTCCGGCGACGATTTCCGGGTGGGTGGTGCCTCCGGCGGAGGCCGGAACGGGGGATACCAGATTGGGCTTGATCAGGATCCGGCTGTTAGCGGAGGGAATCCGCGCAGCCAGGTCCGCAGCCTCCAGCAGGGTGCGGGTATTGCGTCTGTAGTCTGTTCCATAGATCTTTAAGATCTGTTCATTGGTCATGGGAATCTCCTGTCTGAGTCATTAGCGGATGGCCCGGCGCAGCTTGGCGGAATGGGCCCGGGGGTTTCGTCTGCATTCTTCCGCCGAAGGGCGGATGACCTCTTTGAATACTTCCGTGTACAGCCCCTGTTTTTTCTGTTCCCGGAAAACGTGCTTTACGAGACGGTCTTCCCCGGAATGGAAAGTAAGAATCGCGGCCCGTCCGCCGGGGGCAAGGGCTTCCGGCAGTTTGCGCAGCAGTTCGTAAAGAACTTCGTATTCCCGGTTTACGTCGATCCGTAACGCCTGGAAGGTGCGGGCGCAGGATTTTTTTACGGCTTCTTTCTGCTCCTGTTTCGGAAGAAAGGACAGGGCGTCCGCAATGATCCGCCGCAGGTCCGTGGTGGTCCGGATCTGCTGTCCGCTGCGACGTGCCCGCACAATGGCCCGGGCGATCTGGTCTGCGCAGGGTTCATCGGCATTTTCCGTCAGCATGCCGGAAATCTCCGCTTCGTCCATTTCCTGCAGACGCCGGGCGGCAGGCTGTCCGGCTTCCGGGTTCAGGCGCAGATCCAGCGGTCCGTCGGCCTTGTAGGAAAATCCCCGTGCTGGGTTATCGATCTGCATGGAGGAAACGCCGAGATCCGCCAGTAGGAAGTCAAAAGGGCCGTGGGACGCAGCCACCTGGTCGATGTTGGCGAAATTTGTCTGAATCAGGGTGAAGCGGTCAGGGCCGAAGCCTGCTGCGGCCAGACGGTCCCGGGTGCGCACCGATTCGATGGGATCCACATCCAGGCCGTAGAGGTGGCCGTTTTCTCCCAGTTTCTTTAACAGTTCCAGGGAATGGCCACCGTATCCCAGGGTGCAGTCCAGACCGGTCTGGCCGGGGCGGACATTCAGAAATTCCAGAATTTCATCCACACAGATCGGGATATGCATGCCTGCAGGGGTATTCCCCTTGGCGATGACGTGGGCGATGGTATCTCTGTATTTTTCCGGGTTTCGTTCTTTGTATTTTTCTTCAAAGCGTTTCGGGTATTTGCCGCTGTAATGCTGTCTTCGTTTATGTTCCAAAAGAAACTCCTCTCCGTAGGTATGTGCTGCCGCGGGCAGCCGTTTACTGTCATACTAGCGAAGACAGCTGCAGTTGTCAATTATCCGGAACTCCAGGAAAAACAAGGGAAAGGCTTCCGGTGTGGTATAATAACATAGCAGTTAAGTATGTTTTAAGAAGGAAACACTATGAAAGATAAGACAGAAAAAAAGACACTGAAGGAAAAACTGAAGGAAACCCTGGATCATATGGCCCGGGAGAATCAGAAGGAATTCGGCAGCGGGAAAATGGACTGCTGTTCCAACAACCGCAGATTAAACAGCCGTGGAAAACAGTAAAAAGAAAGGGAACACCGCAATGCTTACCATCGGATGCCACTTATCCTCATCCAAAGGCTATCTGGCCATGGGACAAACCGCCCTGTCCATCGGGGCCAGTACATTTCAGTATTTTACCAGGAATCCCCGGGGCGGAAGGGCAAAGCCCCTGGATGAAAAAGACGCGGAAGCGTTTGTAAATTTTGCCCGGGAAAACGGAATCCACACCCCGCTGGCCCACGCGCCCTACACCTTAAACGGGTGTTCCGCGGATCCGCGGGTCCGGGCCTTTGCCCGGGAAACCATGGCGGATGATCTGGCCCGGCTGCAGCATATTCCCGGCAGCTGCTATAATTTTCATCCGGGCAGCCATGTGCGCCAGGGCGTGGACATGGGCATCGCGTATATCACAGAGATGCTGAATGAAGTGCTTGCCCCGGAACAGACCACCACGGTTTTGCTGGAAACCATGGCGGGAAAAGGCACGGAAATCGGGCGCAGCTTTGAAGAACTGCGGCGGATTCTGGACGGGGTGGAATTAAGCAGCCACCTGGGCGTCTGCCTGGATACCTGCCATGTGTTCGACGGAGGCTATGACATTACAGAAAATCTGGATGCCGTGCTGCGGGAATTCGATGCGGTCATCGGGCTGGAACGGCTGAAAGCCGTTCATTTAAATGACAGCAAAAACCCGCTGGGCTCCCATAAGGACCGGCATGAAAAAATCGGCCAGGGAACCATTGGCGCCGCAGCCTGCGTCAGGATCATCAGCCATCCGGCCCTCAGGAATCTGCCGTTCTATCTGGAGACCCCCAATGACCTGGCCGGATATGAGGAGGAAATCCGCTGGCTGCGGGAGCATCAGAAACCGGCGTCCTGAAATGTAAACTAAATTGCAATAAAAGTTGACAATCAGCGCCTGCTGACGTATAGTAAGGGCATATTACGTCAGAAAGGAGCCGGTCCGGGACAGAGCGCCTGTTTCCGGGCCATCAGAAACTATCATGGAGATCGGAACCATTGCGGAAGAAATCATCGCGGGACGCAGACTCAGGCGGGGAGAAGACCTGTCTTTTCTGGTTACCTGTGATCTGGAGGAATTGTGTGAAGCTGCGGATGCCGTACGCCGCGCGCTGTGCGGAGACCGGGTGGAGCTGTGCAGCATTGTAAACGGCAGAAGCGGACACTGCGGAGAAGACTGCAAATTCTGCGCCCAGTCCGCGCACCACGGAGCAGACTGTGAAGTCTATGACCTGATGGACCGGGAGCGGCTGCTGGCGGCCTGTATGGAAAACGCGGCGGGCGGCGTGGACCGGTTTGCCATCGTAACTTCCGGGCGGGCGCTGAGCGGCGATGATTTTGAACACGCGGCAGAGGCTTTCGCGGAAATGAAGGAACGCTGCGCCATCGATCTGTGCGCGTCCTTCGGCCTTCTGACCGATGAGCAGTTCGCCAGACTGAGGGAGGCAGGGGTTACCCGGTATCATGAAAATCTGGAGACTTCCCGTCGGTTTTTCCCTGAGATATGCACCACCCATACCTATGAGGATAAAGTGGCGGCGATCAGACGCGCCCGGGCTGCGGGGATGGAAGTGTGCTCCGGCGGCATCATGGGTATGGGAGAAACCTGGGAAGACCGGATTGACATGGCGCTGGAGCTGCAGGAACTGGGTGTGGGCTCCATTCCGATCAACATTCTGATGCCGATCCCGGGAACGCCGCTGGCAGACCGCAGCCCCTTGGAAGAGAAGGAAATCCACCGCTGTATGGCGGTCTTCCGCCTGATCAACCCGGAGGCGCAGATCCGCATGGCAGGGGGACGCAGCTTAATGCCGGCGGACGGCAGGGACGCCTTTGCCTGCGGCGTCAGCGCGACGATTACCGGAAATATGCTGACCACAAGCGGCTCCACAATCCGCAGTGACCGGGAGATGCTGAAAGAACTGGGCAGATCCTGCAAACCGGCCGGGGCGGACAGCGGTACAGATAAAACGCTGTAGCAAACGATAAAAACAGAGTAGCCTTCCGTCCGTATGCGGATAGCAGCCGCCCTGAGATTCTGTTATAATGAGGACAGCAAACGCAGAGCAGCGCATCCATGCATAAGGAGGATCAGCAAATGGGTAAAAAAATCGGTGTAACCAAAGAAGAACAGACCTTATCCTATTTTAAATTTTATGAGCGGGACCTGGCGCCGATTCCGGAGAAGAAAATCGCGATTCGTGACGGACAGCCGGCCAGACAGAGTGTTTCTTTTGATGATAAAAACCTGTTCCTGAAGGGAGAAGACGAGAATTTCTGCCAGCTGGGATACGGGGTAAATCCCGACGGCACGGGCTTCGTGTGCAACGAGACCTATATGCCAGGGGTAACGGTGGAAATGCTGGACTGGTGGTTCCCGTGGCACAGTGTAGGCTCTGACCTGCGTTACAAAATCTGGGATCCGGAAGACCACTGGTTTGCCAAGGCAGATAAAGTGGATTACGTCATTGATCCTGCGGTTCCCAACCGGGAGAAGACCTGGGGCGTGACCCATATGATTATGGAAGACGCAGGCAACGGTCCGGATGCCCTGGCTCTTCAGTTCATGCGCCCGGCGGATTTCGGATATGATGAATCCATCATCGGCACAGACAAGTGTGCTTCCCTGGTCTGCGCTGTGGGCAAAAGCGAAGTGGCTGCTGCCATGACCCACAAGTGGTATCCTTATCAGGACGGTGTTATGTTCTGCTCCAGATTTTGGATCGGATACGGCCTGGCAGAGGGAAAACCGGTACGGACACTTCCGGAAGGCGCAGCGGTGCCGCCCTTTGTTCCGCAGGGACTCTTCGGCCATAATATCAAGGAATTCACAAACCTCGCCGCCATTCTGCCGGAAGTATACGCGGAAAATAAAGATAATTTTTGATTCGGACCCGGCGGGAGACCGGCAGATGATTGACAAAAGAAAAACTGCCTGATAGAATGTGGACCACAGCCGGCAGCGCAGCGCTGCCGCACATCGGAGGGCATTTGCAAAAGAGTGCCGTGCAAGGCGCAGCAGGGGCTGCAGCCGGAATGGGACCGTAAAGGAGCCAGACAAGATGAATATCTTGCCTGGCTTTTTTTCAGCAGATTTTTCCGATAGAATAACAGCAGACAGTTACGCAGGATCTCCCGGAAACTGTCCCCGGGAGATTCCAACCGAACAAGGGGGAATGAACATGGGATTTTTACTTGTAGCGATTGCATCGGTGATTCTGGGAATTTATCCTTCGGTGCAGAAAGGAATTTTACTTTCCGGCGTCTCGCCGCTGTCACTGGTGGTGATCTGCAATGCCAGCGCCGGGGCCTTTGCCGCGCTGCTGGGAACTGTTCGGAAGGAGTCCTTCCGGGTGGACCGCCGGACGCTTCTGCAGCTGGCGGCCGTCGGCATTCTGGGACTGTTTCTGACGGATTACCTGCTGAATGTGGCATATACCATGATTCCGGTGGGATTCACCACGATGATCCACTTTTTTTATCCGGCTCTGGTGTGCCTGGTTATGACCGTTGTGTTCCGGGAAAAGATGACCGGCTGGAAAGCCGGGGCGGTTCTTCTGTCGGTCCTGGGCCTTTTTCTGATTTCCGGCGGACGGTTCAGCGGCCGGAAAATCGGCATCCTGGTGGCGCTGGTCACTTCCTTTGCCTATGCGTTTTATATGATCGCCAATGAAAAGAGCCGGACGGCCCGGCTGTCGCCGATGGTCCGCGCGGCTTACTACAATCTCTTTGTGACCCTGGCTGCCCTGGCCGTCTCAGCCATCCGGGGAGAATACAGCTATCCGAAAACGGCCGTGCACTGGAGTCTGGCCATTCTGGTGGGCATCCTGCTGTCTGCCTCCGCCATGCTTCTGTTTGCGGGGATCGGACGGCTGGGCGCCGGACGGGCTTCCTTTATCAATATGCTGGAGCCGGTCACCAGTATCGTGGTCAGTATGCTGGTGTACCGGGATCAGGTATCGTTTTTGAGTATCCTGGGCTGTGTGCTGATTCTGGCGGCGCTTCTGCTGATTTCCTTCGGCGGTGTCCGGAAGGGGAGCAGGGCGGAAGAAGAGACATGATGTCAAAAAACCAACGGCATGACGGATTGCATAAAAAGCGAAACGACGGCAGGGAGATGAAAAATCCGGTTGACAAACTCCTTCAATTGTTTTAAGTTTTAATCGTTCAAATTATTTAATAAAAAGATTTAATAAAATAGTTTGAAATGACAGGACTGAAAAGACAATCATTTATCGGAGGAAAACACCATGGCAACATTTGACAAAGTAAAAGAAATTATCGTAGATACCATGAGCTTTAATGAGGATGACATCACAATGGATGTGGACCTGATCAAGGATCTGGGAGCGGATTCCATCGACGCGGTTGAGCTGATCATGGCACTGGAAGAGGAATACGGCCTTGAGATTCCGGAAGAGGAAGCCGCAAAACTGACAAAGGTAAGTGAGATCGTATCCTACATCGACGCGCACGCAAACTAAGGGAGTGATCAGCATGAATCTGGAAATGAAAGAAATACAGGAATTGCTGTCCCAGTTTCAGGCGTCTGAAATGTGCGAGCTGGAGTTTGAGGCCGGAGAGATCAAACTTGCGGTAAGAAAGAAAGAAGCTTTTTTTGAACCGGAGCCTGCGTACTGCGCGGCTCCGGTTCCTGTACCGGCAGCAGGGACACCTTCCGTGTCACAGGTACCGGCAGCAGGGTCTGCTTCTGCCGCCGCGCAGACGCCGGAGACAACGGCACAGCCGGAAGCATCCGCGGCGGCTGCCGGAACCGAACTGACCGCGCCGCTGGCTGGAATCTTTTACCGGGCATCCAAACCGGGAGAAGCCCCCTATGTGGAAGTGGGCGCTTCCGTGAAAAAAGGCGAGACCGTGGGTCTGATCGAAGCCATGAAGATTATTAACGAAGTGCCGGCGCCCTGTGACGGTGTGGTAACAGAGATCCTGGCAGAAGACAGCACATTCGCGCAGTACGGAGAAGTACTGATGCGCATTGAGGAGAAGGGCAATGTTTAAGAGAATGCTCATCGCCAACCGGGGCGAAATCGCCATGCGTATTCTCCGTTGCTGTACAGAACTGGGGATTGAAACCGTTTTAGTATATTCCGAAGAAGACGCGGACAGCATGCCGGTGCAGTTCTGTACCGAGGCCGTCTGCATCGGCCCCGCGGCAGCCGCGGCCAGTTATCTGAACCAGGACAGTATCCTGGAAGCTGCCAGGGCATATCACTGCGAGGCGATCCATCCGGGATTCGGATTTTTGTCGGAAAACGCGGACTTTGCCCAAGCCTGCGCAGACAGCGGAATCGAGTTTATCGGTCCGTCTGCGGACATGATCCGCGGAATGGGAGACAAACAGTCTGCCAGAAGCCTGATGCGGAAGAATGGGGTTCCGGTGGTTCCCGGTTCCGACGGATTGGTGGAATCCGCGGCCCAGGCAAGGGAAATCGCGGACAGGATCGGATATCCCGTACTGCTGAAAGCTTCCGCGGGCGGCGGGGGCCGGGGAATGCGCACCGCCTTCGATGCCGATGAAGTGGAGGCCGCTTTCGAAAGCGCCCGGGCCGAGGCACTGGCTGCCTTCGGTAACGGGGATATGTATCTGGAAAAACTGATCTTAAATCCCCATCATATTGAATTTCAGATCTTAGGTGACAAGCATGGCAATATCATCCAGCTGGGTGAGCGGGACTGCTCCATGCAGCGGCGGAATCAGAAGCTGATCGAAGAGTCACCGGCCAAAATACTCAGCGCAAAACAGAGAAATGCCATGGCAAAGGCTGCGTTAAAAGCAGCCCGGGCAGTGAAGTATTACAGCGCCGGCACAGTGGAATTCGTGCTGGATGCCGAGGGGCATTTCTATTTTATTGAAATGAATACGCGGATCCAGGTGGAGCATCCGGTGACAGAGATGGTAACGGGTGTGGATCTGATCCGGGAACAGATCCGGATTGCCGCCGGCCTCAGGCTGTCCTATAAGCAGGATGAGATTCACTGCGGCGGGCATGCCATTGAATGCCGGATCAACGCGGAAAATCCGGAAAATAATTTCCTGCCGTCCCCGGGCGAGGTGACATTCCTGCATCTGCCGGGCGGCTTTGATGTGCGGGTGGAGACCGCACTGTATCAGGGATGCAGAATCAGCCCCTGGTATGATTCCATGGTGGCCAAAATCATCGTCCACGCGCCGGGTCGGCTGGAGGCGATCCGCAGAATGCGGATGGCTCTGGAGGAGACCATCATTGAGGGCGTGGATACAAATATCGAATTTCTGCTGCTGATCATGTTCAATCTGGATTACATGATGGGCAATGTGGATACCTCCTTTATTGAGCGCAATACCGGCGGGCTTCTGGCCTGGAACCGGGAAAGCAACAAAATGAAGGAACAGTAGGAAGAAAGTGTAAGAGGCGCAGGCAATGAACAGTTTTACCAGCTTTACGGAACGCAGGAACAAAATGCTCTCCTTTAAAAAACTGCGGGAACACAATGTCAGTTTAAAAAGCGGCAGCAGAGACCTGGAGCTGCTGTTTGACGAGGGCACTTTCCATGCGGTCTATGACAGGATCGAAAGTGTGGATCCGCTGAATTTTCCGGGCTATAAGAAAAAACTGAAGGACCTGAGACAGAAAACCGGCCTTTCGGACGCGGTGATTGCGGGTTACGGAAAAATCGAAGGAGTGACAGCCTTCGCGGCATATCTGAACCGGGACTTCCTGATGGGAAGCCTGGGCAGCGCGGTAGGAGAAATACTGACCCGCACCATTGAGGCAGCACAGAAACGGGGCTGTCCCCTGATTATTTTCTCCGCCAGCGGCGGTGCCCGGATGCAGGAAGGACTCTACGGCCTGATGCAGATGGCCAAAACCAGCGCCGCCATTCAGCGCTTCAAGGATGCCGGCGGGCTCTATATCTCCGTCCTGATGCATCCCACCACCGGAGGCGTCAGCGCCAGTTTTGCAAGCCTCGGGGATATTATTCTGGCGGAACCCGGCGCCCTGATCGGATTTGCCGGCCCCCGGGTCATCGAGCAGACCATCGGGGAATCCCTGCCGGAGGGATTTCAGCGGGCGGAATTCCAGCTGGCGCACGGATTTGTGGACAGGGTGGTGCCGAAGAATGATATGCGCAAGATCATCGGACAGATCCTGCGCCTGCACGAACCCCGGGAACATCGGCGGAACAGGGAGGCAGAGGCATGAAGAAAAAACTGACAGCTTACGACCGTCTCCTGCTGGCCAGGGACCGCAGACGGCCGAAAATCACAGATTATATTGAGGAACTGTTTGAAGAGTTTCTCCCGCTGTGCGGAGACCGGCTGGGAAAAGAAGACGCCTCCATATACGGCGGCATCGGATTTTTCGAGAAACAGCCGGTAACGGTGATCGGCCACAGAAAGGGAAGTACCCTGGAGGAAAATCTAAATTTTAACTTCGGCATGCCGGGGCCGGAAGGCTACCGCAAAGCCCTGCGCCTGATGAAGCAGGCGGAAAAGTTCGGCCGTCCGGTGATTACATTGATCGATACGCCGGGCGCCTATCCGGGCATGGAAGCGGAAGAAAACGGAATCAGCACGGCAATTGCCGAAAATCTGGCGCAGATGAGTACCCTGCAGGTACCTGTGATCGCGATTGTTACCGGAGAAGGCAGCAGCGGCGGCGCCCTGGCGCTGGGGGTGGCGGATTCTGTCTGGATGCTGGAGAACGCGGTCTATTCGATCCTTTCCCCGGAGGGATTTGCCAGCATTCTGTGGAAGGACGCCGGACGCAGCAGGGAGGCCTGTGAAGTGATGAAAATGACTGCGGGCGAACTGCTGGAAGCAGGGCTGATCGACCGGGTGATCCCGGAGCCGGAAGGGGGGATTCAGGAAGATTTCCTCTCCTGCGCGGCCCGGATCAAACAGGAGCTCAGCACGGAACTGCAGCGGCTGATGCGCATACCGGCGCAGGAGCTGATAGCGCAGCGTTATGAAAAATTCCGCCATATTGAAGGGGACAGACATCCGGTGCGGCGAAAGACCAACGGATAGGCGGAAGCAAACGCAGAATAGTCAGGAAAGAGAGAAAAGTAAAATGCAGGGAATACAGATCACCGGAATGGGCGCCGCTCTGCCGGCCAACCGTGTGACCAATGAAGATTTGGCACGGATTGTGGATACTTCAGACGAGTGGATCCGCACCAGAACCGGAATCAGGAGCCGGTATTTCAGCAAAGGAGAAACCCATACCCAGCTGTGCACGGAGGCGGCACGGAATGCGCTGGAAGACGCGGGCGTTACACCGGATCAGATCGGTCTGTGTGTGGTGGCCACGATCTCGGCGGACTACAACACCCCCTCCGCGGCAAGCCTGGTACAGGCGGCGCTGGGCATACCCGAGGATACCCCCTCCTTTGATGTCAACGCGGCCTGCGCGGGCTTCGTCTACGGACTGAATGTGGTCAGCGCCATGCTGGGCTGCGGCAATATCGAACGGCCCTACGCACTGCTGATCGGCGCGGAACAGCTGTCGAGAATGCTGAATATGCAGGACCGGGGCACCTGCGTGCTGTTTGGAGACGGCGCGGCGGCTGCTGTGCTCCACCGTTCCGACAGTCACCGGTTTTTCTGCCGGCTGGGTTCCCGGGGAAATGCGGAAGCGCTGCATACACCGGGACTGATGTATCCGGAGCAGTGGATTCATATGGACGGGCACGCGGTGTTCCGGTTTGCCACGGGAGCCATCAATCGGGGAATTACCCTGATGGAACAGGACTCCGGCGTATCTGCCGGGGAAATCGATTATATTGTCTGCCACCAGGCCAACCGGCGCATTATTGATTATGTCAGAAAACGGAGAAAACTGCCGGAGGAAAAATTCTTTATGAATCTGGATCGGTACGGCAACACCTCCGGCGCCAGCATCCCGCTGGCCCTGGCGGATATGAAGAAGGCCGGCATGTGCAGTCCGGGAACCCGGATGTTTGTCTCCGGATTCGGCGGCGGACTGACCTGGGCAAGCGCTTATCTGGAGTGGTAAGACGCATACAGAGAATGGAGAAAACAGATCAATGAAACGACTCAATGAAATTCTTGCTATCCGTTACCCCTTTATTCAGGGCGGTATGGCCAATATTGCAACCGGTGAATTCGCGGCAGCCTGCTCCAATGCGGGCGCTCTCGGGCTGATCGGATCCGGCGGGATGGACGCGGCCACTCTGGAGGAACAGATTGCCATTGCCAGAAAACATACCGATCAGCCCTTCGGGGTAAATCTGATGCTGATGAATCCCCAGGCGGATGAAATGGCAGATCTGATTGCCCGGGAGAAAATCCGTGTGGTGACCACCGGGGCGGGAAATCCGGGAAAATATATGGATCGGTGGAAAGAGCAGGGAATCACCGTGATTCCGGTGGCAGCCAGCGTGGCGCTGGCCCGGCGCCTGGTACGGGCCGGCGCGGACCTGATCATCGCGGAAGGCGGTGAGAGCGGCGGCCATGTGGGCGAGATGACGACCATGACACTGGTGCCCCAGATGATTGACCAGATCGATGTGCCGGTGATCGCGGCAGGAGGAATCGCGGACGGCAGACAGCTGGCGGCCGCCTATGCCCTGGGCGCCTGCGGTGTGCAGGTGGGTACCTGTCTTCTGGTCAGTGAAGAGTGCCCGATTCATGAGAATTACAAGCAGGCCCTGCTGGACAGCGGAGACAACAGTACCGTGGTGACCGGCAGAAGCCAGAACGCGCCGGTCCGGGTACTGAAAAATCAGATGGCCCGCCGGTATCTGAAACTGGAAAAAGAGGTGGCCAGCCGGGAGGAACTGGAGAAACTGACGCTGGGATCCCTGCGCAAGGCAGTATTTGACGGCAATACAAAAGAAGGATCCCTGATGGCCGGCCAGGTATGCGGCCAGCTGAAGGAGATTCGGCCGGTGGCGGATATCTTCGCCTCCCTGGAGCAGGAAGCGGCAGAAGTGATAAGAGGATTACAGGCATGAAATTAGCTTTTTTATACGCAGGACAAGGCAGTCAGAAACCGGGAATGGGCAGAGATCTGTATGACGCCTATCCCGCCTTCGCGGCGGTGCTGGATCGGGTGGATCCGGGATTTGACTTAAAGGCCATGATGTTTGACGGCACCATGGAGGAACTGATGGAGACCCGCAACACACAGCCGGCGCTGGCCGCCTTTGCGGCCGGTGTGACGGCTGTGCTGTATGAACACGGGATCCGGCCGGAGATGGCAGCGGGGCTCAGCCTTGGCGAGTACAGCGCCCTTCACGCAGCCGGTGTGTTTGACGCGGAGACCCTGGTGAAGCTGACGGCCTTTCGGGGCAGAGCAATGGAAGAAGCCGCCAGAGGACAGGAAGGCGTCATGTATGCCATTATGGGACTGGACGCCGAAGCCGTGGAAGAGGCCTGCCGGAAAGCGTCCGGCACAGGTCTGGTGGAAGTGGCCAATTACAACACCAGCAGTCAGACCGTGATTGCCGGACAGCGGGAAGCGGTGCAGGCAGCGGCAGCTTTTGCGAAAGAGGCCGGGGCGCGCCGCGCGGTGCCCTTAAAGGTCAGCAGCGCGTTTCACACATCCATGATGCATCCCGCCGGGGAGGCCCTGCGGGAACAGTTTCGGCAGATGCAGTTCGGAACCATGCAGTTTCCGGTGATTTTTAACACCACGGCCCGGCCGCTGGCAGAGGGAGAGACCATTCCCGGACTGCTGGAGCAGCAGGTGCAGTCCAGTGTCCGCATGGCGCAGACCATTCGCTATATGGAAGCGCAGGGGGTGGATACCATCCTTGAGATCGGCCCCGGAAAGGCGCTGTCCGGCTTTGTGAAGCGTACGGCAAAAGAGATCCGGGTCAGCGCGGTGGAAGACGCGGCCGGCATGGCCGAACTGCTGGAGCGGTTCGGGCGTTAGGAATCCGCAGACCCGGGGAACAGAGCGTTCCGGAGCCGGGAAGACAGGCGTTCGGGACGGAAAGACAGGTGTTCCGGGGATGGGAAAACAGGAATTCCGGAGACAGGAAAATAGACGTCCGTCAGGACAGACGGAGAAAAGAGGAAAATATGGGACTTGAGAATCAGGTGGCCCTGGTTACCGGCGGAAGCCGCGGCATCGGAAGAGCGGTATGCATCCGTCTGGCACAGGAGGGAGCCGATATTGTCATTAATTACGCGGGAAATGAAGAAAAGGCACAGGAGACAGCCAGGGCCTGTGAAGCATACGGGGTCCGTACCCTGTGTGTGAAAGGCGACGTGGCAGATCCTGCGCAGGTGGACGCTTTGTTTCAGCAGGCCATGGAATTTGGCGGAAGAATTGACATTCTGGTGAACAATGCGGGCATTACCCGGGACAATATCATGCTTCGGATGAAACCGGAGGACTTTGACCGTGTCATGCAGGTAAATCTTTACGGAACCTTTTACTGTATGAAACGGGCGGCCCGGATTATGCTGAAGCAGAAGTACGGCCGGATCATTTCCTTGAGCAGTGTGGTGGGAATCCGGGGCAACGCGGGACAGGCCAATTACTCCGCCAGCAAAGCGGCAGTGATCGGCATGACAAAATCCCTGGCCAAGGAACTGGCGGCGAAGGGAATCACAGTCAACGCGGTGGCACCGGGCATGATTGCCACGGAAATGATGGCGGCAGTCAGTGAAGAAGCAAAAAAAGCCATTGCGGATTCGATTCCTGCCAGACGGGCCGGGGAACCGGAAGATGTGGCGAATGCCATCGCCTTTTTCGCGGCAAGGGAATCCGCGTATCTGACCGGTCAGGTCCTGTGTGTGGACGGCGGAATGGCCGTATAGGAGGAAAACATGAGCAGAAGAGTAGCAATTACCGGACTGGGCATCATCTGCCCCATCGGCAATACCGTGGAAGAAGCGTGGGATGCTGTCCTGCAGGGAAAAAACGGAATCGGGCCGATTACACACTATGATACCGCAGGGCGGAAAGTGACCCTGGCCGGTGAAGTCAAAGATCCGGATTTTCAGAAATACATTGACAAACGGGAACTGAGAAAAATGGATCCCTATACCCAGTTTGCCATGACAGCGGCTGTGCAGGCCATGGCAGATGCGGGACTGGAAGAACCGGAAGGGGATACGGATACCTGGGAAGAGCGGAATCGCTGGGGAATCATTATGGCCAGCGGAATCGGCGGCATCAGCACTATCGAACAGGAGCAGACCAAAGGACTGGAAAAGGGGTTTGACCGGGTGTCTCCCCATTTTATTCCGAAATCCATCTCCAACATGGCTGCCGGCCAGATTGCCATCCGCTTCGGACTTCACGGACACTGCAGCTGTACGGTATCCGCCTGCGCCAGCGCGGCCAACGCCATCGGAGACGCCTTTCGTCTGATTCGGGACGGCTATGAGGACCTTATGGTATGCGGCGGGGCAGAAGCAGCCATTACTCCCCTGTCCATCGGCGGATTTACCACATTGAAAGCACTGACCACGGAATCGGATCCTTCCCGGGCCTCGATTCCTTTTGATAAAGAGCGCAGGGGATTCGTAATGGGAGAAGGCGCAGGCTGCCTGATTCTGGAAGAATACGAACATGCGGTAAGCAGAGGCGCTCATATTTACGGAGAACTGGCAGGATACGGCGCAAACTGTGATGCCCATCATATCACCGCTCCTCTGGAGGACGGCGCCGGGGCAGCCCGCTGTATGGCAGATGCGTTAAAAGACGCGCAGGTGGCGCCGGAGGCAGTGGATTACATCAATGCCCACGGCACATCCACACCGATGAATGACCGGTGTGAAACCGCAGCGGTGAAGCAGGTATTCGGCGCCCATGCAAAGCAGCTGAAAATCAGCTCCACAAAATCCATGACCGGCCATCTCCTGGGCGCCAGCGCGGCAGTGGAAGCAGTTCTGACCGTAAAGGCAATGGAGCAGGATTTTCTGCCGCCCACCATTAATTATCAGGTACCGGATGAGGAATGCGACCTGGACATCGTGCCCGGCCAAGGCTATTCTTCCCCGATAAATGTCGCTATATCCAATTCCCTCGGATTTGGCGGGCATAATGTTACCCTTGTATTCAGAAAGCAGAGGTCTTAAGATGAGATTGAATTCGAATGAAATTGAGGAGATCCTTCCTCACCGGTACCCTTTTCTGATGATTGACCGGGTGACGGAATGTGAACCGGGACAGTTCGCGGATGCCATCAAGTGCGTCAGCGCCAATGAGATGCAGTTCTGCGGCCATTTCCCGGGCCATCATGTAATGCCGGGGGTGCTGGTGCTGGAAGCGCTGGCACAGACCGGGGCAGTGGCGCTTCTTACCGAAGAGGAAAATAAGGGAAAACTTGTCTTTTTCGGCGGAGTGAACAACGCGAGATTCCGCAGGCAGATTCAGCCGGGAGATGTGCTGCAGCTGCACTGTGAGATCATTTCCCGCAAGGGACCTGTGGGCAAAGGCAGAGCAGTGGCTTCCGTAGACGGACAGAAAGCAGTTACGGCAGAGCTTACATTTGCAATTTCGCAGACGGAGTAAGGAATGCCGGATCTGCAGGCGAAGGGGGAAAATACAGGATCCATGGAGGGAAGACATTGGATGTAACAGAAGCATTTTACGAAGTATATGAGAAATTCAAGATGCATTTTTACCGGGAAGTATTCCGCAGTTTTGGCAACCGGGAAGCAACGCTGACCACCGTGGAGACCTTCTGCATGGAAGTGATCTATGCCATGGGACGGCCCACCATCAACGAATTTGCATCGTTTATTCAGATCTCTCCGCCAAATGCCGCATACAAGGTCAACAACATGATCAAAAAAGGGTATGTGCGCAAAGTGCAGTCCCAGAAGGACAAGCGGGAATATTATCTGGAAGTGACCCAGAAATATATTGACTATTACAATATCAGCTGTCAGTATCAGAGCCAGGTGTTTGACCGGTTAAAGACGGATCTGACCCGGGAAGAGCAGGAATTTCTCCGGCATATCCTGGAGACCATGTCCCGGAAGCTGATGCCGGAGGTGCCTCAGTACCACCGGCCGGGACGCCGGATCGACGGGACACTGAAGGAAGAAGCGTCCATGGAGACGGAAGACAGTACAGAAGAATAAAAGCAGGCGGCTGCCGTGTCAGAAACGGTTTCGCCGCCGGATCAGAAGCAGGATCCGGCGGTGAAGCAGTGGAAGACAGGGCAGCCGGTTCTTTTTTCAGAAGGCGGAATATGCTACAATAGGGCACAGTGAAAATCAGGAAACGCCAGGAAAGGAATGGGTACAGGGTGACATTTGAAGAGTTTCAGAAGCAGTATGGGATCCATCTGAACGCGCAGCAGGAAGAAGCGGTGAAGCTTACCGAAGGACCGGTGCTTCTGCTGGCCGTTCCGGGCAGCGGGAAGACCACGGCAGTCGTGACCCGGCTGGCATACATGATTTTCTGCAAAGGGATCGCGCCGGAGCGCATCCTGACCCTGACCTATACTGCGGCGGCCACCAGGGATATGGCAGACCGTTTTTCCGAACGGTTTGGAGCGAAATTGGCCCAGCATCTGGAATTCCGTACCATTAACGGGATCTGTGCCCGGGTGATCTATTTTTATGGCCGGCAGACCGGGCGGGAGGCCTTTCGCCTGGTCACCGATGAAAAAGAGATCCTGCATCTGCTGGCAGAGATCTATCAGCAGGTGGAAGGCGGATACGCGACGGAAAATGACCGCAAGACCGTACGGACACTGATTACCTATATCAAGAATATGATGCTGACAGAGGAAGAAATCCGCAGGCTGGATGATACGGCCCAGATGAAGATTTCCGCAATTTATCAGCGCTACCACGGAGAAATGCGGAAACGGGGGCTTATGGACTATGATGACCAGATGGCCTATGCCTACACCATCCTGCGGCGCAGTCCCCGGACTCTGCAGTATTTCCGCAGCTGCTATCCGTATCTGTGTGTGGACGAGGCACAGGACACCTCCAGGATTCAGCATGCGCTGATTGCCCTGCTGGCCGGTAAACAGGGCAACCTGTTTATGGTGGGGGACGAGGACCAGAGCATCTACGGATTCCGGGCGGCCTATCCCCAGGCCCTGCTGCAGTTTGAGCAGGAACATCCGGGGGCAAAGGTGCTGCTGATGGAGGAAAATTTTCGTTCCGCCCGGGGCATTGTGCAGGCGGCAGATGCCTTTATTCAGAAAAATATCCTCAGACATCAGAAAAAAATGCGGGCACACCGCACCGACAGGGGGATCGTGCGAGCCATCGAAGTGGGAAGCAGATACGCGCAGTACAGTTATCTGGTGAAGGCAGCAGCCAACTGCGGAAACCGCACCGCAGTGCTGTACCGGGACAATGAGAGCATGCTGCCCCTGGCAGATCTGCTGGAGCGCAACGGGATTCCCTATCAGGTAAAAAACGCGGATCCCGGATTCTTTACCAGCAGAATCGTAACGGATATCCGTCAGATCATACAGTTTGCCCGGGATCCGGAAAATACGGAACTGTTTCTGCAGATTTACTATAAAATGGGAACCTATCTGAGCAAAGAAAAGGCCCGGGCGGCCTGCAGCCTGAGCAGGGAGCGGCAGATTCCGGTGCTGGACGCGGCGGTCCGGTTTCTTCCGCTGACTTCCGGGACAGAGAAAAGTGTCCGCCATATCCGCAGTCAGCTGCAGGCGCTTCTGACAGATTCCGCGGATCAGGGCATCCGCCGGATTATCCGGGACATGGGATACGCGGCCTATCTGGACCGGGCCGGTATAAACGACAACAAACTTTATATCCTGCGCAGCCTTTCCTACGGGGAAGCGTCGCCGGAATCCCTGCTGGCCCGTCTGGATGAGCTGGCGCGGATTCTGCGGTATAAGGAAAATGATCCCGGCTGTCCCTTCCTGCTGTCTACCATTCATTCCAGCAAGGGCCTGGAATACGATACGGTCTATCTGCTGGATGTGGCGGACGGAATCTTTCCGGAATCCATCCCCCTGAATCCGAAGCAGGCGAAAAAAGAAGAGCTGGAAGCCTACGAAGAAGAACGGCGCCTGTTTTATGTGGGAGTCACCCGGGCAAAAAACCGGCTGTATCTGTTTCGGCAGAAATCCCGGCCGTCCCTGTTTATCCGGGAACTGATGAAAGGCGCGGGAATTCCGGCACAGGGAAAAACGGAGGGAACTGCTGAACGAGGAACATCCGGGACAGCAGCCTCAGGAACCGCACGGCCGGCATATGTCCGCAGTTCTGCTGCAGGGAGAAGCTTCCACGGAAAACCGAAAGAAACCTTTGAAGAGTTTCGGGCCGGGATTGACACCGGCGGGGAGGTGCGGCACCGGGTGTTCGGTACCGGGGAGGTTATGGCAGTCACAGAGGATGCGGTGCTCATACGGTTTGCGGATCAGGAGAGAAAATTTCTGCTGCGGGTACTGTATGAGGGAAACCTGCTGCATCGGTAACGGAATAAGGGGCGGCAGCACCGGAAACTGGTGCTGCCGCCCCTTAAAACAAGGCACAGAAGCGGATGGATCTGCTATTCGTTTTCCAGAAAAGCTCCCGTCTGCCGGCCCCACAGGAGCGCGTATTCGCCGTTGGCTTTCAGCAGTTCCTCGTGGGTGCCGTCTTCGGCTGCTCTGCCGTCAGACAGGACAATGATCCGGTCCAGAGAAGCAATGGTGGAGAGACGGTGGGCCACTACAATGGAAGTGCGGCCCTGCATCAGGTGGATCAGGGCGTCCTGTACCAGTTTTTCCGATTCGGAATCCAGGGCGCTGGTTGCCTCATCCAGCACCAGAATCGGGGCGTCTGCCAGAATGGCCCGGGCGATGGCCACACGCTGCCGCTGGCCGCCGGAAAGCTTGATGCCCCGTTCGCCTACCAGGGTATCAAACCCCTGGGGGAGCTTTTCGATAAACTCCAGTGCATTGGCCTCCCGGGCAGCGGTACGGATTTCCTCCGGCGTGGCATCCGGTTTGCCGTAGGCGATATTTTCACGAATGGTCCGGTGGAACAGCAGTGCTTCCTGGGGGACATAGGCAATCTGGCGCCGCAGGGACTGCTGGGTGCAGGCCGAGATGTTCTGGCCGTCTACCAGAATTTCACCCTGCTGGATATCCGAGAGACGCAGCAGGAGTTTGGTCAGGGTGGTTTTGCCTGATCCGGACCGTCCCACCAGCCCCACCCGCTGTCCGGCGGGAATATGGAGGGAAAAATCATCAAAGACCAGATCCTGCTCCCCTGCATCGGGATAGCGGAAGGAAAGATGGCTGAAATCAATGGCTCCATGGCGTACCTCCAGGGGGAGGGCATCCGGCCGGTCTGCCACCAGGGTAGGAGCGTCCAGGACTTCCGTCATTTCCGCGGCATCTCCGATGGCGCGGTTTAACCGCTGCATGGTGGAATTGATCATATTGAAACGGTTGGTGAGCTGGAAGGTGTAGGTAAACATCATCACCAGCGTACCGGCAGAGATCCCGAACCAGGCATTGCCGCCGGCGATAAAGACCGTAACCACAGCCATAATCAGGACGATGAGGGAAGAGGATACCGCGCCCTTGCGGTTGGAAGAGCGCATGCGGCGGGAATCCGCCTGCACCACGTCGGCATTTGCTTTTTCAAAAAGGCTGCGCTCATAGTCTTCCCTGCCGTAGGTTTTGACGGAAAGAATATTGGTTACCGCGTCGGACAGTTCGCCGGAGAGGGCATTCTGAGCGGAAGATGCCTCGGAATTTAAATGCAGGGCCCGTTTGTACATCACATAAGTGACCAGGATATAGAAAAACAGGATCACGCACAGGATCAGAACAAACAGCGGAACCGTCCGTACCAGCATAACAATGATCAGGATGACGGAGAAGAGCATCGGAAGAATGGAGTAAATCATCAGTTCCGCAAGCTGGGAATAGGCACTCATGAATTTGGAAGTCTGACTGACCAGAGAGCCGCCGAACCGGTTGCTGTGAAAAGTCATGGACTGATTGGACAGGGTGTCAAAACAGGTGGTGGCCAGATCGTAGCTGGCATAGATTTCCAGTTTCCAGCAGGAGTAGTCCTGCAGTTTGGAGCAGATCTGCCCCACAATGTTGACAATAATCAGCGCTGCAATATAGGGACCGAAGACCGGAAAGACCTGATCGGCCGGAACAGATCCGACAGTCACCCGATCGACAATGCGTCCCATGTAGTAGCTGTTGGCATAGGTCAGCAGTCCCACATACCCCAGGGTGGACAGAATCCCCAGAAGGAAAATGAAGGGATGGGTCTTAGTCACTGCCCAGAAATAGTGCAGGGTTCTGCGGGTGGTGGATGTGCGGTTTGCTTTTTTCATCAATGGTATTACCTCACTTTCGCAGGGCACGGGCCCTGAGACTGATACCGCAAGAGGGTATTGTATTCCTATTGTATGTATTTTCCGAAAAAAAGCAAGGGGGAGCCAGAGGCAGATCTGCTGCCTGAGGTTTATTCATTGATGAAAAGTTTATTTCCTAAACGCTAAAAAATTGATTTATCGAACGAAAATAGATATAATGGTAAAAAAGTGTTTAGCATTGAGGGGAAAGATTATGACAGCAGAAGAAGCATTAGAAAAACTGAAAGAGGGAAATCAGCGTTTTATGGAAACGGACTGTCCCGCCGGAGACCTGACCAGGAAAGCCAGAAATCTGGCGCTGCACGGCCAGCACCCCTATGCGGTGATCGTCTCCTGTTCGGATTCCCGGGTCATCCCGGAAGCGGTTTTTTCCGCCGGTATCGGGGAACTGTTTGTGATTCGCGTGGCCGGCAGTGTTATTGACGCGCACCAGCTGGGCAGTATCGAGTATGCGGTGGATCATCTGGGCGCGGCGCTGGTGGTGGTGCTGGGGCATACCCGGTGCGGCGCGGTGGACGCGGCCATTCGCAGGCAGCAGGACGGGTTCATCGGTTCTCTGGTGGCATCGATCCTTCCTGCCATCGGGGAAGAGACGGATGATTACCGGGCCGGCTGCCGAAATGCCCGCTACGGCGCGGAACAGATCCGCCGGGCGCTGCAGGCAGAAGCAAAACATCCGGATCTGCAGGTCTCAGGCGCAATGTATCATCTGGATACCGGCTGTGTGGATTTCCTGTAAAAAGAATCCGGAACGGAAGGATGGACTGTGCATAAAATACCCGGATAGGGTATATAGTGCACAGATTTTTTGTGCCTTTTTATGGAAAAACTGTGGAAAGTGCCAATTGAAAAAGTACCCCATGGGGGTATATAGTGATGAAAACAGGAAGATACCCCGTGAGGGTATATAAACAAGTGGATATCCCATAAGGGGATACCATCATAAAACAGAAAACCGCCGGATGCCTGTATCGGGTCAGGCGGTTCGGACGGAGAGGAGGAGACCCAGATGGCTGATGGAAAGAACTGCTGTTCCGGAGAGAGAAATCTGGAAGAAACACAGGCCATTCCCGACTGCTGCAGACATAAGACCAAGGAGCGTTCGGAAAAAGAATACAAAGATCTGGTCAACCGGTTAAGACGGGTGGAAGGACAGATCCGCGGAATCCGCAAGATGCTGGATGCCAATGCCTACTGCATTGATATTATAACCCAGGTGGCTGCGGCAAACGCGGCGCTGAACAGTTTTAACAAGGTTCTGCTGGCCAATCATATCCGTACCTGCGTGACGGAGGACATCCGCGCGGGCAGGGAAGATAAGGTGGATGAGCTGTTGAAGCTTTTGCAGAAACTGATGAAGTAAAGGAGGGATCCACAGGTGGAACAGTATGATGTAACAGGAATGAGCTGTGCTGCCTGCCAGGCCCGGGTGGAAAAAGTGGTGGCAAAGGTGCCGGGCGTGACCGATGTGTCCGTCAGCCTGCTGACGAATTCCATGCGGGTGGAAGGCACCGCGGACGCGGACGCGGTATGCCGGGCAGTGGAGGACGCCGGCTATGGCGCCCGGATCAGGACTTTTGAATCCGCAAAGAAGACAGGAATCACAGAGAGACTGCAGGCAGAGGAAGAGGCGCTGGAAGACAGGACCACGCCTCAGATGATCCGGCGGCTGACCGCTTCGGTAATCGTGCTGCTGGTACTGATGTATTTTTCCATGGGTGCGCATATGTGGGGATGGCCGGTGCCGCCGTTTCTGCAGGACAATCATGTGGGCATGGGGCTTTTGCAGATGCTGCTGACCATGGTTATTATGTATACCAACCGGAAATTTTTCATCAGCGGATTCCGCAGCCTGGCGCACCGGGCGCCGAATATGGACTCCCTGATTGCCATCGGCGCCGGCGCTTCCTTCGGATACAGTCTGGTGATGCTGTTTGTGATGAGTGATTTGCAGAGCAGAGGAGGCAATGCGGCAGCAGCTCCGGTGATGAACGAATTTTATTTCGAGTCTGCCGCTATGATCCTGACGCTGATTACCATCGGAAAGACCCTGGAATCCTATTCCAAGGGGCGTACCACGGACGCTTTGAAAAGCCTGATGAAACTGGCGCCGAAGACGGCGAATGTCATTCGGGACGGCGTGGAGCAGCAGGTTTCCGTGGATGAAGTCGTACCGGGTGATATCTTTGCGGTTCGTCCGGGAGAAAACATTCCGGTGGACGGCGAAGTACTGGAAGGAAACAGCGCAGTGAATGAGTCCGTACTGACCGGGGAAAGCATTCCGGTGGATAAGGAACCGGGCAGCCGGGTATCCGGGGCCACCCTGAATCAGAGCGGTTTTCTGAAATGCCGGGCCACCCGGGTAGGCGAGGATACCACGCTGGCCCAGATTATTGCCATGGTCAGCGACGCTTCGGCGACCAAAGCGCCGGTGGCAAAACTGGCGGACCGGATTTCCGGCGTATTTGTGCCGGCGGTGATGCTGATTGCGGCAGCGGTGACGGTGATCTGGCTGGTGCTCAGCGGCGGAGACATCGGACTGGCACTGCAGCGGGGCATCAGTGTGCTGGTGGTATCCTGCCCCTGCGCGCTGGGCCTGGCGACGCCGGTGGCCATTATGGTAGGCAGCGGCATGGGCGCAAAGAACGGGATCCTGTTTAAAACGGCGGAATCCCTGCAGGAGACCGGTACCATGCAGATTATTGCATTGGACAAAACCGGTACCATTACCAAGGGAACGCCGCAGGTGACAGATCTGATTCCCGCAGAAGGTTATTCCGACAGGGAACTGGTTCGTCTGGCAGCCGCGCTGGAAGCAAAGAGCGAGCATCCGCTGGCAAAAGCGGTGATGGCTTATGCGGACGCGAACCGCATGGAGGCCGAAGAGGTTTCGGAGTTTCAGACCATGACCGGCAGCGGCCTGACGGCAGTCCTGGATGGAAAGCGCCTGTACGGGGGAAATGCCCGATTCATCGAATCCCGGGCCGAGATTCCCGATGCCCTGGGGCAGCAGGCAGAGATACTGGCGGCAGACGGCAAGACCCCCCTGTATTTTTCCGCAGACGGCAGACTGGCCGGTGTGATTGCCGTGGCAGATACGATCAAGGAAGATTCCGCGGAGGCCATCCGTCAGATGAAAGAGATGGGACTCCATGTGGTGATGCTGACCGGAGACAATCGGAAGACAGCGGAAGCCATCGGCCGGCAGGCCGGTGTGGATGAAGTGGTGGCCGGTGTGCTGCCGGAGGGAAAAGAAGCCGTCATCCGCCGCCTCCAGGAAAAAGGCAAGACCGCAATGGTAGGAGACGGGATCAATGACGCGCCTGCGCTGACCCGGGCAGATATCGGCATTGCCATCGGTGCCGGCACGGATGTGGCCATTGATGCCGCGGATGTGGTATTGATGAAATCCGGGCTGAAAGATGCCGCGGCAGCCATACGCCTGTCCCGGCAGACCTACCGGGATATTCTGCAGAATCTGTTCTGGGCGCTGATCTATAACGTGGCGCTGATTCCGCTGGCGGCCGGCGCGTATGCGAAGCTGGGGCTGTTCATGAGCCCCATGTGGGGAGCGGCGGCCATGAGCTGCTCCAGTGTATTTGTGGTATGCAACGCGCTGCGGCTGAATCTGTTCCGCTTTTTCGATCCCCGGCATGACCGGAAGGCCCGTCATCCGGTACCGACAGATGCAGAGGGGCGGCTTCTGGGCAGCGAACCGGAAGAAAACTCCGTTCCGGGACAGACAGAAGAGGATGCGGCAGCCGGTGAGCCGGCTGTTCATCATACAGAATGCAGCACACGAAAGGAGAAAAGTGAGATGACAGAAACAGTACATATTAAAGGAATGATGTGCGGCCATTGCGAGGCTGCGGTAAAGAAAGCGCTGGAGGCGCTGGACGGCGTGGAAAGCGCACAGGTCAGCCATGAGACGGGAACCGCGGTTTTGAACCTCAGCGGCGCCGTGGCAGATGCGGAGATTCAGAAAGCGGTGGAAGACAAAGATTACGAATTCGTATCCATCGAAAAATAAACAGATGCATCCGCAAAAACAGCAGATGGGAGCAGAAAGGCGGGATTCCGGAAGGGATCCCGCCTTTCTGCTCCCAGGAACGCCCCGGTTCTTTTTGCTCCGGTTCTTGCGCGGAAGATTCCGCGGTGCTATGCTTAGATTCCAGAAAGCACACAGGGAGGAGAAAAGGAATCCATGGCGGGAACACTGAAGGAAACAAAGGAACAATTTGAAAAAGAAGAACAGGACAGCGGGGGTGCCGGCGGGACGCTCTCCAGAGACCAGGTGATTATCCGGACCAGTGTGATCGGCATACTGGCCAATGTACTGCTGGCAGCTTTTAAGGCGCTGGCAGGCCTCGCGACCCACTCCATCGCCATCACCATGGACGGGGTCAACAATCTTTCCGACGCGGCCTCCTCGGTCATTACCATTGCCGGGACAAAGCTTGCGGGAAAGGAGCCGGACCGGAAGCATCCCTTCGGCTATGGACGGATCGAATATCTGACGGCAATGGTGATTGCGGTCCTGGTGCTTTACGCGGGCATTACCGCCCTGAAGGAATCCATCGGCAAGATTATTCATCCGGTGGCGCCGGAGTACGCGCCGGTGCCGCTGGTAATTATTGCAGTGGCGGTACTTGTGAAAATCCTGCTGGGGCGCTTTGTCACCAGCCGCGGCAAACGGGTGAATTCCGACTCCCTGAAAAACTCCGGGGCGGATGCCACACTGGATTCGGTGATCTCTGCCGCAGTGCTGGCTGCCGCGCTGATTTATCTGTGGACCGGGCTGTCCCTGGAAGCGTGGCTGGGCGCGGCAATCGCTGCTCTGATCATCAAATCGGGAATAGATATGCTGCGGGAGACTCTGTCCAAAATCCTGGGCGAACGGGCAGACGCGGAAATGGCGGCCAGAATCAAGGGAATTGTCTGCAGTTTTCCGGAAGTGCAGGGCGCTTACGATCTGGTGCTGAACAACTACGGACCGGATACCTACAACGGATCCATTCATATCGAAGTGCCGGATACCTGTTCCGTGGACCGGCTGGATGAGCTGCTGCGGGAAATCGCGGTAAAAGTATACCATGAATGTCATGTGATCCTGACAGCCATCGGTGTGTATTCCTTAAACACCAGGGATCCGCGGGCCCGGGAGGTACGGGAGGAAGTCAGAAAAATTGTCATGAGCCATGAACATATCCGTCAGATGCACGGCTTCTACCTGAATGAAGAAAAAAAGACCATTCGGTTTGATCTGGTGGTGGGCTTCGAGGCAGAGGACCGCCGGGCGCTGTACCGCCATGTGATCGCGGATGTACAGGAACGGTATCCGGAGTATACCCTGCAGGTGGCAATGGATACGGATTTTTCAGAAAGTTAGGAGAAGCACGGATGAAGTATTACGCAGCACCGCTGGAGGGAATCACCGGTTATCCGTTCCGCAATGCTGTCCAGAAGTTTTTTCCGGGAGCGGACCGGTATTTTTCCCCGTTTCTGGTAGCGAATCAGACCCTGACCTTCAAGAAGAAAGAACAGAGAGATGTGGCTCCGGCAAACAACCGGACACTGACCCTGATTCCGCAGATCCTCACCAACCGGCCGGAACAGCTGGTATGGGCCGCGGAGCAACTGTATGATCTGGGATATCCGGAGATCAACCTGAATCTGGGCTGTCCGTCCGGGACCGTGACCGCGCGGCACAAGGGGGCCGGTATGCTGGAAGACCCGGATGGCCTGGACCGGTTCTTTGCGCAGGTGTTTGAGCTGCTGCGGCAGAAAAAGGAAAAAGAGGGAAAAAGCCCGGTCCTGTCAGTGAAAACCAGAATCGGCGTCCGGGAGCCGGCAGAGGCAGACCGGCTGATTGCTGTATACAATCGCTACCCCCTGGCGGAGGTCACAGTGCATCCCCGGGTACAGAAAGAGATGTATCAGGGAAAGCCCCATCTGGAAATATTTGCCCGGTTTTACGCGGACTGTGTACACCCGCTGGTGTATAACGGAGATGTGAATACCGTGGCGGACTGCCGGCGGATCGAAGCGCAGTTTCCGGCGGTCCGGGCAGTTATGATCGGCCGGGGAATGGTGGCGGATCCGGCAGTTTTCCGCAGACTGCGGGGCGGCGAACCGATGAAACCGGAGGAACTGAAACAGTTCTTGGACTGCCTGATGAATGACTACGCGGCGGAAATGTCCGGGGATCTGCAGGTTATGTGCAAAATGAAGGAGATCTGGGGCTATCTGGGCAGCAGGTTCCCGGACAGCGGGAAATACATCCGAAAAATCCGGAAAGCCCGGACCATTGCGGAATATGAAGGGGCGCTGGGGGATCTGTTTCTCCACTGCAGAATGCTTGCATAGACAGGGGGAATCCGATATAATCAACAAATACGTCTGAAAACCGGCAGCCCTCCGTAGATGGAGACGGCTGCATCCTTTTTGATCACCGGGAGAGCAGAGAAAATGAAAAAAATTCTGAAAAAATGGAATGGCATGAGCCTGATTCTGAGGATTCTCATCGGGCTGGCAATTGGCGCGGTGCTGGGCATCCTGGCGCCGGAGATAAAGGGGATCGCCCTGCTGGGCACTTTATTTGTGGGAGCGCTGAAAGCAATCGCGCCGGTACTGGTATTCGTCCTGGTATCCGCGTCTCTTTCCCAGGCAAAAAGCGGCAGCGCAAAAAAATTCCGTACAGTCATTGCCCTGTATCTGTTCAGTACGCTCTGCGCGGCGATTGTGGCTGTGGGAATGAATTTCCTGAATCCGGTGGAGATTGCCCTGCCTTCCTCCGCCGCGTCAGCGGATACGTCGGCGGCGCCGAAGGGAGTTTCGGAAGTGCTGACTTCACTTCTGACCAGCGTGGTGTCCAATCCGGTCCAGTCCCTTGGCAACGCCAATTACATCGGGATCCTGTTCTGGGCGGTGATCCTGGGGGTGGCCTTAAGAAAGGCCGGAGAGACGACAAAGACACTGATGATGGATCTGTCAGAAGCAGTATCCAAGGTGGTGCGCTGGATTATCAGCTGCGCGCCCTTCGGCATCCTGGGACTTGTCTTTGATTCCGTATCTTCCAGCGGACTGGATATTTTTGTGACTTACGGCAAACTGATGGCCCTGCTGGTGGGCACGATGCTTCTGGTGGCGCTGGTGGTGAATCCGCTGATTGTGGGAATTACCCTGCGGCACAATCCCTATCCCCTGATCTTTCGCTGTATCCGGCAGAGCGGCGTGACGGCATTCTTCACCCGGTCATCCGCGGCGAATATTCCGGTTAATATGGAATTGTGCGAAGACCTGGGACTGGACCCGGACATGTATTCGGTTTCCATTCCCCTGGGAGCCACCATAAATATGGACGGGGCGGCGGTTACGATCACGACCTTTTCCCTGTCGGCGGCATATACCATGGGGATTCATGTGGATCTGCCCTCTGCTATTGTGCTGAGCGTGGTAGCCACGCTGGCGGCTTGTGGTTCCAGTGGGGTTGCCGGCGGTTCCCTGCTTCTGGTGCCGCTGGGATGCTCCATGTTCGGGATTTCCAATGATACGGCCATGCTGGTGGTTGGCGTGGGATTTATTATCAGCGTCATTCAGGACTCCATGGAAACAGCCCTGAATTCTTCCGGCGACGTGATTTTTACCGCCACTGCGGAATTCCTGCAGTGGAAAAAAGAAGGGCGAAAGCTTCCGATCTGAAGCAGCCCGGAAAAAAAGGAACTTCTCCGGCCGGAGAAGTTCCTTTTTTTTGCTGTCAGTATCCGTAATTCTGGGAAGAACCCTGGCCGCTGCCGAAGTACTGGCTGTAATCCCGGGAATTTTCGGAATTGCCATAGGTTTCGGAATTGCTGCCGCTCCGGCTGGAATTTCCGGAAGAGGAAGAAGAGGAGGAGCTGCTGGCGGTTCCCAGCGTAACGGATACGGTCTTTTTGCTGTAGCTGCCGTTGCTGCTGCGGTAGTAAGTGATTTTTACTTTTGTTCCGCCTTTATAATACTGCAGGGCGCTCTGCAGCTGCGACATGCTGGTGATGGTCTTGCTGCCTAAGCCGGTGATGACATCACCTTTCTGAAGGCCGGCAGTTTCCGCGGCAGATCCGCTGAGTACCTGGGAAACATAGACTCCCTGGGGAATGTTATAGGATTCGGAATCAGAAGAGTCCACATCCTGGCCGTAGATGCCCAGATAGCCGTATCCGTTGGTAAGCTTCGCGTTGGAGTTGCCTTTCATCAGATTTTTGATGATGGATTCTGCCTTGGACATGGGAATTGCAAATCCCATGCCCTCTACAGAGGTGTCGGAATATTTCGCCGAGTTAATGCCGATCAGTTCTCCCTGCATGTTAAACAGGGCGCCGCCGCTGTTGCCCGGATTGATGGCTGCGTCGGTCTGAATCAGGGTCTGGGTGGTTCCGCTGTCACTGACCGTTACTTCCTTGTTCAGGGCGCTGATGTAACCGGAGGTCACCGACTGGCCGTATCCCAGCGCGTTGCCGATGGCTACCACCTGGTCGCCCACGGAAGATTTGGAAGAATCACCGATGGTTGCCACGGTGATGGATTTCAGGGCGGCAGAACTCATGCTTTTGGTGGAGACGGAGATAACCGCCAGGTCATTCTCTTCATCCGTGCCTACGACAGAGGCCTTGTAGACGTATTTTTTCGAGTCATTGAAGCAGACGGTGAGGGTCTCGGCGTCTTCGATGACATGGTAGTTTGTGACAATATAGACTTTTCCGCCGGACTGGCTGATGATGACGCCGGAGCCGGCGCTTTCGCTTTCCGACATGGTATTCTGACCGAACATGTTCTGGGTTTCGGTGACACTCTTGTTTGTGATGGCCACTACGGAGGAGGTGCATTTGGACGCAATCTGGGAAACGGAGTAGGAAGAACCGGAACTTTCGGAACTGCCGGTACTGCCGGAAGAGCCGGATACCGTACTCAGCGCGGCGGAGGTGGTGGTGGCGGAAGCGCTGCCGGTGATATTCGACCCCAGGGCAAAGGACCCCAGCACCATACCGCCGGAAATGCCGCCGATTATGACTGCCGCGCAGAGGGACTTTCCGATAAATCCTAGTTTCTTCCGGGGTCCTGTTTTCCGTCCCCGGGTATTCCGGCTGTCATGGTTGGCGCCGGAACCCGTTTCCTCCACATATTCCACTGTGATCTCCGGCAGTGTCACTTCTTCTCTTTTTTTATCTTCTTCATACATAAGTGTATCCTCCTTCTATTTGCTGATCACACAGCGGAGGCAGATCTGCCGGCCCGCTGCGCTTGTTTTCTGTCTGAATCATTTCTGCTGTTTCTGGTACTGATCATACGAAAGGTTTGTTATGTAATTTTGTTTGAAGTGTGAAGAAAGCGTGAACAGAAAGCAGGGGGATTACCGGGCGGCTGATTTACGGGATACCGGGAGTATGCTATAATTTTCTTAATTCACAGTCCGTGGTTTTGCAGCAGTAAAACAGAGATTTCAGGGGTGTGCGGTACCGTAAACAGATGATGCAGTGTGGAGAAAATGAGATGAAAAAGAAAAAGATTGTTTCCATCGGATTGCTTGCGGCATTGAGTGTAACTTTGCTTGGGGCCTGCGGCAGACAGCAGAACAGCGCCGGCAGCAGTTTGCCGGACAGTTCCGGCCCGGCAGAACAGACCGTGCAGGATACCCATCCCGGCCAGGAGAGAAGTCCCCTGACCGGCCAGTGGATCAGCGCGAAACTGGCCGGTCAGCGTCCGGTGGCGCTGATGATCAGCAACGAGATCGGCGGATATCCCCATTACGGGCTGCGTGCCGCGGATCTTATCTATGAGGCGCCGATGGAAGGGGACGAAACCAGATACATGCTGGTGATGCAGAATTATAAAAAAGCAGACAAACTGATGCCCTGCCGCAGCGCCCGCCATTATTTTATCTACTGGGCGCAGGAACAGGACGCCATCTACGCCCACTACGGGCAGTCCTGGATCGCCAAGCCGAAATTAAAGGCCATCGATGACCTGAATGGTATGGACGGCGATCTGGCCAATGTGACTTATTTCCGGGACAGCACCCGGCGGGCGCCCCACAATGCCTATACCAATGGCAGGGCCCTGGCCGCGGGCATTCAGAAACGGAAGTACCGGACTGCCCACAAATCCGGATTCCGGAACGGACTCCGGTTCCATACGGATGACGCAAAGCCCATGGAACTGACGGAAGGCAAATCCGCGAAAATCGTAGATCCCGGATATTACCGCGGCAAGGGGTATTTTGTCTATGATGCTTCCCGAAAGGTCTATCGTCACTATGACTGGGGAGAACGCCACCGGGATACCAATTCCGGCAAACAGCTGGAAGTCACCAATATCATCATTCAGAGCTGCAAATGGAGCGTACTGGACAAGACCCATGAATATCTGGATGTGGTGAATACCGGCAGCGGCAAGGGGTATTACATTACAAGGGGCAGATACGAGGCCATCACCTGGAAGAAATCAGGCAAAACCGGGCCGACCCGCTATTATGATTCCAAGGGAAAGGAAATTACCCTGAATCAGGGAAAAACCTGGATCTGCGCCGTCAAAACCGATTACATGAAACGAACCGGATTTTATAAGAATAAAGAAGCATTCGAAAAAGCCAGGGCAAAGCGGAACGCCTGACCCGGCAGACAGAAAGAACAGGAAGACAGGATCGTGAAGGAAATAAAAAAATCAGACGTCCGGGGCACTTACCGCGCGTTTCTTAACGGCGGATGCCTGAATTATGAAGATGAAAAGGGCGCGTATAAAATCCCCCTCGGCAGGCGCTCCAGGCGCAGACTGCTGACGCTGGAGGAAAAGCCGGGGCAGTATATCAGAAGCCTGGAGATTGATCTGCTGACCGGATTTGTCTATTACTGTGTGGACAACAGCACACCGGGCGGATTTGCGTATTACTATGATATGAATTCCACAAAAGTCTGGAACAGCCGGATCCTGCGTCTGCTCCGAAGCATCCGGGATGAGCGGTTTCGGCCCTCGCCCGAACTGAAGGCAGCAGTCAGCAGGCTTCCCAGCGAACACTGGGAAGAAATCCTGTCTACCCTTCCGGGCTGGGAGGAGATTCTTGCGCACCGCACCGACAATCTGTTCCTGCCCCACGAACCGGTGCGCCAGGTGTCGGTGCCCCTGGCAGCAGTACGGAAGGCAGGGGAAGAGAATCCTTTGGCCGGCATTGCGGGATTTACGCTGCATTCCGAGGCGGAACCCCTGATCCGGGGCGGTCAGGAGGATCGATTTACACTGGAGACAGAAGCAGACCGATGGATGCTTCTGTATGAAAACAGCCAGATCGGCGGGGAGTTCTTCAGCGCAGATGAGAAATACCGGAGAAATCTGACCCCCGCGGAGGAAACCTGGCTTTTGTCGCGGCTGCGTCAGACGGCAGGAACTGTGGAGAATCCGGATACTCTGGCTCGTTCCGACGCGGGAATACAGATCCGGCACAGGGACGGGACATCCGTCTGGTACCCGGCGCAGGAAGAGGCCCTGCAGCTGCTTCGGGATCAGATCATGGGATATCTGCGGCGGGAACTGGAGATTGTGGCCCGGTAGGATTGTGCACTTTTCTTTCGGCCGCCAAGCCGGGACCCGGCAGGGACAAAGCCGGACAGGGAAAGAAATTCAGACGAAGGGAGCAGACCGGAGGAGGGTCTGCTCCCTTTTGATTTTTCCGGAATACCGGGTGTAAAATCTCTGTTTTGTACAGCGGAAAATCTCTGGAGTGTGTCTGCGGAATGTGCTAGGATAGACGCATATTCCTGCATCGGATATTCCGGTCGAAATATCCTCCCGTCTGTGGCATTCCCAGCGATGATCCATGAAAAAAAGAAACAAACGGAAGATCCTGTTCTGCGGCGGCCTGGCAGCTGTGCTGCCCCTTACGGCCCCTCTTGCGGCTCTGGGCGTCGGATCAGAGATCCGCGAGGCGTCAGACAGTACAGAAAAAGTCTATCAGATGATCCAGCAGTCCGAAAACAGGAAACCTGCCTCTGCCCTGATCGGAGACAGTGCCTCCGCGCTGGTTTCTTCTTCCCTGACGAAGGGCCATGCCTTCCGGATTGATCCGGAATACGGGAGAACGCTGGTTCCCGCTTATGATGGTGTCCCCGCCGCAGCCCTATCCCGGGTCACCTGGTCGGCCGGCAGTGTGCCGGCGCCGTCCTGGATACAGAATGAGGAACGGGAGACACTGGGCGGGAAAAACAGTATTGTATACAACCTGGACCAGACCGACGCGGACGGGGTGTCTGTGGTCTATGACAATTATTATTACTACGATCCCGCGGACAGCAACGCAGTCCGGCAGGGAAAATGGAGCGGCTATGTACCGGTGAAGGTTACCGCCAGGATTTCCGGATACCGGACCCGCCCCTGGAAGTTTTTTGAAAAGAACGCGCCGGCATATGTCCATCCTTACGCGGCCTTTGGAAAAAGCCTGGAAGGCGGTCTGCCGGCCGTGGATATCGTGGGGGTGGAACAGGCGGAAATCAGCTATTCCTTTGCCTATGGATCCGCGGCAGCCAGGACGCCGGGCAGGTCCTATACGATCAAATCCAACGTTACCTACAATGATGTGGACAACGGGCAGGCCATGGCGGTACAGGGCGGCGTGACGCAGGCTGCCGTCACGGATGATACGGCGCTGTATGCCGGTCTGACAGCGAAAAAGCGCAATACCCGGGCAGACAATGGAGACATTTATCTTTTTGCGGATGCCGGAGACCTGCGTGACGCGGATGATGTGCATACACCGGAGAAGATGTTCGGCATTACCTATCATTCCAGCCGCCTGAAGGTGACGTATTATACCGGATCCTCCGGAACCGGCGGCAAACAGTCGGACTGGCAGGCGCATCCCGGCAGACAGGGGGTACGCGCCTGGTTTGCCACTTCCCGGTATTCCTTCTGGAAGACATACGGAGAACTGAGCAAACAGGTATCTGACCTGGGCGAGGGAGCGGATGAAACCGGCGTGACAGAAAATACCGTGCCGAATATCGGCAGTTCCTGGCGCTATGAGCTCAGTTACCGGGTTCCGGCGGGAATCGCGGACAATGCCGGCGAGCAGTACAGCAGCTTCGTATGGAAAGATGCCATAGACACCTGTCTGGTTTCCGGTGACGGGGATGCGATCAGACCATCGGATATCCGGATTGTTTCCGAAGAGGGCAGAGAACTGACCGGGCAGTTTGACATTTTGGTTGCAAATAATGAGATTACTGCCCGGGCCAAAGAGGAGCTTCTTGCGGATGCTGACTTTTACGGAACCGGGCGCAAAGGCAGCCGCATCCGTCTGCTGGTGGATGTATCGGTGCGTCCGGAGGCCCGTTCCGGCGACCGGTCCCGCCTGGATCCCTCTCACAGGCACGGGGAATCGGAGCAGGAGTGGATTTTCCGCAACCGTGGGGAGCTGACGGTGGACGGAATGAAAAAAGAGACGGAACAGACCGTCACCCATGTGCCGGTGCCAAAGCCGGAAGAGCCGGAAAAGACGGTAACGGACGCGGATGAAACAAAAGTAACATCCAATTCCCTGCGTCACAGATATGAGACAATGACCTACTGTGTCCGGCAGAAACTTCCCGCCGGCCTTCTGCTGGAAAGCCTGGTGTGGGAAGATCAGCTGGACAGCTGCCTGGACGCAGCCACCGCAGGGGTTCAGCTGCGGAACAAAAAGGGCGAGGATCTGACAGAATGCTTCGCGATTGACCGGACAGACGGGAAAATAACCGCCCGGGCGAAACCGGAGGCCCTGAAATCCGGAAAACTGACAGGAACAGCAGCGGACGGCGGGGAAATCGCGCTCTTTCTTACCGTGGGGCTGCGGAAAAATCTTACGGAAGAGGAACTGGAAGCGCACCGGCATTTTTCCGAATCCCGTACCCGGGTCTGCTGGGAGAACCGGGCTTCGGTGGCAATCAACGGAACCCGGCGTTTTTCCAATCAGACCCGCACATCCCTGCATCTGACCACAAAAACGGATCCCCGGGGGGAAAACGAAGGCGCTCCCGGTCTGGCTGTGGAGAAAAAGGCGGACCATTTTGAAGGGAAGCCGGGAGAGGAAACGGCCTATACGATTCAGGTGGAAAACCGCAACCCAAAGGCGGACGCCACAGATCTCAGGGTGCAGGATCTGTCACTGCCCCGGGATCTTAAAGTGAGAAAAGACAGCATCGAAATCAAAGGAGCGGATCCGGGGGACTATATCCTGGACACCGCGCCGGACAATGGCTGGATCCTGCGCCAGAAAAAAGGAGCGGTCCTGCCTTACGGAAAGATTCTTACCATAACCTTCCGGGCGGAAGCAGACGGGGCAGCCGCCGGGAAGACCGTAACCAATACAGCCGCTGCCCTGGCCTATGCGGTACCGGAGGCCCGGGACCGGGAACGGGTGTGGATCAACCGGGAAGAGGATTTCATAGAGAAAACCGCCGGCCGGGACAAATACCGGGTCGGCGAGGAAGTGGAATACCGCCTGTCTGTCAGCAACCGGAAGCCGGGAACCCTGGCCCGCCATGTGGTGATTCAGGACCGGATCCGCACCAAGGGGATCCGGCTTCTTCCGGATTCCATTACGCTGCTGGATCCGAAAGGAACTCTGATCAAAGATGCCGCTGTGTCCGTGGGGGAGAACGGATTTGTGATTGTTACGAACCGGAATCTGGTATCGGAAAAAGGAGCCCATCCGTTTCTTACGGAAACAGATCGGATGGGGAAAGAAGAGAAAGCCGCCTGGGAGGAATGGAACGGCCCTAAGACACTGACCGGAATGACAGTGACTTACCGGGCGGTGATTGAAGACGGAAAGCTGGCAGGCGAAAAAGGGGAAAATACAGCGGAAGTGCGCAGCGACCGGGGAAAGGCCGGCACAGCCCATACCGTAACAGTCAAAGCGCCGGGGCTGAATATGGATAAACTGACCGGGGACACCTGGCAGAATCCGGGGGACACACCGGAATACACGCTGCTGGTTACCCAGGAGCGGGAAAAGGAAACCGCCCGCCGGGTGACCGTCACGGATCAGATCCTGGATCCCGGAGCCCATATGGACAGAGATTCCATCGCGGTTACCTGGAAAAACAAAGAGATTACCGAAACTTGTAAAATCCGGGTAAAAGATACCTCCTTCCGGATTGACACGGGTGTGGATCTGTCTTATGGTGAAGAACTAAAAGTGACCTACCGGACGAAGCTGGATCCGGATTTCCGCAGGTTTGACAGAGACGGAAAAATCCGGAACCGGGCAGCGGCCCGGGGAGAGAATACGCCCGGGGCAGAAGACCTGGAGGAAATACAGGTGACAGAGCCGGAGCATATCACGGAAGTGGCGGACGCGTCCGGCAGCAGCGGGAACAGCCGGAAAACAGAACCGGTGAAAACCGGCGACAGAAGGCATGCCGCCGGGGGGCTCCTGGCAGGATCCCTGGCTGCTGCAGGGCTTCTGGCTGCCCTCCGGTACAGATTCAGACACAGAGGAAAATAAATGTTTTTTAGATGACTCCCTTGCATTTGGGTAAGATTGTTAGTAGTATATCATTTAGGTTTTTTTTGAATGACAGGTATGGAATGGGAGGTATCGCAATGAAGCCGTATAAAGAAATGAGCAAAGAAGAGCTTGAGGCAGAAATCAGCAAGCTGAAGAAAGAGTACCGCAGATTCCAGGATATGGATCTGACTCTGGATATGAGCCGCGGAAAGCCATGTACCGAGCAGCTGGATCTCTCCATGGGAATGATGGATATCCTGTCTTCCCAGGCGGACCTGCGCTGCGAGGATGGCACAGACTGCCGAAATTATGGCGTACTGACCGGCATTCAGGAAGTGAAGGAACTGATGGGCGATATGATGGAGAACAATCCGGACAATATCATCATCTACGGAAATTCCGCGCTGAATGTCATCTACGATACCGTATCCCGTGCCATGACCCAGGGTGTGATGGGCAGTACCCCCTGGTGCAAGCTGGACAAAGTGAAATTCCTCTGTCCGGTACCGGGGTATGACCGTCATTTTAAGATCCTGGAACATTTTCATATTGAGATGATCCCCATTGCCATGTCTCCGGAAGGACCGGATATGGACAAAATTGAGGAACTGGTGGCAAAGGATGAGTCCATTAAGGGAATCATGTGCGTACCCAAGTATTCCAACCCGCAGGGGTATTCCTATTCGGATACCACGGTCCGCCGGTTTGCCCATCTGAAACCGGCGGCCAAGGACTTCCGTATTTTCTGGGACAATGCGTACGGGATCCATCATCTCTACGACGAGGACCAGGATTATCTGATTGAGATTCTGGCAGAATGCAAGCGGGCCGGCAATCCGGATATGGTATACAAATTTGCCTCCACTTCCAAAATCACATTCCCGGGCAGCGGCATTGCGGCGCTGGCCACCTCTCCGAACAATATGGAAGAGATCATCGAACAGCTTTCCTGCCAGACCATCGGGCACGACAAAGTAAATCAGCTGCGCCATGTGAGATTTTTCGGCGATATCCACGGGATGGTGGAGCATATGCGGAAACAGGCAGATATTCTCCGCCCGAAATTCGAGGCAGTGCTGCAGATCTTTGAAGATAATCTGGGCGAGCTGGGCATTGGCGAATGGACCAAGCCCAAGGGAGGCTATTTCATCAGTTTTGAAACCCTGCCGGGCTGCGCGCAGCGTGTGGTGCGCAAATGCAAAAAGGCCGGCGTGACCATGACAAAGGCCGGCGCGACCTGGCCCTACGGCAAAGATCCTTATGATACAACGATCCGCGTGGCGCCGTCCTATCCGCCGATTGAAGACCTGAAGATGGCCGCCCACCTGTTTACGATCTGTGTCCGTCTGGTCAGCGCGGAGAAGCTGCTGGACGATATGGTGAATCCCAAGTCACTTGCCGAGTAAGATGTAAGAAGCCGGCAGAGGAAATCAGAACATCAGGAGGTTTCTGTGTTTAAGAACTACTTAATCTGCTTTTTTGTATCCATGGTGCCCATTGTGGAACTGCGGGGAGCGATCCCCATTTCACAGGGGCTGCACCTGCCCCTGCTGCAGTCCTATATTCTGTGCGTCATCGGCAATATGATTCCGGTGCCGTTTATCTATCTCTTCGCACGGGGATTTCTGCAGTGGGGAAAAGATAAACCGCTGATTGGCAGATTCTTTACCTTCTGCCTGGAAAAAGGAGAAAAAGGCGGTCAGAAACTGAAGGAAAAAGCCGGAAGAGGCCTGTTTCTCGCGCTGCTTCTTTTTGTGGGAATTCCCCTTCCGGGCACCGGCGCCTGGACCGGGACACTGGCCGCCAGCCTGCTGGATTTCGGCTTTAAGAAAAGCGTCATTGCTGTGATGCTGGGCGTGATTCTGGCGGGGATCATTATGGGCGCAGTCAGCGCCGGCGCCTTTACGGCGATTTTCCGCCTGATGGGCCGGGGATGACCCGGGCCGAAGAATAAGAAAAACCGCAGGAAAACTGTGAGCAATGGAACCGCCTCCAATTGTCAGACCGAAGATCTGATAATCGGGGGCAGTTTGCCATTCCGGTTTTCCTGCGGTTTTTTCTGTGCCGGAGCCGCAGACGAAACGGGGAACAGAGGGATTCTGCGTCAGCGGACCGGCGGGCACATATCACAGGATATCCTGCAGCATCAGCGCCACCGTCAGCTGCATGCGTCCCTCGTTGGAGGAAAGGCTGGTGCCCAGCAGGGATTCCATCTTCCGAAGCCGGTAGTTTACGGTATTCCGGTGGACAAACAGCTGGTCCGCGGTTTTTTTCACACTTCCGTCGTTGTTCAGGTAACAGCGCAGCGTTTCCACCAGGGCGTCTTCATGCAGACTGTCATAGTCCTGCAGCGGGCGGAGGGTATATTCCAGATAGTCCTCAATGATCTCGGGATCTTCGATATTCATCAGCAGCTTATAGATTCCCATCTCGGAATAAAAGATTTTTCCCCGGGAAATTTCCGGTTTTTCCTGCAGCTTCTGCACAGAAGCGGCCTGCCGGTAGCTTTTGTACAGACAACGGATGCTTTTGGTGGTTTTGCCGACGCCTATGGTCCAGGATACCTGCTCCGACAGATAGATCTTCAGGTACCGCTGCAGCTCCTGAAGGAAGCAGTTCAGTGTGTTTGTGCTGCAGTTTCCCGCGACTGCGATGATGCGGTCCGTGTCTGAAAAGACCATGGTGTGGTGAAAGTGATGGGACAGGGAATTGTGCAGATCGGTGGAGGCCTTTTCCGCGGCAAGGGTCAGATCGACGGAGGAGGCGTCCGTATGGATCCGGATTACGGCAGCTGTGTAATTCCATTCCGGATCGAAGCCGCAGCGATTCAGATAGATTTCATACAGATCCTTCTGCTCATAGAGAAAGATGGCATTTCGAAACGCGTTTACGGTTTCGATGTATTTCCGGTCCTCTTCCGTCAGAAAAATACTGAACTGATGCATGATTTCCGCCAGCTGCACCTTCCAGGCGATGGTGTAGAGGGGGAACCCGTGGGCGTCGCAGAAGGCGGTGACGGCATCCGGGATTTCCGGGATATAGGGACCGGTGTTGACCAGGATGCCGGAGGCGTGCCGGTGACAGGCGGCTTCTATAATCTGCAGAAGTTCGGTTTCATCCAGATTGCCGATGCCGGTGGTCAGCACCAGTTCCCCGGCATTGATAAATTCCACGGTATTGTATTTCTCAATAATATGCATCCAGCGGACATTGTTTTCCAGCCCCAGGGCACCGGCTTTTAAATGAATGGTGACATGGGTGACCGCTTCCGTCTGCTGAATTAATCGTTTTAGTTCCATACAATTGAATCCTTTCTGCTGCGGGAGATGTGCAGTTCACGCAAAAAAAGAGGCTCCGCCCAATGGGCAGAACCTCTTTGTTTCCTGGGGAATATTATAGCAAGTTCCGGCCGGGAACGCAATCGTCGCATCGCCGGCGGAGGGGACGATGCTGTGCCCGGGCATAATGCGCTTTGGACGGCGGCCCATTGTACCGGGATACAGAAATCCGTATAGTAAGGGCATCCAATGAAAAACAAATTGCTTCCGGCAGCGGGCAGAAGGAGCTGCAGAACGCCGGCGGAAGGTAAAGGAGTAAACTATGGAAGCTACAGAGAAGAAAGCAATTGGCGAAGCCATTCGGAACAAACAGAAAAGTTATGTACTGCAGTCATGGAACGCGCAGAAAAACGTGAATCCGATTCCCATCGAACGGGCATCCGGCATCTATCTGTATGATTATGAAGGCAATCGCTACGCGGATATGTCTTCCATGCACGTCAACATGAATCTGGGTTACGGAAATCAGGAAATCAATGACGCGATCCGGAGGAAACTGGATCAGTACGCATTTGTCAGTGAAGCCTACGGCGATAAGGACAGAGGAGATCTGGCAGAACTGATTATCCGTCAGATGCCGGACAATATGGCAAAAGTATTCTTTACCAATGCGGGAGCAGATGCCAATGAAAACGCGATCAAGATCGCGCGGATGTATACCGGAAGAAAGAAAATCTTTTCCAGATACCGTTCCTATCACGGCTCATCTTTCGGGGCAGGCAATCTCACCGGCGAACCCAGACGGTTTCCGCTGGAACCGGGCATTCCGGGATTCATCAAATTCCGGGATCCGTACCGGTACCGGGATGCGCTTCCCTTTGACACAGAGGAAGCATATACCGACTGGTGTCTGAAACGGCTGGAGGAACAGATCCAGTTTGAAGGAGAAGACCAGGTGGCGGCCATTATCATGGAGACGGTTACCGGTACCAACGGGGTCATCATTCCGCCCAGAGGATATCTTCCGGGGGTTCGGAAAATCTGTGATAAATACGGCATCCTGATGGTATGTGATGAGGTAATGGCCGGCTGGTGCCGGACCGGAACCATGTTTGCCTTCCAGAATTTCGATGTCAAACCGGATCTGGTCACCTTCGCGAAAGGCGTTACCTGCGGATATGTACAGCTGGGCGGCGTAGTGGTTTCCAAAGATGTGGCAGAGTATTTTGACGATCATGTGCTTTCCTGCGGGCTGACCTACAACGGACACCCGCTGGCATGCGCGGCGGGAACTGCCTGTGTCACCTATTATCTGGAACATAACATACCGGAACATGTAAAAACGGTGGGAAAAGTTCTGGGAGAGATTCTGGAAGACCTGAAAGCGAAACATGTTTCCGTGGGAGATGTCCGCTACATCGGCCTGTTTTCCGCGGTGGAACTGGTGAAAGACCGCAGGACCCGGGAACCGCTGGTGCCCTTTGGAAAAGATCCGGAAGGAAAGATGAAAAAGATTATCGGCATGTTAAAACAGAAAGGATTTCTGACCTTCAGCCATGAGAATATGATTCTGGTGGCACCGCCGCTGATTATTACCGAAGAGCAGCTGCGGGAAGAGATGAAAAAGATGGATGAAGTACTGACAGAAGTGGATCAGACCATGATCTGAAACCGGATACAGTGAAGATACATAAAAAAAGCACAGCAAAGGCGCTGCGAATCAGCAGAAAGCCCGGCTGTGCTTTTTTCTATGGCACAGAAAGAGAAAGAGAAGACGGTATGGAAGCAGCAGTAATCAGAAAAACAGAAGAAACACAGGAGCTGCGGAGCAGCAGCGGCGAAATCGTGGCAAAAGGAATCAGCGTATTCTTTCAGGACAACGCCGGAAATGACGTACAGGCACTGAAGGATATCAATTTAAAGATTCAGAAAGGCGAATTTATTTCACTCCTGGGTCCCTCCGGCTGCGGGAAAACCACACTGCTCAGGTGTGTGGCCGATCTGCAGGAGCCGACCTACGGGGAACTCTGGGTGGAGCAGATGACGCCCCGGGAAGCCAGACTGCAGCATAAGTTCGGATTTGTCTTCCAGCAGCCGGTGCTGTTTGACTGGAGAACCGTGAAAAAAAACGTGGAGCTTCCGCTGGAGATGATGTACCGCAGCAAAAAGCAGAGAGAAGAACGGGCCATGGAAATGCTCCATATGGTAGGCCTTACAGATTTTGCAGATCATTACCCGGGACAGCTTTCCGGCGGCATGCAGCAAAGGGTCAACATCGCCAGGGCTTTCGGCATCGAACCGGATATTCTCCTGATGGATGAGCCCTTTTCGGCACTGGATGAATTCACCAAAGACAAACTGCATGAAGATCTGTTAAAGATCTGGCGGGAAACAGGAAAAACGGTAGTATTTGTCACACACAACATTGAGGAAGCCGTGTTCCTCTCAGATCGGGTCTGTGTCTTATCCCCGCATCCCGGAAGACTTTCCGCAGTTGTGGATATTGATCTTCCAAGACCGCGGACGCTGGACTTAAAAGCGACGGAACACTTCGCGGAACTGGAACAGGCAGTGCGTGACAGCTTTGAAGGAGGCAGTTACTGATGAAGAACAAAAGAAGTTCACTGATGGATCGGAAATGGTTTCGGATCGCCTTCTGGTTTGCAGTGATCATTATCGCCTGGGAGATCGGGGCCTCCTATGTGGCTTCGGTAAAGCCGACACCCCAGAATATCATGCCCCATCTGTACCAGATTCTCCTGGCGGCGGTATCACCTCAGCCGGTATCCGCCGGACAGACAGCGACAGCAGTGGTGCTGCAGAGCGCAGGAGCTACCCTGGGAAGGGCACTGATCGGGTTTCTGCTCGGGGCACTGGCCGGATTTGGCCTGGCCCTGGTGATGAAGCTGTCCGGAATTGTGGAAAAACTGATCCTCCCCTATCTGATGATCATCCAGCTGATCCCGGTGATCGGCATGGCTCCTATCATTCTGGCTATGACCGGAGATATCAACCGAAGCCGGATTATTATCGCGGCGATCTTAAGTTTTTACCCGGTGGCCACCAATGTACTGGCCGGCTTTCACGCGGTGGGCAAAGATCAGTATGACCTGATGGCCACCTACGCGGCATCCAGACGGCAGATTTACGGCAAGGTGCTGATTCCCTCCGCCAGACACTATCTCTTTACCGGACTGAAAATCGCGGCGCCGATGGCGATCACCGCATCGATTCTGGTGGACACCCTGCAGGGAGACGGCGGCCTGGGCTGCGTACTTTCCCAGGCGCTGAAACATGCCATGAGCATATACGTCTTCTGGCTGATCGTATTCTTCAGCGCCATCGTCGGTGTCCTCAGCACACTGATCATCGGCTGGGTGGAAAACCTGACCACACCGGGAAGAAAAAAAGGCGGCTGGAAACACAGCAGAGGCAGAAACCATGCGATGACAGAAGAAGCAAAAGAAAGGAAGGAACATTATGGAAGGTTATTCGCAGAAGATAAAGCGTAAAAAAAGCCTTTACCGGAGACTGGCAGACAGCAGGACGGTACAGCGGGTATCCACTATTGTGCTTCCGGTACTGCTGGGCATAGTGATTTTCGCGCTCTGGCAGGGCGGTATTCTGCAGGCGCTGTTTCGGGTAGACACATTTGTGCTTCCGGTTCCCACAAAAATCAGCGAACTGATCGGGGAAAACTGGGACGCAGTGATTTCCAACAGCAAAGCGACGCTGGCAGTGACCGGGCTGGGACTTTTGTTCGGTTCTCTGGCCGGCTACGGGGCAGCTGTCCTGGCATCCTTTTTCCCGCGGATGGGAAAAGGCGGGCTGTTTCTGGTAGGCGCATTCGCCTCCATGCCGGCGGCGGCCCTGGCACCGGTGATGAATAACTGGACCCGGGATGTATCCACACAGGCAGACGTCCGCAGCATGGTATCAAAGACCATTGTGGTGCTGCTGATCGCGGCGGCAAACATGAGCCTGAATGCCTATCGCGGCCTGACCGAGTTAAAGCCCTATTCCAGAGATCTGATGGATACCTACGCGGCGTCAAAGGCGCGGATCTTCTTCCGGCTGCAGCTGCCCAACTCCGTACCCTATATTTTCACCGCACTGAAAGTATCTGTTCCGGCCAGCATCATGACCGCGATTGTCAGTGAATATTTCGCGGAGAATATCATCGGGGTAGGCCGGCAGATCAGGGAAAACATCGTACTGGCACAGTATTCCATCGCCTGGGTTTATATTACCGCCGCCTGTGTCATCGGCATCGCGTCTTATGTACTGCTGATGCTGGCACAGACGCTGATTATGAAACGATACCACTGAAAATACAGAAACCATTCAGATAAGCAGACAAAAATGGCTGAACCCATCGGCAGAAAGGACAAAAAAATGAAAAGAAAACATTTGACGAAGTTACTCAGTATCGGATGCGCGGCAGCAATGAGCGCCATGCTTCTGGCCGGCTGCGGCAGTTCTTCCAAAACTTCCGGAGACGCTTCTTCCGGCAGCGCCGCTGCATCTGTCAGTGCTTCCGCGGAAAATGAGAGCGCATCTTCCGAACTTTCCACGAAAGAGGTGCTGACCAAGGCAGCCAAAGACGGAAAGATTGGAAACTGGGGCCTGGGCAATCAGTATGAGCTGCTGGCCCTGCTGGCAAAATACAATCTGTCGGATAAATATCTGAGCCAGGATTACAGCATGGATCAGTTTGACAATGATTCCATTACGCTGGCTTCCGCCATGACCTATAACGAACTGGGACTGGTGAAGAACAGTTATGACGGCGGCTACGGCTATGGAAATAAAGTGAATGTCATCGACATGAACAAGGAAGGCGTGGCAATGCTGGAAGATAACATCTTCTGTACGAAGCAGTTTGCCAAAGAAAATCCGGAGACGGTGAAGGCATTTTTATACGCTTCCATGAAGGGATGGGACTATGCGGTGAAACATCCGGAAGAGGCAGCGCAGATCGTGTACAAGGCCGGTTCTTCTGTATCCCAGGATCATCAGAAATATATGGCCGGTGAAGTGGCCAAGCTGGTTACCACCGACATGGACGGAAAAACTGTGACAGATCTGGGCAGTATCCAGAAAAAGGCTGTGGACCAGACCCTTTCCATCGCGAAGAAATACGTGAAGCTGGAGGACTCCTCCGCGCAGAAGAAACTGAAGGCACTCAAGGACAGCGACGTGGTGGACGACAGCTTTATGAAGAGCATTGAGAAGTCGGACGGTTCTTTCAAACCGGAGAAAAAATCCGTTTCCATCCAGCTGAAATGGCTGCCGCAGGCTCAGTTTATGGGATATTACGTTGCGGAAAGCAAAGGATATTACAAAGATGCGGGTCTGACCGTAAAAATTGTATCCGGCGGCGGAGATATTTCCGAAACCACAGCAGTCAACAACGGAACCGTTGATTTCGGCGTCACATGGCTGACCAACCTGGCTTCCGCGGACGCAGCCGGCATGAACCTGGTGGAAGTATCGCAGGTATTCCAGAGATCCGGGCTGGATCTGGTATACAAACCGGAAAACTTTAAATAAAAAACGATAAAAAAACGAAAGAAGGGTGAAGGATATGGAATTGCTGATAAAAGGCGGAACGGTAGTAACCGCGTCCGAGAGTTTTCAGGCGGATCTGGCGGTGGACCATGGAAAAATACAGGCCATCGGAAAGCATCTGGAACTGGAAGCGGAACATACCGTGGATGCTTCCGAAAAGCTGGTTCTGCCGGGAGCCATCGACGCGCATACCCATATGCAGATGCCTTTTGGCGGAACCGTTTCCGCCGACAGTTATCTCTCCGGCACACGGGCGGCTGTATGCGGCGGTGTCACGACCATTTTTGATTATCCGGTGCAGCACCGGGGCGAGACGATCCTGGGACTGATCCATTCCAAAAAAGAAATCTGTGAGACCGATGCCTGCTGTGACTATGCGTTCCACTGCTGCATCACGGATTTTAACGACGGAGCGATTCTGGATGAGATGGAAGAGGCAGTAGAAGCCGGAATCACCAGCTTTAAATGCTTTCTGGTGTACAAGAAGGAAGGCATGATGGTAGATGACGGCATGCTGGCCACCCTGCTGCTGCGGGGCAGGGAACTGGGCGCCATGATCAATGTCCATGCGGAGAACCCGGATCTGATCGACCTGCGCACGGCGCAGTATCTGAAGGAAGGAAAGACATCGGCCTGGTACCATTATATGAGCCGGCCGGAATTTGTGGCAGCCGAGGCGGATAAGAGAACCGTACACTGGGCCACCCACCTGAACACACCGGTTTACCTCGTGCATATGTCAGATCAGGAAGGTCTGGAGGCAGTGATCCAGGCAAAGAACCAGGGGTATCCGGTCTATGTGGAGACCTGTCCCCAGTATCTGGAATTTACCTGTGACGTATACCGCAGGGAAGACGGAAGAAACTTTGTTTGCTCTCCTCCGATGAAGGGGGAGGAGAGCCGTCAGGCCCTCTGGAAGGCGCTGCAGGCCGGCTATATTGACACAGTCGCCACGGATCACTGCCCGTTCCAGCAGGCGGAAAAAGACTGGGGACTGCATGATTTTTCCAAGATTCCAAACGGCTGCGCCGGCGTGGAAAATCTCTATCCCTATATGCTGGACGCGGCGAATACAGGAAAAATCACCTTTGAGCGGGCCGTGGAGGTATGTGCCGCAAATCCGGCAAAGATATTCGGATGCGCACAGAAAGGTTCTCTGGCCGTGGGAAAAGACGCGGATATCGTCATTTACGACCCGAAGGAAGAGGTAACCGTTTCCATGGAAAACATGCATTCCGATTATGACCATACCATCTGGGAAGGCCATACGTTCCATGGATATCCGATACAGACCTATCTGCGGGGCAGACTGGTCTATGATCACGGCGCCTATGTCGGGAAACCGGGAGACGGAAGATTTGTAAAGCGGATTGCCGGACGCGGATAAAGAAATCCGTTCTGCGGCGGTCCGGCGGACAGGAGGTAACAGTCATGGCTTATGAAAAAATGCGGCTGCAGGAAGCCTGCAGCAGATGTCTTTTGTGTTCGCAGGCCGCCTGCCAGCAGGCGTATGGCGGAAAGACAGATCTTCCGGGCGTGATACGTTCCATTCGGTTTGACAATTACGAAGGTGCCCTGGCAAAGGTTGCCGGGCGGGATCCGGAAAAAGAGCGGAAGGCGATGCAGGCCTGCCGGAGAAGAAAGATCGACCGTCCGGTACCGATTACGGAGATCCTTGACTGCCTGCAGGAACTGGCCGGTTCCGGGGAAATTCCGGAGCCGGACCGGCAGGAAAAAGGAAACCCGGATCTGTCCATTACTTCCATGGGGGTCCGTTTTGAAAATCCGTTCCTGCTTTCTTCCTCGGTGGTGGGAAGCAATGAAGAAATGATCGCGAAGGCCTTTGATATGGGCTGGGCAGGCGTGGCCGGAAAAACCATCGGCATGTTTACACCCCAGGAAGCTTCGCCCCGGTTTTCCGCCCTGCGCAAGGAAAGCAACCCCTTTGTGGGATTTAAAAACATTGAACAGATTTCCACCCATCCGCTGGAAGAAAATCTCATGTACATCCGTCACCTGAAGAAGAGATACCCGGAAAAGGTGTTTCTTGCTTCCATCATGGGCAGCAGCGAAGCCGAATGGACCGAACTGGCCGCCCGGGTGGAGGATGCCGGGGCAGATCTGATCGAATGCAATTTTTCCTGCCCCCAGATGGTGGGTGAACAGCTGGGCAGCGACGTGGGCACGGATCCGCGCCTGGTCTATACATTTACACAGGCAGTCCGGCGGGGAACTTCCCTTCCGATTCTGGCCAAAATGACGCCGAATATCACGGATATGACTGTGGCGGCAAAAGCGGCTGTCGGCGGAGGCGCAGACGGCATCGCGGCAATCAATACCATAAAAAGCGTCATGAATGTGGATCTGGATTCCTTTGCTTCCGAACCGGATGTGGGCGGCCGCTCCTGTGTGGGCGGATATTCCGGCAAAGCAGTAAAGCCCATTGCCCTGCGGTTTATCACAGACCTGGCAAAGGATCCGGAGCTGTGTTCCGTTCCGATCAGCGGAATGGGAGGAATTGAGACCTGGAGAGACGCCGCGGAGTTTCTGGCCTGCGGGTGTGATACCGTACAGATCACCACAGCCGTCATGCAGTATGGCTACCGGATCATTGAAGATCTGCTGGACGGTATGATACGATATCTGCAGCGAACCGGGATTTCCTCTGTCAGGGATCTGGTGGGAAAGGCCCTGGACGAAGTGGTCCCCACCGATGCGCTGGACCGTAAAACCGTCAGTTATCCGAAGTTTAACCGGCAGGCCTGTGTGGGGTGCGGCAGATGCAGCATTTCCTGCTTTGACGGCGGACATCAGGCCATTGTCATGGAAGAGAAGCCGCGGCTGAACCCGGAAAAATGTGTCGGCTGTCAGCTGTGCCGGCTGGTATGCCCGGCAGGCGCGATTTCCGCCGGCGCCCGGGTCATACCGAGAATTCACGCCAGATAGCGGCGGTTTCCCGGACTGCGGGAAATGTGAGTAAAAGAAAGACAGAACAAACAGAAAGGCAGATAATTATGTATACATGCAGTATGGACAGAATGAAGGATATGATTGCAACATTTTCAAAATTCGGTGACGCGGGTCACGGCGGAATCACCCGTTACTCCCTGTCGCCGGCAGCGATTCAGGCCAGACAGGAGTATGAGCGCAGAATGAAGGCCATCGGCGCGGAGATTGAAGTGGATGATGTAGGCAATATGTATGCCACGCTTCCGGGCTCGGATCCCGATGCCAAACGCATCGTTATGGCATCCCATGTGGATTCCGTAAAAAACGGCGGGAACTATGACGGAATTCTGGGGGTTATGTCCGCCATGGAAGTGCTGACAACGATTGCCGCGGAACACATTCCTCATAAGCATCCGATTACCGCCATGATCTGGACCAACGAGGAAGGATCCCTGTATCCGCCGGCAATGATGTGTTCCGGCATCGTCTGCTACGACTATCTGCCGGAAGATATCCGCAGTGGCTTCCGCTATGAGGACATGATGGCTTCCAGGAGCATTCTGGACAACACCAGCACCTTTGGGGAAGCCCTGGAGCATTCCGGTTATAAAGGGGAGAAGAAATACCGCCTGAGTCCGGACCGTTATCAGTACTATTTTGAGACGCATATCGAGCAGGGACCGATTCTGGAGGACAACGGGAAGGACATCGGAGTGGTGGACTGTGTGCTGGGGATGTTTAACTATCGTCTGAAATTCTACGGACAGACCACCCATGCAGGAACTTTCCCTATGCCGAAACGGAAGGATGCGTTCCATGCAGCCGCACAGGCCCTGCTTTATCTGCACAGAGAGATTGATGCCCTGAACCATCCGGAACTGGTGTATACCACCGGCGAAGTGGTCTGCCACCCCTGCGTGCATACCTGTGTGCCGGATTACTTTGATTTTTCCCTGGATGTCCGTCATGAAGATCCGAAGGTACTGGATCAGGTGCTGGATATTGTAAAGAGTTGTGAGAAGCAGACCTGGGCGGGCTGTACCTGCAAAGTGGAAAAAGCATGGAACCGGGATACGGTTTACTGGGATAAGAAGCTGGTCGGTTATGTGAAAGAATCCTGTGAGGAACTGGGGGTATCCCATCAGTATATCCATTCCGGCGCCGGTCACGATGCCCAGTTTGCGGCGTATGTACTTCCTGCAACGATGATCTTTGTTCAGTCCAGAGACGGGCTTTCCCACTGCGAACCGGAATATTCTTCTCCGGAACACTGTACAGAAGGCGCTTCTGTTATGCTGAACGCGGTGCTGAAAGCCGACAGAGACTGATCATTCCACCTGTTTTCCGGGTTCTGCCTGCTGCGGGACCCGGAACCGTTTTTGAAGGAGAACGTTATGCAGAAGAGAGAAAAGAATTATGTGATTACCATCGCCAGGGGATTCGGAAGCGGCGGAAAAGATATCGGCATGCGTCTTTCCAAGGCACTGGGAATTCCCTGTTATGACCGTCAGCTGATTACGATGGCTTCGGACAAAAGCGGCATTGACGAAAGCCTCTTTGTGGATGTGGATGAAAAACTCCGCAGGCAGCGGCTGGTCAGAAGAATGCACAGCATCCCGGTGAATACGGTGCTGGAGCCCCATGAACACGGCTTTACATCTGATGTGAATTTATTTAATATAATGGCAGAGCTGATCCGCAGTCTGGCCCAGACAGAAAGCTGCATTATCATCGGCAAATGCGCGGATGATATTTTAAAGGATTACAGCAATGTGATTTCCCTCTATATCGAGGCAACCCGGTCCGAATGTCTGAAATCTATTATGTCCAAAATGGGCGTCACAGAAAAAAGAGCGAACCAGCTGATCCACAGCACGGATCAGTACCGTGCCAAATACTATCAGTTTTATTCCGGGGGCAAGGACTGGACGAATCCCACGAACTACGATCTGGTGTTAAACAGCGGGCGGATCGGCAGAGAGAAATGTGTGGAACTGATTGAGGATTATGTCCGGATCCGTTTTCCGGAAGCTATGCAGGAAAGGAAACAAGCATAATGAATTTTTCTTTTTATATGCCTGCCAGGGTATATTTCGGTGAAAACTGTATCAGAGAAAATCGGGAAGCCCTGAAAGGCCTGGGACAGAAGGCTCTGGTGGTAACCGGCAGACATGCGGCAAAAGCCGTGGGCGCCCTGGATGATGTGACAGCGGCCCTGGAGGCGAACGGACAGGCATACGTGCTGTTTGACCAGGTGACCCCGAATCCCACCATGGATCTGGTGTACCGCGGCGCAGAGATTGCCCGGCAGGAAGCCTGTGATTTCGTAATCTGCATCGGCGGAGGAAGTCCGATGGATTCCGGAAAGGCCATTGCACTGCTGGCCGGAGAGGATCTTCCGCCGGAGCGGCTGTTTACCGGACCCTATACCGGACGGGTCCTTCCGATCGCGGCAGTGCCTACCACAGCAGGAACCGGATCAGAGGTGACGAAGGCCTCGATTATAACCAATGACGCGGCGAAAACCAAGTCCTCCATTAATTATGAGGGCATCTTCGCTGCAGTGTCTTTCTGCGACGGAAGGTACACACAGACCCTGAAGCATGCAACGACCGTGGATACTGTTGTGGACGCGCTTTCTCACGCGGTGGAGGGGTTCCTGAACGTACATGCCTCCCCGCTGACGGATCTGCTGGCCGGGGAGTCCATCCGACGGATCTGCGCCGCATTGCCGGCGGTTGCGGCAGATACCCTGACGCTGAAAGACCGGGAGAATCTCCTGTATGCCTCCACACTGGCCGGCATGGTGATTGCCAATACCGGGACCACGGCGGTCCATGCCATGGGCTATGAGCTGACTTACTTTAAGGAGACGCCCCACGGAAGAGCCAACGGCTATCTTTTGCCTGCGCTGTTTCATTTTTATGAAGAGAAACAGGAAAAGAAACTAAACCAGTGTCTGAGTTATCTGGGGATGGAGACCACGGAAGAATTCCAGGTACAGATGGAACAGCTGCTGGGCAGGCCGGAGTACCGGCTGACAGCGGAGGAAATCCGGACTTACGCGGAAATCGCCATCCAGGCAGGAAATATTAAAAACTGCAGTACTGCACCGGACAAAGAAGATCTGGTGCGGATGTATACCAGAGCGCTGGGATAATCCGGCAGAAAAATCAGAAGATCCGGCAGGCTTCGGCCCTGCAGAAGAAACCGTCTTTCCCGGGGGTCCGGGCAGGGCGGTTTCTTTCTGCAGGGAATTTCTGCCGGGGCATTCTGTGAAAAACTGCAGACAGCACCGGCCGGGTTGTGCTATGATAGACAAAACTCAGTCAGGAGGAGAAGCATATGATAGCATGGATCGTTATTATTGCCATTGTGGTAATTGTTTTGCTTGTGATTGCCGGTACGTATAACGGACTGATCCGAAGCAGAAACAATGTAGAAGAGGCGTTTTCCACTATGGATGTATACATGAAGAAACGATATGACCTGATCCCGAATCTGGTGGAAACGGTCAAGGGGTACGCGGCCCATGAGTCCGGTACGCTGGAAAAGGTGACGGCAGCCCGGCAGATGATCGGGGGCGCCGGCAGTGTCAGCGAACGGATGGACGGAGAGAATCAGCTGAGCACAGCCTTAAAGAGCCTGTTTGCCGTGGCAGAATCTTATCCGGAACTGAAGGCAAATACAAACTTTCTGGATCTGCAGAACCAGTTGAAACGGGTGGAAGAGGACATCGCCAATTCCAGAAAATATTACAACGGCACCGTAAAGCAGTATAATAACAAAGTCATGATGTTCCCCAGCAATCTGATTGCCGGCATGTTCCATTTCACAAAAAAGGAGATGTATGAAGTCAGTCAGACAGAGGAACGGGAGAATGTTCAGGTGAAATTCTGATGCAGCATACATTTTTGCCCCTCAGCAGGGAGGAAGCAGAGAAGGCCGGCTGGAAACAGCCGGACTTCGTATATGTATCGGGGGATGCCTATGTGGATCACCCGAGTTTCGGCAGCGCGATTATCTGCAGACTGCTGGAGTCCAGAGGCTACCGGGTGGGTCTGATCTGCCAGCCGGACTGGCGGGATCCGGCCTGTATGACGGAATATGGGGAACCGCGGCTTGGATTCCTGGTCTCTTCCGGCAATATGGACTCCATGGTGAATCACTACACAGTCTCCAAAAAACACCGGAAAAAAGACGCCTACAGCCCCGGCGGAGAGATGGGGCACCGGCCGGACCGGGCCGTGGTGGTCTACTGCAATCTGATCCGCCGGGTGTACAAACACACGCCGATTATCATCGGCGGCATGGAAGCCAGTCTGCGCCGCCTGGGACATTATGATTACTGGTCGGACAAGGTGCGCCGTTCCGTGCTTTTAGAGTCCGGCGCGGATCTGATTTCCTACGGAATGGGAGAACACAGCATCCTGGAAATCGCGGAAGCGCTGGACAGCGGGCTCCGGGTATCCGATCTGTCTTACATTCCGGGCACGGTGTACAAAACAAGAAATGAAGAAGATATCTATGAGGGCGTGCGGCTGCCGGATTTCGAAGAAATCTGCGGCAGCCGGAAAAAATACGCGGAAAGCATTGCCATCCAGTACCGGAATACGGATCCTTTTCAGGCCCGGCGCCTGTACGAGACCTATGACGGCAGCATGTTTGTGGTGCAGAATCCGCCGGCCCGGCCGCTGACCACCATGGAGATGGATGATATCTACGGGCTGCCCTATACCGGCACCTGGCATCCGTCCTATGACCGGGTCGGGGGAATCCCGGCGCTGGCGGAAGTGAAGTTCAGTCTGACCTCCAACCGGGGCTGTTACGGCGGCTGCAGCTTCTGCGCCCTGACCTTCCATGAAGGACGGATCGTGCAGGCCCGGAGCCGGGATTCCATCCTGGCGGAAGCCCGGCGGATGACGAAAGATCCGGAATTCAAAGGGTACATTCACGATGTGGGCGGCCCCACCGCCCAGTTCCGCCAGCCCGCCTGCAGAAAGCAGATGACATCCGGCGCCTGTGTCAACCGTCAGTGTCTGTATCCGGAGCCCTGTCCGCAGCTGGAAGTGGATCACAGCGATTACCTGACGCTGCTGCGGCAGCTGCGGGGGCTGCCCGGCGTAAAGAAGGTCTTTGTCCGTTCCGGAATCCGGTTCGATTATGTGATGGCAGACAAAAACCGGGACTTCTTAAAAGAACTGTGCCGGTATCATGTCAGCGGTCAGCTGCGGGTGGCGCCGGAACATATTTCCGAACGGGTGCTGAATTATATGGGTAAATCTTCGGTCCGGGTATACAACGCGTTTGTGAAAGAATTTCAGAAGGTGAACCAGAAGATCGGAAAAGAGCAGTATCTGGTGCCGTATCTCATGTCTTCCCATCCGGGAAGCCGTATGGAGGACGCCATCGCGCTGGCGGAGTATCTCAATGAGAGAAAGCTGTCGCCGGAGCAGGTGCAGGACTTTTATCCCACACCGGGCACACTGTCCACCTGTATGTATTATACCGGTCTGGATCCCCGTACCATGGAGCCGGTCTATGTGGCTTCCGATCCCCATGAAAAAGCCATGCAGCGCGCGCTGATCCAGTACCGCAATCCGAAAAACTACGACCTGGTCCGGGAAGCGCTGCTGCGGGCAGGCAGAGAGGACCTGATCGGCTTCGGACCGAAGTGTCTGATTCCGCCCCGCAGGATCAACAGTGAGAAGAAACCGAAGGCCTCTGCAGGCAGAAAGGGACACGGCGCCCGCAGGAACAGGCATGCTTCCGGAGGGAAGAAATCCGCATCTGCCGGATCTTTCCGGAGAACCCATCGATAAAGATTCTGGGAAGAAAAAAATAAGCTGCAGCAGCGGTTTGATATCCGCTGCTGCAGCTTATTCTTATATGTGGCATCCGGCTCATGGAAGCGCCGGATGATATGGGATTCTGCAGGCAGCGGGTCAGCTGGCTGCTTTCTTTTCCGTGGAAGAGGTCTTTGCGGAAGGGGTTTTGTTCGCAGACTTTCCGGAAGCGGAATCCTTGGAGTCGAAGGCGTCGCTTTCCGCGCTGGAACAGGTCAGGCCGGTTTCGTTGATAATGTGCTGGCTGTATTCTTTGACGGTATCGGATACGGTGTATGCAGTATCGGCGCCGTACAGGAATTTGTGCAGCTGCTTCACATTGGTGCTGAGGTCACAGGGGACCACAACGCTTCCCTTGGAACCGAGGGTGACGGCTGCCCGTTTGAAGGGAAAGCCCCGCATGTCGTTGGTGGAATAGCCCCGCATGGCTTTGACCATGGACAGCATCTCGGATTTCTTTAAGTTGGTGTTGATATTCGGGTACACCTGGTTCATCAGTTTGATCAGCGTGGTGAAATTGGCGGATTTTGCCTTTTTTGCGATCTGGGAAAAGACCGTGCGCTGCCGCTGGGCCCGCTTGTAATCCCCGCCGGCCGTATAGCGGATCCGGGTGTAGGCCACCGCCTGGACACCGTCCAGGGTATGCTTGCCGGTGGAGGAGATATGCTTGGACTTGGTGTGCAGAATCTTGTTGGTGTTGCTGATGTATTTGTTCAGGTAGCCCAGTTCTTCCTTGCTGCTGATGTTGATGGGAACGCCGCCCAGAATGTCAATGGTTTTGGCGATGGTGCCGAAATCACAGGTGGCGTAATTGTCAATGGTCAGATCCAGACTCTTCTCCAGCATGGAATTGGCGCCTTCCACCCCGCCATAGGCGTAGGCGGCATTCGCTTTTTCAAAGTTGGCGGTATCTTTGTCCGGGGTCACATTCAGAAATGTGTCGCGGTAGACCGATACGACTTTGATATCCTGGGAATCATTGTCAATGGAGAGGAGCATGATCACGTCGCTCCGTCCTTTGTCCTTGCTGTTCCGGCTGTCCACGCCGTAAAAGGCAATGGTGGTATGGCCGGTGTAGGAAGGGCTGCTTTCTTCTTCCGCGGCGCTGGATGAGCTGCTGTTATTATTGTTGGATAAAATATCCTGAAAACTGCAGGCGGAAACGCTGGCAGCTGTTACGATTACAGCAGCGCCGGCCGCCAGGATCTTTTTCCATTTTCTCATAGGCGATCTCCTTTTGCTTGAAAGTCATCGAAATGTTCGTACAGGTGCTCCTGCAGAACGCATGTAATCTTCGATATATTACCCTATTCGGATTCGTTCGGCAAGTGGCTGTCAGAGAAAAAATTATTAAGAATCCAAAAAAATTCTAAAAGTATTCGGAACAAAACAGATATAATAATCCGGAACGACGCAGTATGAAATGACGGAAAAAGGGGGAGAAACAGATGATCAGTCTTGGAATTGACACCGGCGGGACCTGTACGGACGCGGTGCTCTATGATTCGGAATCCGGAGAAGTGCTGTCCGCCGGCAAGTCGCTGACAACAAAGGGACATCTGGAAGACGGCATAGCGGCGGCGCTGGATCTGCTGGAGCCGGACCAGCTCCGCCGGGCGGAGCTGGCAGCTCTTTCCACCACACTGGCCACCAATGCCTGTGTGGAAAACCGGGGCGGCCGGGTACGCCTGCTGCTGATTGGAGCGGACCGGAAGGTGCTGCGGAGTGTATATCGGGAATACGGATTTGACAGTCTGGAGGATATCCGGGTGATGGATGGACTTCCGGAGGGCGGTTATGTGGATCCGGTGCAGCCGGACTGGGACAGCCTGCGGGAAATGGCCCATGAGTTTGCAGACGCGGAGGCCATCGGGATCGTGCAGAGTTATCCCCAGCGAAACAGCGGCGCCTTTGAACACCGGGCAAAAGAGATTCTGGCAGAGACCTGTCAGGTGCCCATTGTCTGCGGCAGCGATCTGTTTTCCGATCGCAATATCATACGGCGGGGCGCCGGGACTTATCTGAATATCCGGCTGATTCCTGTGATTCATGAATTTCTGGAAGCTGTGAGAAACGTACTGGACAGCAGAGGACTGAAGCTGCCGGTGCATATTGTGCGCAGTGACGGCAGCCTGATGAGCGAGGCCTTTGCCAGAGAGCATCCGGTGGAGACCCTTCTCTGCGGCCCTGCGGCCAGTGCGGTAGGCGGAGCCTGGCTCAGCGGGAAGTCAGACGCTTTGATTGTGGACATCGGCGGCACCACCACGGATGTGGCGCTCATAAAAGGAAACCGGGCGGTAACGACAGAAGAGGGCATCCGGATCAACGGGTGGAAGACCTTTGTCAAGGGGATGTTTGTAGATACCTTCGGCCTGGGCGGAGACAGCGCGGTCCGCTGGTCCGGCCGGCAGGCAGTGCTGGATGCCTGCCGGGTCATTCCAGTGGCGGTGGCCTGCCGGGAAGATCCGTCGATCCGGGCAAAGCTGAAAAACCTGCAGGCCCGGCGCTATTTTCTGACGGAAGAGCCCTGGGAGGGATTTGTCCTGCAGAAAAAAGAGGGGAAGGAACTGGCGGAAACCCAGTGGGAGCGCAGGTTCCTGGAACGGCTGCAGAGCGGTCCGATTCTGCTGGAAGAGGCGGCGCAGATGGGAGACCGCTATCGCCTGGAGGAAAACCTTGCCCCGCTGGAGGCAGACGGCAGGATTATGCGTTTCGGGCTGACGCCTACGGATATGATGCACATGACCGGCGATTATACGGAATATGACGGGGAAGCCAGCCGGATGGCTGCGGAAATCTTCGGCCGGATCCATGGAATCCGGGCGGATGCCCTGCCGGAACTGGTGTATCGGGCGTTTGTGGAAAAACTGGTCTGGAATCTGGAGCGGATTCTTCTGGAACAGGAATACCGGCATACGTATCCGGAGGGACTGCCGGAGGAACTGCTTCAGTATCTGAAGCTGACCCTGGATCCGAAGAAAGACGGCGTGATGCGGACAGAATTTCACTGCCCGCTGCCCATTGTGGGAGTCGGCGGCCCGGCGCCCATATTCCTGCGGCCGGCGGCAGAACGGCTGCATACTTCTTTCTGCCTGCCCCGGTATGCGGCAGTGGCCAATGCCATCGGTACGCTGACCGGGAGAGTCCGTGTGCAGGAAAGCCTGGATATCATTTACCATCCTTCCGGGAGCGATCCGGGGTTCCGGGTTTTTACAGATGGGTCGAACCGCGATCGGGCGACTTTTGAGGAAGCGGCGGACACCGCAGCGGAATATCTCTGCCGTCTGACCCGGGAACGGGCCCGCCGGATGGGAGCCCGGGGGGAAATTACCTGTCAGACATCGGTGGAAAAGAACGAGGAGATGGCCGGCGGTTCTCTGTTTTTATTTGGCGGGACGGTTACAGTGACCGCCTCCGGCAGCATGATCTGACAGTGAAAATACACAGTGGGAGATTCGGCAGTTTAATGTATTTTTTACAGTAACAGAAGGAAAAACAGAGTTTTTTTAGTAAAAACTGACAGGAGTATATTGTGATTCCCGACATTTTCTGATAAATTGGTAGAAAGGAAAAGGAAGGAGAGTACAAGACCATGAAAACAGTTAAATTCTTTTACGGCAAAACAACCTATGATCTGGAAGTGCCGGATGATACTCCGGTGCTTACCTCCAAGGTGGATCAGCTGAAAAGTGACAAAAACGGACTTGAGATTGTCAGAGAGGCGATGATGAACCCGATTGACAGTCCGCGGCTGTGCGAACTGGCAAAGGGCAAACCGGACTGCGTCATCATCATCAGCGACCACACCAGACCGGTGCCCAGCAAAGATATTCTGCCTGTGATGATCGAAGAACTCCGCAAAGGAAGTCCGGATATCAAAATCACTCTGCTGGTATCTACGGGATTCCATCGTCCGACGACTGTGGAAGAGCTGAAAAACAAGCTGGGTGATGAATTATACAATGAATTTAAAGATAATATCATTGTCCATGACGCGCATAATCCGGAAACCAACACAAAAATCGGCGTGCTGCCGTCAGGCCCGGACTGTATTGTGGACAAAGTGGCAGTGAATGCTTCCCTGCTGGTAGCGGAAGGATTTATCGAGGCCCATTTCTTCGCGGGATTCTCCGGCGGACGCAAGAGCATCCTTCCCGGCGTGGCAGACGCGGTAACCGTTATGGGCAACCACTGCTCCAAGTTTATCGACAGCCCCTATGCCCGCACCGGTATTCTGGATAAAAACCCGATCCATGAAGATATGGTCGCCGCAGCCAGAATGGCAAACCTGGCCTTTATCTGCAATGTAGTCATTGACGAAGATAAGAAGACCGTTGCCGCATTTGCCGGCAATTTCGAAACCGCCCACCGCAAGGGCTGTGATTTTATTTCCGATTACATCGCGGTAAAACCTGCGCCTGCGGATATCGTCATCACCACAAACGGCGGATATCCCCTGGATCAGAACGCGTACCAGTCCCCCAAAGGCATGACAGCCGGGGAAGCCACCGTAAAGGAAGACGGCGTAATCATTATGCTGGCATCCTGCATTGACGGCACAGGCGGAGATTTCTTCTATCATATTATTGCGGATGAGCCCACCATTGAGGACGCTTATCAGAAGTTCCTTGCCACAGAGCAGAACGATACCGCCCCGGATCAGTGGTGCTCACAGATCCTTGCGCGGATTGTCCGCAAACACAAAGTGATTTTTGTGGCAGAACCGGAACAGAAAGAAATGATTGAAGGTCTGAAAATGACCTATGCGCCGGATCTGGATACTGCTTACCGGATGGCCAGAGAAATCAAAGGCGAGGATGCTTCCCTCACCTGTATTCCAAACGGAATCTCGGTAGTTGTCAGAGATTAAAAATCGGATGCTAAGCAGAATTTCGTGAATAACCCGGATGCCCGGAGACACAGCGCTCCCCGCATCCGGGAATTTTTTCGCGTTTTTCAGGGCGCCGCTTCGGGCAGATACTGGAAAAAGGGAAAAAAATCGTGTAAAATAAGCCGCAGCCGAAAGGCAGAGAAGACGGCAAGTTCCAGAAACGAAAAAAGGAGACACGAATCATGAAACGACCTTTCATATATCATAAGACAGTGCAGAAACAGGCGATGGAATCACCGGTAAAAAAAGTAACCCTGCACGAAGCAGCGGAAAAAATGAAGCAGATGGACCGGTACTATCTGGTGGATGTGCGGGATGAGATGGAGTATATCACCGGACACGCCCGGGGATCCATCCTGTTTCCGGTCAATACCATCAACGCTCAGACAGCGGCTGAGATTCTGCCGGACAAGGAGGTGCCGGTCTTTGTATACTGCCGTTCCGGCGCCCGGTCCAAGCGGGCGGCTCTGATTCTGGCCGCGCTGAAGTACAGAGATGTCTTTGACATGGGAAGCCTGGCAGGATGGACGGATATGGAATATTAAGTTCCGTCAGATCCGCCGCATGAATTCCCAGAAATAGAGCAGAGCTTCCCGGGGGATTACCTTTGAAAACAGCCGGTGCAGAAAGCAGAACACACTGGGGGTGCAGACGGCAAACCCGGCCCGGCTGGCCCGGAGGCTCTTTTTTACCACGGCACGGGCTGTGGTGGCAAATTGATAATGCCGGATGGGCGGCTTCTCTTCTGGCGGAACTTCACTGTGTTCCGCGATGGAAATAAATTCGGTATCTTTGATCCAGAAAGGGCAGACGGCCAGCACCCGGATGCGGCGCGGCAGCAGTTCCATACGGAGCGCCCGGGTGTAGTGATACAGAAATGCCTTGCCGGCGCCGTAGATATTGATATGCTGCAGCGGCTGAAAGGCAGCGGTGGAGCAGATTTCAATGATACGGTCCCCGGCTTCCATATATGGGAGGACCGATACGGTGGTGCAGACGGCTGCTTTGCAGTTTAAATCGATCATATGCGCGGAGTCGTAGCGGCTGACCTTGGCATAATTGCCGATTTTGGCATAGCCGGCGCAGTTAATAAACAGGTGCACCCGGGCATCGGCGGCAGTCAGCGCTTCTTCCAGCTGGCCGCAGGCGTCTTCCGCGGTCAGGTCCAGCGCCAGGACCCTGCTTGTGTGCTGCAGTTCGCGGCTCAGCTCCTCCAGTTTTTCTTTTCTTCTGGCAATCAGCCAGATCTCATCAAAATTTTCTTTTGCGGAAGTATCCAGCTGTCTGGCGTATTCCCGGCCCAGGCCGCTGGATGCTCCGGTGATCAGAACAATGCGCATGTTTATGACTCCTTCCTGCTGCGTCTGTGGGAATGTCCGGTCCGATAGTGCAGGATTTCCAGCAGAATCAGTACCAGGCTGATGACTGCAAACAGGACAAAGACAGTTCCAAAGAAGCCCACCAGGTGGTTCCAGACAGAAAACAGTATACTCATAATTTCATTACCTCCAGAAAACAGTGGCCGAACCGTGCTGCTCACTGTAATACTAGCACATTCTCTGCCGGCCTGCACGGACAGAAAGCGGGAAACGTTTACTTATGGGATGTGAACTGGTAAGATGGAAGATGTCAGATTGTATATCGAAAAGTCAAAGGAGCATATGTTATGGAAAATCAGACATTTACCAACGATGTGATTTTGTCCTGGCTGCAGTATTTTGCCAGAAATACACAGATCGATCTGGAAAAGGTAAAAATGATCGATATTACCCGAAAAAACAAAAATGTCATTCCCACGGTGGAATCCCACCGTGTGGTGCTTGTGTTTACCGAAGCCGGGGATGAGGATATCTTTTACCGGATGTGGAACGCGGGACTGGGAGACTGCGAAGTGTGGTACAATGACGGATCCCAGCCTTCCGGTCCGATCCGCCACGATCATCTGCGGAATATGATCAACCGGGGAATTAACGCGTCTGCCGGAATGCTGATTATAAATGACAATGCCAGAAGCACCTATAAGATCGGGATGGACAACGGGGATTTCCGCAGAGGATCCGTACGTTATGTGGGCAGTGAAATCCGGTCGGTGATTCTGAATAAGATGCACGTGGGAAGACAGGACAACATCTGTGTCATCAGCGGGGAAAGCATTGCCATTGAAGCGGCGCTGATCGCGACGGAAGGAACGGTAATCGCGGTGGAATACAACCAGGACGACCGGGAGACCATGCGGGAGAACATCGAGTATTTCGGGCTGCACAATGTGGAAGTAGTGGACCATGTGGACAGCGCCTCCATGAACGGGTGTCCGGTGCCGGATCAGGTGTTCCTGGTGGCTTCCGCCAGCATGGAGCAGGAACTGGAGTATCTGACTGCCTTGAACCCTGAGATCAGCGTAGTAATCTATACCCTGGATTTCATGGTAGCGGCGGAAATGGAAAAAACCTTCGAACGGTTTGATATCCAGGATCCGGAGATCATCCAGGTCGCGGTGTCCAAACTGAATGCCGGACACACTTTTGACCAGGAGCCGGCGCCGTGGATTATCTCCGGAAAAGCGGTGCGGAAATAGAAAACACCGGGCAGACATATAAAATTCATATGATAAACAAAGTTCCGTCATAGAATATCTGTAAGATTCCATTGTTGGAAGAAACAAAAAATTAAGAAAACGGCAGGAGGAATTTTTATGGAGCAGAACAAACGAAAACCGGGAAAACGGGCAGCGATCACTATTCTATGCGGAACGGCTGTGGCGGCGGCTGTACTGACAGGATGCGGGGCAGTTCCGTCCTCCTCCGGTACAGCCGGCAGTGTATCAGGCAGTTCTTCCGTGCCGGAGAAACCGGGCGGCGGAGGAGGGCAGCAGACTTCCGCGCCTTCCAGTTATGACGCAGTCCGCGAAATTTCCGCGGATACTGCGGAAAAAGGGAAAACGTATCAATCCACCGGAACGGATGAAAATGCGCTGCTGGTAAATGGCGCAGACGCGGAAGCCAGGATATCCGACGCGGTGATTGCCAGAACCTCGGAGACCAGCAAAGGCGGCGACAGTTCCAGCTTTTACGGTGTGGGCGCCGCTGCGCTGGTGACAAAGGGAAGTCTGTTTTTAAATAACAGTACGATCACGACAGACGCGAAAGGAGGAGCCGGCGTGTTTGCCTATGGCAGCGGTACCGTCTATGTGTCCGGGACAAAGATTACGACCAGCCAGGATACTTCCGGCGGACTGCATGCAGCGGGCGGCGGCACCCTTTATGCATGGGACTGCACCGTCAGCACTTCCGGAGAATCCTCTGCGGCAATCCGAAGCGACCGGGGCGGCGGCACCATGGTGGTGGACGGCGGAACATACACTTCTGCAGGAACCGGCTCCCCGGCAGTATACAGTACGGCTGATATCACGGTCAACCAGGCGGAACTGACAGCCAAAAAATCGGAAGCGGTCTGCATTGAAGGCGCGAATACCCTTCGGTTATACAACTGCGATCTCACCGGCAATATGAGCGATGATGCGCAGAATGACACCACATGGAATGTGATCCTTTATCAGAGCATGTCCGGAGATTCGGAAGAGGGAAACAGTACCTTCCGGATGACCGGCGGCAGCCTGACCGCAAAAAACGGCGGTATGTTTTATACCACGAATACAGAAAGCACGTTTTACCTGAAAAATGTGGATCTTACCTATGCAGATGACGCGGAATTCTTCCTGCGATGCACTGGCAACAGCAATCAGCGGGGCTGGGGAACCAGCGGAAAAAATGGCGCGGACTGTACATTTACCGCTGATCAGCAGGATATGGAAGGAACGGTAATTTATGACAGTATCAGCACGCTGAAGTTCTATATGAAAAACGGCAGTACGTTAAAGGGCTCTTTTGCAGATGACGAATCAGATGCGGGTGATGGCGGGGACGGCACCTGCAGTGTGGTCATCAGCAAAGATTCCACCTGGGTGGTAACCGGAAACAGCACGGTGACCAGTTTAAACTGCGCGGGGACGATTCGGGATACGGACGGCAATACCGTGACGATAAAAGGAACGGACGGAACCGTCTATGTCAAGGGAAACAGCAAGTATACCATTACGGTGACTTCCTATTCGACAAAAACTGACTTTTCCGGGGCTTCGTCCGGAAGCAGCTACAGTAAATACGCGAAGGAAAATCCGCTGGATTAGCAGCAGAAAAGCGGTACGGAAAGTACGAATAAGGACTCTATTGGATATAGGCAGACAGGGCAGGATACGATATAATTAATATATCAGATCAGCTTTGCAGCCGGCAAACATCCGTTGACGGGCAGGGGGATGCGCGTTTTACTCAGAATGGAGGTCCTTTTATGAAAATGAAAAAGACACAGCTTCGTACCGCAGCAGTTTTGTTAACAGGCGTCCTGGCGGCCGGTGCCGCGGCGGTGCCGGCGTCGGCAGCCGCAGCACAGCAGAAAGCCGGTACAGTGGTGCCGCGGCTTGATTCGGCCGGATCCGGCAGAGTATCCGTAAAGGGGGGGCAGACGCTGCCGTCATTTACCGGCCTCCGCCAGACCGGACAGACGAAAAACAGCGCTTCGGTCAGCTGGAATACCGTCAGCGGCGCTTCCTCCTACACCTGTGTGTATGAGTATTATTCTTCTGACGGCCAGAGGGTGAACCGGGGCCGGCAGACGGTTACAAACCCGTCGATTCAACTGGTGGGCATTCCGACCGGAGGCATGTATATCCTGTATCTCCAGGCATCGGATTCCGCAGGAAATTATAACGCAGCCAGTGAATTCCGGGGCGCAGCGTCCCTGCCGAAGGTCCGTACAATCGCTTACTGGAAGCCCTTTGCCGCTTCTTCCAGACTGCAGGTTGCCTGGGCGCCGAATTCATACGCGAATCAGTACACGGCTGTACTCTATAAGAAATCCGGCAAGAAGGTGCAGACGGTTACTGTAAAATCCGGGCAGAACTGCATTGCGTATTTCAGCAAGTCCAACACGTCCACCTGCTATACCGTAAAACTCACACCGAAGGCAGCAGGGAGCGGTCTGTCCGTCACCGGACCCTCCGCATCATTTTATGCCGTGCCGCAGCCGAAGTTAACATCTACAAAAAAAGATGTCCACCGGAACCGTGTGGCGCTTCGGTGGAAAAAGGTTTCCGGCGCCTCCCGGTACATGGTCTACGTTTCGCCGCAGAAAACCAAACGGAGCAGCACCGGCGGCATGAAATTCAAAAAGGTTGCAACGGTGAAGGGAAACCGATATAATCTGAAGAAATACAAAGGAAAAACAATCAATACAGGAAAAAGATATTATTACATCAGGGTGATTGCTGTGTCGAAATACGGCAGAAAAACCGTAAAATCAGGATCCGCTTATTATGTGGTGGCGTATATGAAAAAACGCTGACCGTCCGGAACCTACTGCACTGCGATCACAGATGCTGCTGTATGAAGTGTGTAAAGCTGCCGGCCCGGAATTCTGCCGGCCCGGCGGCGAAAGGCACATGATACAGCAGCTTTTTCCGTGCTGTTGCGGAAAGGCAGGGAGCGGAATGGATATTACAGAGCAAATCAGAAAGATGTATGGAGACAGGGAGCCGGTTCTGCGGGAGTCCAGGCAGCAGGGCGCCGGTGTGCTGATTCCTCTGCTGGAGAAAGACGGATGCACACAGGTGCTGTTTGAAGTGCGGGCCTCCCATCTGGATGCCCAGCCGGGAGAAGTGTGTCTGCCCGGGGGCAGAATGGAGCCGGGAGAGAACGGCGCGCAGACAGCGGTGCGGGAGACTTGTGAAGAACTGCTGATTCCGGAGAGCCAGGTGGAGGTAATCAGTCCGCTGGACGGATTTATCGGGCCGGGGGGACGTCCCCTGTGGGTGACCCTGGGAAGGCTCCATGATTATCGGGGCACTTTTTCACCGGAAGAAGTGGATCACGTATTTACGATCCCCCTTCAGTGGTTTGCGGAGAATGAGCCGGAACGGTATGTGACACGTCAGGCGACGCAGCCGGGGGAGAATTTTCCCTATGACCGGATCCCCCGGGGCCGGAATTATGCCTGGAGGGAACGGCCTTACGAAGTGTTTTTTTATAACTGGCCGGGTGAGGAGCTCTGGGGAATTACCGCGCGGATCATGCATCAGCTGTCAGAAGACTGCAGGATGCTGTGCAGCGGCGGAAAGTAAGGGAGGCTGCTTGTGAAAAAGATGGAACAGCATACACGGGACGAACTGGATCGGGCCCTGGAAGCCACAGTGAACGAAGTGGTCAGCGACAGTGATATCCAGGCGCTGCTGAAGTATAAAAAAGAGGCGGAAGCCTTTCAGAATCTGATGATGGAATACGAATGCGCCATCCGGGAAGTCAGGACAAAGCTGGAAATCCTGAATAAAGAGCTGTCCCTGCGGACAGAGCGCAATCCCTTCGAAGCGATTAAAAGCCGTCTGAAGTCACCGGTGAGCATTTATGAAAAAATGAAACGGCGGAACATTCCCTTTTCCGTGAAAAACATCGAGGACAACCTGACGGATATTGCGGGCATCCGGGTAAGCTGTTCGTTTATCGACGATATTTACATGCTGCGGAACTGTCTGGTGGAGCAGGATGATATTCATCTGATAGAAGAAAAGGATTACATCGCCCATCCGAAAACAAACGGATACCGCAGCCTGCATCTGATTCTGGATGTGCCGATCTTTCTGACCGGCGGAAAGAAAACCCGCATCGTGGAAGTGCAGTTCCGCACGATTGCGATGGATTTCTGGGCCAGCCTGGAGCATAAACTGAAATACAAAAAAGATATCAAGGATGCAGACGCAATTGTGGAAGAACTGGCATACAGCGCGGAAATGATCAATCAGCTGGACCGGCGGATGCTGCAGATCCGGGAGCGGATCAGCGCCAGTGATGAGCGGGAGATGATCAGCAAAGCCCTGAAAGCGACAGAAGACGGCAGAGGAGGTACGCAGGAATGACACACAAAAACGAAAGAGAATGGATTGGCCGGCTGCAGATGGAACTGATCCGTATCTACGGGCCGTTGCAGGCCGCCGGCGCAGGCGGCCGCGCAGTGCAGGGGATCCTGGGTGATTTCCAGAGAATGCTGGAACGGACACCGGTGGGACAGAGCTGCCGGGAAGAGTACCGCATGGAAGATGGAAAAGCCGTTGTGATTCTGTCCGGAATCCGGACGGAAGGCGTGGAATATCTGGGGATGGTGACCGAGGCAGAGATCAATGGCCGGAAAATTCTTTCCGGGGACTGATGGAAGTGCTTGCACACCTGCGTGAAGACCTGGAGACAGGAAGCAGCAAAAGGAAATAAAGGCGGTTATTAACAGGGACCGGCAGGGAAAACAGAAGTGTTTCCCCGCCGGTCCCTGATTTTGATTGCTTCAGAAAGACTGAGGCGGACAGGCGTTCCTGCCAGAAGGAACTGAAGTTTACGCGCCGATCATAACGGAAGTAGCCTTGATGATGGCAGTGGCTTCCCTGCCCGGAGCCAGGCCGAGATCCTGAACGGCTTCCAGGGAGATGGTGGATGTGATGCCGATGCCGCCCGGAACGTCCAGTTTTACAATCGCGTTCACCGCGCCCTTCTCGATGGACGCTACAGTGCCGGTAAGCTGGTTTCTTGCGCTGATGTTTAATTTGCCGTTGGCAATCATAACGGAAGTGGCCTTGATGATGGCGGTGACTTCTTTGCCCGGAGCCAGGCCGAGGCTATGGATGGATTCCATGGATATCGTGGAGGAAATGGTGATGCCGTTTCCTGCGTCGACCTTTACAATTCCGTTCACTGCGCCTTCTTTGATTTCTTTTACGGTTCCTTTGATCTGGTTTCTTGCGCTGATCATTTGAAATACCTCCTTTTATGACGATAACAAACAGGACGAAACGTAACAAACAGAGAAAATTCCTTCCTTTTGATACGTTCTATGATATTATGTATCATAATAAGAACAGAAAAAGATGTCAAGCTGTGTGAATAAAAATGAAAAGGGACAGAATCAAGTGAAAATACGTGCTTTCCTTGCGCGGTATCATGGAATTTGCTATGATGAAAACGTATTTATTTGCTAAGAAAAGAGCAGCCGGAAGGAGAGCCGCAGCGGCAGTGTATTTCCGGCATCTTTCTGCAGACAGAAGAGAGGATCAGCATGAACAAAGAAGCTATGACGGCGGTAGAAGTGGCGGAAATGCTTAACATCGCCAAAAATACGGTATATGAACTTGTGAAACGGGGCGAATTAAACTGTTACAAAGTCGGGAGAAAAATGCGCTTTACCTATGAAGATGTGCAGCGCTATATTCAGGAGTCCCGGGAAGAAACCATGGCGGAAAAAGAGGGAGAGGGGAACTTCGGACGAACGAAAGCCGATTTTGTTTTCCCGTCGGGAGACCGTCTGCAGATGGGACAGAAGACGGTGGCGGAAACAGCGCGGACGGACAGAGTGTTCCGGCTGTGCGGACAGGACGAAATCCTGGACATGCTGCTGAAGTATCTGAACCGGCAGATGCCGAATCTGAAGACAGAGCGGGTGTACAAGGGCAGTTATGACAGCCTGGCAGCTCTGTATAAGGATCAGGTCTCGGCCGCTGCCAGCCATATGTGGGACATGGAGACCAATACCTACAATTTTCAGCATGTCCGCAGGCTTCTTCCCGGCTGTCCGGCAGTGATCATCCATATCTGCAGCCGAACGGAGGGATTTTATGTGGCGGAAGGCAACCCCAAAAAAATCAAAGGCTGGGAGGATCTGAAACGTTACGATATCAGCGTGGCCAACCGCGAGCCGGGAGCAGGCAGCAGGGTTCTGCTGGATGAGCATCTGGTGGAGCTTGGGATTGACGGAAGGGATATCGAAGGATACTGTACGCCGCGGTCCTCTCATCTGGCTGTGGCGGCAGCTGTCAGCAAAGGAGAAGCGGATATCGGGGTAGGCACCAAGAAGGTGGCGCTGAGTATCCGCGGGATTGACTTTATTCCGCTGCAGGAGGAAAGTTATGATCTGGTGATTAAAAAGCACAATATGCCCAGGGAACCGTACCGGCGTCTGGTGGAGATTCTTCAGTCCCCGGAATTTCAGGAAGAGTTCCGTTTTGTAAACGGATATGACATTGCGGATATGGGTAAAATTCTCGGCACGGTGAATGAGTAATCAGTAATCCGTGCCGGACAGAAAAGAAGCAGCCGCGCAGGGGAGGATTTCTCCTTTGCGCGGCTGCTGTGTTCAGGAAGTTTCTTCCGGGAGCTGCCGGACTTTCCGGTACATCTGCAGATATTCCAGCAGAACAGATTTTTCGTCATCATTGTCGGAAGCGGCAATATCCAGAATAGATTCCGGGAAAAACCCGGTCAGCGCAGTTTCCTCCCGCTTCTGGCCGAGGATCAGATAGTCCATGGACACATCAAACAGTTTGGATACGCGGACAAGCTTTTCCAGGGAAAAACCGGAAACACCCCGCTCCGCTGCGCTGCAGTGCTTGGTGCTGGTGCCGATCAGTTCGGAAAATTCATCCTGGGTCAGATGCCGCTGTTCCCGAAGACCTGCGATTCTTTTGCCGATTGCTTCGTTTAACTCCCTCGTAGTCATGATCTCTCCTTATACGCTCTATTATATCGATCGAAAAGTTGAGATACGACAGTGTAAAAAGCGGGGTTTCTGCACGTATTTGGCGGATTCTGCTACGGAGTGCAGATTCCGCAGGGTTCATACCCTTCCCGGATGAGATCGCTGCGGCCGGCAGTAACCTTTTTTTTGTTGGCAGGCTTGATCCTGCGGATGCTGCTGCAGTCCGGCCGGTGGAATTTCCGGCTGTTTGTGTTCAGTACATAGGTCTGCCGGGTGTCGGAAGAGCCGGAGCTTTTTGCTGCAGCGCTGTGCTTTTTGGGGGCTGCCGCCTGGGAAGAGGTTCCGGTGTCGGAGACGGAGCCGCTGACCCGGCTGCTGCCGTCGCGATAATCAATGGTGATGCCCGGCTGCACATTGTAGCAGTATACATGGAAGGAGATGCCTTTCCCTTTGTCTTCCAGGGAGCGGGCTTCCATCTCCACGCCGGAGGCTACCAGGCAGCGGTCTTTGAAAATGGGAGTGACACGGTACAGGACGTGATTGCCGGTGGTGCGGATATAGTCGGTTACTTTATTTTCGAACGGCAGCATGCCTTCGATATTCAGATAGCGGGTACCGGTAATCAGATTCTTTTCATTGGCGTTCTGTCCGGTGAGCTCATAGGCAATCAGGTGACACCGGTTGTACAGGTAGCGGTCCCGGATCAGACGGGGATATTTGACGGTATGCCATCCGGAAGGGCGGACACTGCCGATGGGGCCTCGCTTGGTGCGAGGAAGGAGATCCGGGCCGATGCAGGCCGTGGTTTTTCCGCAGCGTCCCAGTCCGTCCAGCGGGCTGAATTTCTGATAAGAAGTCCTGCGGCTTAATTCTTTTTTGGAAAATGAGGGACGGTTTTTGTTGACGGCAATGTAAGGGGATCCGGAATAAGCCGGGAGCTTTTTCAGCGAAATGCCGCTGCTTTTGCCGGCGGAACCGGATTTGGAAGAGGGGGTTTCGGAGGAAGCAGCGGTTTTGGAAGAGCCGGAGGAATCCGAACCGGAGGAGGCAGCTTCCTGCCGAACCGAAGTTTCGGCAGAGGAAGCGGGGGCGGTTCCGGAGACGGCACCGGAGCTGCAGGCGGAAAGCGCGGCACACAGCGCGAGAATCAGGGGGAGCAGAGAGAGTCTTCTTTTCAGTTTCACGGGATTGTCCTTTCTTTGTGCGGATCACATGGCGCGGATATACTGCTTGAAAAAATCAATGGCATCCGTGATCCGGCGGGTCAGATATTTGTTCTGGTGATAGATGACGGAGTACTGGCGCTGAAAACGTATGCCGGGCAGGGAGAGTTCCCTGAGGGAGCCCTCCGCCAGGGCTGCAGTCAGCATACGGGCCGGCAGAATGGAGATTCCCAGATTCAGGGATACCGCTTCCATGATAGCCGTCGTGCTGGTGCTTTCCCAGGCAGGAGTCAGCACGAAGGAATGCTGGGCCAGAACCGATTCTGCCAGCTGCCGGGTACCGCTGTTTTTCTCCCGGAGGAGAAAGTTTTCCTCCCGCAGATCATCCAGACGCAGCTGCTTTTTAGAAGCCAGCGGATGGTCGGGACTGCATACCGGAATCAGCCGGTCAGTGATCAGGGGCTCGGACAGAATCCGGCCGGAGTGGGTGCTTCCTTCGATCAGGGCATAGTCCAGCTGGTTTTCCTCAATCATCCTTACTATAATATCAGAACTGTCAATCTTTACATATGGCATCGGGGAATGGGTATGGTCAATATAGGCACGGATGCACCGGGGAAGGATACAGGTGCCGATACTGATGCTGGAGCCGATGCGCAGCGGAATGCCGGCGTCCGCGTCCCGGAAGGCATGGTTCATATCGCTGTACAGGGCGGTGATGTGGGAGGCGTAGTCATACAGGGTGTCTGCGTTTGGGGTTTTCGCGATGCTTCTGCCGGACCGCTGAAACAGTTTGACGGCAAAGTGGTGTTCCAGCTCCCGGATGGCGGAACTGACGGCGGGCTGTGTGATCCCCAGCCGGCAGGCGGCACCGGTAATGCTTCCCTCCCGATAGACGGTAACAAAAATCTGCAGTGTCTTTAAAGTCATTTTGAAAAATCCCCCTGCTTTATTCATAAGAAAAATATTATATATTAATAAAAATATATTATGAAAGATAGCATGGTTACCGAAAAATTTCAAGAAAAAGTGTTTTCTTTTTCTGTGAAAAGGTTATCATGTAGACAAATAGAAATATTCAAATAGTCTACAGACTAACTAGGTAATGGAGAGACGCAAGATGGAAGCAGCAGCAGAGCGCAAGCCAGAAGGAATAAAATTAAAGATTGGAAAAAAGCGCGGCAGCAGCGCGAAGGCGCTGTCATCCGCCGGGAAAAGCAGGCGGACGCTTCCGCTGTACCTGTCCATGGCAAAAATCGGACTCATCGGATTCGGCGGCGGTTCCGCGCTGATTCCTGTCATTGAGCGGGAAGTGGTCGAAGACCAGCATATCGTAACCGAAGAGGATTACAATAAAGTAGTGGTGGAAGCCTGCGTCACGCCGGGGGCCCTTCCGGTGGAAATTGCCGCGGGATTGGGAAAACGGGCCGGAGGCATCAGAGGGATGCTTGCGGCGTCCCTTTTGATGGCAGTTCCCGGTGTGCTGCTTACGGTAGTGATCCTGTCGCTGCTGTCCAATGTCAGCGCCGGTGTGATGCGTCAGATTCAGTGCCTGTCCATCGGGCTGGGCGCCTTTATCAGCTGCCTTCTGATCCTTTATGCGGTAAACAGTCTGCAGATGGCACGGGCCGCCGGAAAGAAACGGCTGTTCCGGGCGGCTGTGATTATGGCAGGGGTCTTTGTCTTAAACAGCGGAAGCACGCTGTTTCAGCTGCTGGGAATCCAGGCGGAGCCGTTTTTCGGACTGTCTGCGGTGCAGGTGCTGGCGCTGGCCTTCTTCGGGATTTTGTACACAAACTGCAGATTCCATAAAAAGAATGCCGCAGTCGCTGCCGCGGTCAGCGCGGTGTATGTTTTGTGTATGGGAAATAACGGGCTGCTGGCATATGCCCCGGTGAAATATACGGTGTGGGCAGTCATGGCAGTCCTGGCGGTCCGCGGACTGATCCGGGGAATCCGGGAAGACGCAGCCCGCAGCGGCGTGTCAGTGCAGATCCGTCCGAAACCGCTGCTTCTGCAGCTGCTGGCCTGGGCGGTATTTACCCTGTTGCTGTCGGTGCCCGGACTGCTGGTTACATCGGAATCACTTCCCTATCTGATCCGCGGACTGGCTTCCTCCGTTATGTCGTTTGGAGGAGGAGACGCGTATCTGACTGTGGCGGATGGTCTTTTTGTGCATACCGGGATGCTGTCCAATTCGGATTTTTACGGCAGTCTGGTGCCGGTGGCCAATGTGCTGCCCGGGTCAATCCTGTGCAAAATCCTGGCAGGCGTGGGATATTCCATCGGATATGGGGCATCGGGCACAGTCGTCGGCGGATACAGTGTTGCCCTGGCGGGGTTCGCCTGCAGCGTTTCGGCATCCGGCGGTATTTTCTGCATCTTTGCCTTCCTGTATGAGGCATTTGCGGAGGTTTCCGTGTTCCGGCAGATCGGCCGGTGGATCCGCCCGATTGTAGCAGGGCTGCTGCTGAATGTGGTACTGTCTGTGATCAGCCAGAATTTCAGCGCAGGACTGGATCTGCACATGAACCTGCCGGCGGCGTTCCTGATTACCGGAGCAATCCTTGGGGCCGATCTGCTCCTGCTCTTTAAGTTCCGGGCACCCAACTGGCTGCTGATTCTCCTGTCTGCGGGAGCGGGGCTTCTTCTGTGCAATCTGGCAATGTAAAAGTTTTCCCGCAGTGATCAAAAAGAAATATTTCTCAGATAAAAACAGCGACTGGCATGAAACGCATCCTGCCGTCGCTGTTTTTTTAACATTCGTATAATCTTTGTTAGATATAACGAAAAAATTTCTTATTTGGCTATATTTACTAGGAAAAGTTAAAAAGTTATGTTATTTTAAGTATAAAGCTTACAGTGCGGATACAGAAAAATTCGAAAAACATGTATTACAATTCGAAAATGACTCGCCGGCTGTCTGCAGACATTCCGGTTGCGCAGGTCATGAATGGGGGGATCGACGGACCGGAATGGGTCATCAATCAAAACGAAAAAATGTATGAATTAGGAGGACGCCGATTGGATAAGAGAGTGTATAAAACGCGGCAGAATTTGCGTCAGACACTGCTGCGCATGATGGAAGAACGGTCATTTTCGAAGATTACCGTGAAGGATATCTGTGAAACGGCAAATACCAGCAGGATTACATTCTATAACCATTATGGGGATAAATATGACTTGCTGGATGATGTGTTCAACGAGCTGGAACAGGAGCTGCTGGAACGGTTTCAGCAGCTGCAGAAGGAGAATAACACAGCCGATGACCTGGTGATCTGCTATCAGAATCTGATGGACGCGATACTGGATATCCGGGACCGTTACATCAAAATCTACAATCTGGTAAAAAAGCTGGATGACACAGAGATGGTGATTTCCTACTATCGTTTTATCACCCGTTCCATGGCGGATATTGAGAGCCGGTACCAGAACCGGATTCATCTGCGGTATTCCGGAGAAAGTCTGAATGCCTTTTTTGCCCTTGGAATCTGGGGATTTATAAATAAGGAAGAAGAGCAGGGAAAGCCTGCCGCGGAAGTACGGAAAGGGGCCCATGCGCTGATCGTGGACCTGGTAAACAGCAGCCTGTTCGCGGGAATATCCGGGACTTCCGGCTGATGGAGCGGCAGGGCGGCAGTCCCTGCAGCCGTCAGGCGGTGTGCCCGGTATCCCGGCGGGCGGTGCGTCCCGGTATTCCGTCAGGCGGTGTGACCCGGTATCCCGGCAGCCTGTCAGGAAAAGGCCTCCGGGTGGTCTTTGAAGTACAGGATCATTTCCCGGGTCAGGCTCAGCTGGTCCGGCGCGTCCTGAATCGCGTCCCGGGGAACCCATTCGGCCACAGCCAGTTCTTCCCGGTCCAGTGTGATCCGGGGATCTCCGTCCAGTTCACAGAAGTATCCCAGCAGCAGATTGCTGTCAAAGCCCCAGGGCTGGCTTTTGTAGTACCGGATGTTCTTGACCCGGATCCCCGTTTCCTCCATGACTTCCCGCATGACCGTCTCCTCCGCGGTTTCGCCGATTTCGCAGAAACCGGCGAGCAGGGCGTGTCCCCGGTATTCCCGGCCGGCATAGCGGCTCATGAGAATCCGGCTGCCATGGACCATGCCGACAATGACCGCGGGGGCTATTTTCGGGTAGACCAGATTGCCGCAGCTGCAGTACAGCGCGCGCTCGGAGGCGGAATGGGTGAGCTTTGCCCCGCATCTGCCGCAGAACCGGTTGTCACGATACCATACATACAGGTGCCAGGCGGTGACGGCGGCCATGCGGCGGTCCGGCGGGGCGGACTGACGGAGGGAGAAAACCGGCGCGAAGGAATAGCCGGAGGGGAAAGGGTGTTTTCCCCTGGTCACGCCCAGGTAATAGCAGTGTCCGTCGATACGGAACAGATAGACCGTGCGGATGTTCCATTCAAATTCCCTGCGGGAGGGAAAATGGAGATGACCGGCGGGAGAGGTGCGGCACAGCACCTTTTTTTCGTGAAATAAGAAAACGGTATCTTCCGGGGAAAATTCCGGCCGGCAGTATTCATTGTGGAATTTGTGGGGTAAAATATCCTGAATCATAACAGCAGACAGTATCCTTTCCTTACAGCTGTGAGAAGTTTTTCGGATGCAGTCCTACTATAAAGGATTTCCCGGGAATTGTCGACCGGACAATAATTTCTGTTGACTCGAAAAAGCTGGTATGCTATATTAATCTGGCGTAGGAAGAAGCAGGGCTTTTTTTTTATGCCCAAAATCACAAAAAATAGGAGGTGGAAGTTGTGCGTGTTAAGATTACATTAGAATGCACGGAGTGCAAACAGCGTAATTACAACCTGACGAAGGAGAAGAAGAATCATCCGGACCGAATGGAACTTAAGAAGTACTGCCGTTTCTGCAGAAAGCATACGCTGCACAAAGAGACCAAATAAGTCCGTTCCAGTGAAGGAGGTATCGCATGGGCGATCAGAAAGACAAGAAAGAAAAAGGGAGCTGGAGAGCAGGACTGAAGTCCGAATTCAGCAAAATTATCTGGCTTGACAAGATTTCACTTGGAAAACAGACAGTGGCAGTTCTTATTGTTACTGTGATTCTCTCGATTATTATTGCCGCACTGGATTTCGGTATCCAGCACGGTGTGGATATTCTCGTAAATCTCTAGGCTGTTCAGGGAGGAAAGGAAGATTTATGGCAGATAAAGCGAACTGGTACGTAGTTCATACTTACTCTGGTTACGAAAACAAAGTAAAATCCAGTATTGAGAAGAAGATAGAAAACCGTCATCTCGAAGACGAGATCCTGGAGGTCCGCGTGCCGATGCAGGATGTGGTCGAGCTTCGCAACGGCGTGAAAAAGCCGGTCCAGAAGAAGATGTTTCCGGGCTATGTTCTGATCAATATGGTCATGAATGATGACACCTGGTATGTGGTTCGTAATACACGGGGCGTTACCGGCTTTGTAGGCCCTGGATCCAAACCGGTTCCTCTTACGGAAGCAGAGATGAGACCTCTGGGAATTCAGGTCGAGAATTTGGTCGTTGACTATGCGGAAGGCGATACCATCAAGGTGATCGCCGGCGTATGGAAAGATACGGTGGGCGTTGTTCAGAGCATGAACCACGCCAAACAGATCGTAACGATCAATGTGGAATTATTCGGGCGCGAGACACCGGTAGAAATAAGTTTCGCAGACGTACAGAAAATGTAGCGATGTCCTGCGGGTAAAGGCGCGGACATCAGATTTGAAGGAGGCAATTTCAAATGGCAAAGAAAGTAGAAGGATATATCAAACTGCAGATTCCTGCCGGAAAGGCTACACCGGCTCCTCCGGTAGGTCCTGCACTTGGCCAGCATGGTGTGAATATTGTGGAATTCACCAAGCAGTTCAATGCCAAGACCGCAGACCAGGGTGACCTGATCATCCCTGTCGTTATCACCGTATACGCGGACAGAAGCTTCAGCTTCATCACAAAGACTCCGCCGGCTCCGGTTCTGATCAAGAAAGCATGCAAGATCCAGTCCGGTTCCGGTGTTCCGAACAAGACGAAAGTAGCTACGATTACCAAAGCACAGCTGCAGGAGATCGCGGAGCTGAAGAAACCGGATCTGAACGCGGCAACTCTGGAAGCAGCCATGAGCATGATTGCCGGCACCTGCCGCAGCATGGGCGTTACTGTAGAAGAGTAAGCATGACAGTGGGAGGGCCCTCTCCCGATACAACCACAAGGAGGATTTCATGAAAAGAGGAAAAAAATATATCGAGGCTGTAAAATCTTACGACAAGCACAATGCGTTTGATCCGGAAGAAGCCATTGCACTGGTACAGAACAACGCAAAGGCAAACTTTGACGAGACCATCGAAGCCCATATCAGAACCGGCTGCGACGGACGTCACGCAGAGCAGCAGATCCGCGGCGCGGTGGTTCTGCCGCACGGTACCGGCAAAAAGGTACGTGTCCTGGTATTCGCCAAAGGCACAAAACTGGATGAAGCACAGGAAGCCGGCGCTGATTTTGTCGGCGGCGAAGAGCTGATCCCGAAGATCGAGAAAGAGGGATGGCTGGACTTTGATTCTGTAGTGGCTACACCGGATATGATGGGCGTTGTGGGACGTCTGGGCCGTGTGCTCGGACCGAAAGGCCTGATGCCGAACCCGAAAGCCGGCACAGTTACCATGGATGTGGCAAAAGCCATTGCCGACATCAAAGCAGGTAAGATTGAATACAGACTGGATAAGAGCAATATTATCCATGTGCCAGTTGGAAAAGCATCCTTTACAAAAGAACAATTAACCGACAACTTCCTGACGCTTATGGATGCCATCACGAAAGCAAGACCTTCTTCCCTGAAGGGAACTTACCTGAAGAACATCACCCTGACCTCCACGATGGGTCCTGGTGTAAAAGTGAATACAGTTAAGTTTAACTGATGATTTCGTGTTGACATCATTCATACAATGTGCTATCATGCGATAGCAATCGCCGAAGACAGCAGGCGCCGTAAGGCATAATCATCGCAGCCTGCCGAGGGAACAGCGAATCTGCTGGATTCGTTCGAAAGAAATTTTCCTCTCTGTCTCAGGGCAGAGAGGTTTTTTTATTCCCCTCCGTCTTAGGGAAAATACTATAAGGAGGTGCACGATTCGTGGCAAAAGTTGAACTGAAACAGCCGATCGTACAGGAGATTTCCGAGACAATTAAAGACGCTGCATCAATCGTTCTGGTTGACGCCCGCGGACTGACAGTTGGCGAGGATACCGAGTTACGTAAGGAACTGAGAGAAGCTGGTGTGACTTATAAAGTATATAAGAACACACTGATGAGAATTGCATTCAAAGGTACCGAGTTTGAAGCATTAAGCGACGCGCTGAAAGGTCCGAGTGCCATTGCTGTATCGAAAGATGACGCAACCGCACCGGCAAGAATTATCTGCAAATTCGCGAAAACAGCTCCCAAACTGGAAGTGAAGGCAGGTATGGTGGAAGGCGAAGCTTACGACGTTGCCGGCATCCAGCAGCTGGCTTCCATTCCGTCCAGAGAAGTACTTCTTTCCAAATTACTTGGAAGCATTCAGTCACCGATTACCAATCTTGCCCGCGTTCTTAATCAGATCGCAGAGAATGGCGGCGGTGCAGCAGCAGCGGAAGCTGCAGCAGAGGCTCCGGCAGCAGAAGAAGCTCCGGCAGCAGAGTAATTAACGAAAATAACAGATTTTGGAGGAAAACGATAATGGCAAAATTAACCACAGAAGAATTTATCGAAGCGATCAAAGAGCTCAGCGTATTAGAGTTAAATGATTTAGTAAAAGCATGCGAAGAAGAATTCGGCGTATCTGCAGCAGCAGGCGTTGTTGTAGCAGCAGCAGGCGCTGACGGCGCAGCAGCAGGCGAAGAGAAGACAGAGTTCGATGTAGAGCTGACAGAAGTAGGCCCGAACAAAGTTAAAGTCATCAAAGCTGTCCGTGAGATCACAGGTCTTGGTCTGAAAGAAGCAAAAGACGTAGTAGACGGCGCTCCGAAAGTTGTAAAAGAAGCTGCAGCTAAGGAAGAAGCAGATCAGATCAAAGAGAAACTGGAAGCAGAAGGCGCAAAAGTTACCCTCAAGTAATTTTACTTCCGCAAAAGAACAGACAGAAAGGCTGCAGCAGTGCTGCGGCCTTTTTTTACGAAAACACAGGCGGCATCTTTTCTGTGGTATGTGTCCGGGATCCCGGCACGCAGCGTTGCAGATGCTGTTTTTTTAATTTGCAGAAAAAATACTTGACATTTCTGAAAAGCTGGTGTTAATATGTACGTTGCACTATTGCGGAAATACAGGGGATACTGCGCCCTTTTTTAGAAGCCTGAAAACGCCCTTGTATGTGATAAAATACAATATCCGCACAGAAGCACCGCAGGTTTTTGATCAAGTACAGATAAACGAGAGGTGGAACGTCGATGGAGAAAAACAGGATACGTCCGGTAGATAGCGGAAAAAGCATGCGCATGAGTTATTCCAGACAGAAGGAAGTTCTCGAAATGCCGAACCTTATTGAGGTTCAGAAAGCTTCCTATGAATGGTTTTTAAAAGACGGACTGCGCGAAGTCTTTGAAGATGTATCTCCGATTACCGATTACAGCGGTCATCTCAGCCTGGAGTTCACAGACTTTACCCTTTGCAGAGAGGATGTAAAATACGATATTTCAGAGTGCAAGGGAAGAGATGCAACCTATGCAGCTCCGCTGAAGGTTAAGGTGAGACTCTATAACCGGGAAACAGACGAAATCAATGAGCATGAGATCTTTATCGGTGATCTTCCTTTGATGACGGAGACAGGCACCTTTGTCATCAACGGCGCGGAACGTGTTATCGTCAGCCAGCTGGTACGTTCACCGGGCATCTATTATGATATCGCCCATGATAAAGTCGGCAAAAAACTTTACTCCTGTACAGTCATCCCGAACCGGGGCGCCTGGCTGGAATATGAGACCGATTCCAATGACGTGTTCTATGTCCATGTGGACCGCACCAGAAAAGTGCCGATTACCGTTCTGATCCGTGCGCTTGGCTGGGGCACCAACCAGGAGATTATTGATCTGTTCGGCGAAGAGCCGAAGATCCTGGCAAGTTTCGGCAAGGACGTGGCCACCAATTACAGCGAAGGCCTTCTGGAACTGTACAAAAAGATCCGTCCGGGCGAGCCTCTGTCCGTGGACAGCGCGGAAAGCCTGATTTCCGCCATGTTCTTTGACCCGCGCCGGTACGATCTGGCCAAAGTGGGCCGTTATAAATTCAATAAAAAGCTGATGCTGCGCAACCGGGTGGCCGGTCATGTGCTGGCAGAAGACGCAGTTTCCCCGGTGACCGGTGAAATCATCTGCGAAGCAGGCACAAAACTCACCAGGGAACAGGCAGATGCGATCCAGAACGCAGCCATCCCCTACGTATATATCCAGACAGAGACCAGAAATGTAAAAGTCCTGTCCAACATGATGGTGGACATCACCAATTTTGTGGAATGTGATCCGAAGGAACTGGGAGTGACCGAGCTGGTATTCTATCCGGTGCTGGAACAGCTGATGAACGAGCACGAAGACCTGGAAGAGCTGAAAGATGCCATCCGGAGAAATATCCATGACCTGATTCCGAAGCATATCACCAAGGAAGACATTATCGCTTCCATCAACTACAACATGCATCTGGAATACGGTGACGGGGATCATCTCATCGGCAACGCGGACGATATCGATCATCTGGGCAACCGCCGGATCCGCGCCGTGGGTGAGCTGCTGCAGAACCAGTACCGCATCGGTATGTCCCGTCTGGAGCGTGTGGTACGGGAACGTATGACTACCCAGGATCTGGATACCATTTCGCCTCAGAGCCTGATCAATATCAAACCGGTAACAGCGGCTGTAAAAGAGTTCTTCGGATCTTCCCAGCTGTCACAGTTCATGGACCAGAACAACCCTCTGGGCGAGCTGACCCACAAGCGCCGTCTGTCCGCGCTGGGTCCCGGCGGCTTGTCCCGTGACCGTGCCGGATTCGAGGTGCGTGATATTCACTACTCCCATTACGGAAGAATGTGTCCGGTAGAAACACCGGAAGGACCGAACATCGGTCTGATCAACTCACTGGCTTCCTATGCCCGGATTAACCAGTACGGATTTATTGAGGCGCCTTACCGCAAAATCGACAAAACCGATCCGGAAAATCCGCGGGTAACCGATGAAGTCGTATACATGACAGCGGACGAAGAAGACAATTACCATGTGGCCCAGGCGAATGAGCAGCTGGATGAAGAAGGACACTTCGTGCGTAAAATGGTATCCGGCCGTTTCCGGGATGAGACACAGGAATACGACCGTGCCCTGTTCGATTACATGGATGTATCCCCGAAAATGGTGTTCTCGGTAGCGACTGCCCTGATTCCGTTCCTGGAAAATGATGACGCGAACCGCGCGCTGATGGGGGCCAACATGCAGCGTCAGGCCGTGCCGCTTCTGACAACAGACGCGCCGGTGGTCGGCACAGGTATGGAGCCGAAGGCGGCAGTAGACTCCGGTGTCTGCGTTGTGGCGAAGAGAGACGGTGTGATCGAACGCTCCTGCTCCGACGCCATTACGATCCGTTATGATGATGACGGCACCAGAGAAGTATACAAACTGCAGAAATTCGTTCGAAGCAACCAGTCCAACTGCTACAATCAGAGACCAATTGTATTCAAGGGCGACCATGTAAAAGCAGGCGAAGTGATCGCGGACGGTCCTTCCACTTCACAGGGCGAGCTGGCACTGGGCAAAAACCCGCTGATCGGCTTCATGACCTGGGAAGGCTACAACTACGAGGATGCGGTTCTTCTGAGCGAGCGTCTGGTACAGGAGGATGTGTACACATCCATTCATATTGAAGAGCATGAGGCAGAATCCCGTGACACCAAACTGGGACCGGAAGAAATCACCCGTGACGTTCCTGGTGTCGGCGAAGATGCCCTGAAAGACCTGGATGAACGGGGAATTATCCGGATCGGCGCGGAAGTGCGGGCCGGCGACATCCTGGTAGGAAAAGTAACACCGAAAGGGGAAACCGAGCTGACCGCAGAGGAACGCCTGCTCCGGGCGATTTTCGGCGAAAAAGCGAGAGAAGTCCGGGATACTTCCCTGAAAGTGCCCCATGGAGAGTATGGTATCGTAGTAGACGCCAAGGTATTCTCCAGAGAAAACGGCGACGAACTGGCGCCGGGTGTCAACCAGGCCGTTCGGATTTACATTGCCCAGAAGAGAAAGATCTCTGTCGGCGATAAGATGGCAGGCCGTCACGGAAACAAGGGTGTCGTTTCCCGTGTGCTTCCGGTGGAGGATATGCCGTTCCTGCCGAACGGACGTCCCCTGGATATCGTGCTGAACCCCCTGGGCGTGCCTTCCCGTATGAATATCGGACAGGTGCTGGAGATCCATTTAAGCCTGGCAGCAAAGGCACTGGGCTTTAATGTGAGCACACCGGTCTTCGACGGCGCCAACGAGGTAGATATCATGGATACCCTGGACCTGGCCAATGACTACGTCAACCTGTCCTGGGAGGAATTCCGTGAGAAACATGAGGCTGAGCTGCGCCCGGATGTGCTGAAATACCTGGGGGACCATCTGGACCACAGAGAGCTGTGGAAGGGTGTGCCCATTTCCAGAGACGGTAAGGTCCGCCTGCGGGACGGCCGTACCGGTGAGGAATTTGACAGTCCGGTTACCATCGGCCACATGCATTACCTGAAGCTGCATCATCTGGTAGACGACAAGATCCATGCCCGTTCCACAGGCCCTTACTCCCTGGTTACCCAGCAGCCCCTGGGAGGAAAAGCACAGTTCGGCGGACAGCGTTTCGGCGAGATGGAGGTATGGGCGCTGGAGGCGTATGGAGCATCCTATACCCTGCAGGAGATTCTGACCGTAAAATCCGATGATGTCATCGGCCGTGTCAAGACCTATGAGGCGATTATCAAGGGAAAGAACATCCCGAAACCGGGAATTCCTGAGTCTTTTAAAGTGCTGCTGAAAGAGCTGCAGTCTCTGGGACTGGATATTACCCTGGAGAACGCGGAGGGCGAAGAAGTGCATCTGTTGGAATCCAGCGAGTACGGCCCGACGGATATCAACTCCGTTATTTCGGATGACAGAGGGTTCAACGACCGCAACAGAGAATATGGCAAAGCAGAAGGGTTCACCCATCAGGAAGCAAATCCCCAGACCGGTGAATTTGAGAATGTAGCAACCGAGACACCGGAAGATGAGGCAGAACAGCCGGCAGATGAGTATGCCGATTTTGATTCTGACGATTTACTGGATGACGAGGAGTAATTTAAGGAGGAAGCGTATTTATGACAGATACTATGAGTAATGAAACCGTTCAGAATCCTACGTTTGATGCTGTTCGAATCAGATTAGCTTCCCCGGAGAAGATCAGAGCCTGGTCCCATGGTGAAGTAAAAAAACCGGAGACCATTAACTACCGTACCCTGAAACCGGAAAAAGACGGTCTGTTCTGCGAACGGATCTTCGGACCCAGCAAAGACTGGGAATGCCACTGCGGCAAATATAAAAAAATCCGGTATAAAGGCGTAATCTGCGATCGATGCGGCGTGGAAGTCACAAAATCAAATGTCCGCAGGGAGCGTATGGGACATATTGAACTGGCAGCCCCGGTTTCTCATATCTGGTATTTCAAGGGAATCCCGAGCCGTATGGGTCTGATCCTGGATCTGTCTCCGCGGGCGCTGGAGCGCGTGCTGTACTTTGCGTCCTATATCGTGCTGGATCCGGGCGATACCAACTTAAGCTACAAACAGATCCTTTCCGAAAGCGAATATCAGGAAGCCTATGACACCTATGGCGCGGCATTCCGCGCGGGTATGGGTGCAGAGGCGATCCGTGAGCTGCTCTGCGCCATTGATCTGGAAAAAGATGCCGCAGCTCTGAAAAAAGAGTTAAAAGAATCCAGCGGCCAGAAACGGGCCCGGATTATCAAACGTCTGGAAGTGGTGGAAGCATTCCGGGAATCCGGCAATAAGCCGGAATGGATGATCATGACCGTGATTCCGGTGATTCCGCCGGATCTGCGTCCGATGGTACAGCTGGACGGCGGCCGTTTTGCCACCTCGGACCTGAATGATCTGTACAGAAGAATCATCAACAGAAACAACCGGTTAAGCAGACTGCTGGAGCTTGGCGCGCCGGATATTATCGTCCGCAACGAAAAACGTATGCTGCAGGAAGCAGTAGACGCGCTGATTGACAATGGCCGGCGGGGAAGACCGGTGACCGGCCCGGGCAACCGCGCGCTGAAATCCCTGTCTGACATGCTGAAGGGCAAGGGCGGAAGATTCCGTCAGAACCTGCTGGGCAAACGAGTGGATTATTCCGGACGTTCCGTAATCGTGGTAGGACCGGAGCTGAAGATCTACCAGTGCGGCCTGCCGAAAGAAATGGCCATCGAGCTGTTCAAACCCTTCATTATGAAGGAACTGGTGGCCAACGAAACTGCCCACAATATCAAGAGCGCGAAAAAGATGGTGGAACGCCAGCAGGATGAAGTGTGGGATGTTCTGGAAAAAGTCATCAAAGAGCATCCGGTTATGTTAAACCGTGCGCCTACACTGCATCGTCTGGGAATCCAGGCCTTTGAGCCGATCCTGGTGGAAGGTAAAGCCATTAAGCTGCATCCCCTGGTATGTACTGCCTACAATGCCGATTTCGACGGTGACCAGATGGCGGTGCATCTGCCCCTGACAGTAGAAGCCCAGGCAGAGTGTCGGTTTATGCTGCTGTCTCCGAACAACCTGTTAAAACCGTCTGACGGCGGCCCGGTAGCTGTGCCTTCCCAGGATATGGTCCTTGGCATCTACTACCTGACCCAGGAACGGCCGGGCTCCAGAGGCGAGGGTAAATACTTCAAGAGCCTGAATGAAGCAATTCTGGCTTATGAGAATAAAGTGCTGCAGCTGCAGTCCAGAATCCATGTACGGGTCAATGGCAGAAAACCGGACGGCACCCAGATCTCCCAGATCATCGAATCTACCCTGGGCCGTTTTATCTTTAATGAAATCCTGCCCCAGGATCTGGGATTTGTTGACCGGTCTATCCCGGGCAATGAGCTGGTGCTGGAAGTCGATCAGCTGGTAAAGAAGGGTGATCTGAAGAAAATTCTGGAAAAGGTAATCAATACCCACGGCGCCACAAGGACCGCGGAAGTGCTGGATGACATCAAGGCCATGGGATATAAATATTCCACCCGCGCCGCCATGACGGTATCCATTTCGGATATGACCGTGCCGGCCCAGAAAAAACAGATGCTGGAAGAAGCTCAGGAAACCGTTGACCGGATCACCCGGAACTACAAACGAGGCCTGATTACGGACGAAGAGCGTTACAAGGAAGTGGTAGAGACCTGGAAGGAAACCGATGAGGAACTGACCAGAGTGCTGCTGGACGGCCTGGATGAATATAACAACATCAACATGATGGCAGATTCCGGTGCCCGTGGTTCGGATAAGCAGATCAAACAGCTGGCCGGCATGCGCGGACTGATGGCGGATACCACCGGACGTACCATCGAGCTGCCGATCAAATCCAACTTCCGTGAAGGGCTGGACGTACTGGAGTATTTCATGTCTGCCCACGGCGCCCGCAAGGGACTGTCGGATACGGCACTTCGTACTGCCGATTCCGGATATCTGACCAGACGTCTGGTGGATGTCTCCCAGGAACTGATCATTAATGAAAATGACTGCAGCGAGGGAGCGGACGAGATTCCGGGCACCTATGTCATGAGCTTCATGAAAGGGAAGGAAGAGGTGGAAAGTTTCCAGGAACGGATCACCGGGAGAACTTCCTGCTATGACGTAAAAGACAAAGACGGCAATATTATCGTAGGGCGGAATCAGCTGATCACACCGAAACGGGCCCAGGCAGTGGTGGATTTCGGTATTGACGAAGATGGTGTTCCTTTCGCGGAGCAGGAGAGCAAAGACCGCCGCATGAAGGTCAGAAGCATTCTTTCCTGCCGGTCCCGTCTGGGAATCTGCGCGAAATGCTATGGCACCAACCTGGCGACCGGACAGAGTGTTCAGGCCGGTGAGGCAGTAGGCATCATTGCAGCCCAGTCCATCGGTGAGCCGGGTACCCAGCTGACCATGCGTACGTTCCATACCGGCGGTGTGGCCGGAAACGATATCACACAGGGTCTTCCCCGTGTGGAGGAGCTTTTTGAGGCCAGAAAGCCGAAAGGTGTGGCGATTGTAGCGGAATTCGGCGGAAAGTGCGAGATCCGCGACACCAAGAAAAAGGTGGACATTATTGTAACCAATGAAGAAACCGGAGACAGCAAGTCCTATCTGATTCCCTATGGTTCTCATATCGTAGTCAGTGAAGGACAGGTGATTGAGGCTGGTGACCAGATCACAGAAGGAAGCATCAATCCCCATGACATCCTGAGAATCAAGGGTGTGGCTGCCGTGCAGGATTACCTGCTGGCAGAGGTACAGCGTGTATACCGCCTGCAGGGTGTGGAAATCAACGATAAGCATATCGAAGTGATTGTCCGTCAGATGATGAAGAAGATCCGGATTGAGGAAAACGGAGATTCCGAATACCTTCCGGGTACCCTGGTGGATTTCCTTGATTTTGAGGAAACCAACGCAAAACTGGAAGCAGAAGGGCTGGAGCCGGCTACCGGCCAGCAGGAGCTTCTGGGTATTACGAAGGCGTCACTGGCTACCAACTCCTTCCTTTCCGCGGCATCCTTCCAGGAGACCACGAAGGTACTTACGGATGCGGCAATCAAAGGAAAAGTGGATCCGCTGGTAGGCCTGAAGGAAAATGTCATTATCGGCCAGCTGATTCCGGCCGGAACCGGCATGAAATGTTATCGCGACACTGCCCTGGATACAGATTACCGGCAGTCGGTAATTGCGGACATCGACGAGGACGTTATGGAAGCGGACGCGGATGAGGCGCAGGCGCCGGAGGCTGAGAAACCGGCGGAAGAAGCTGAAACCGCAGCAGAAGAGACCGCGGCAGTTTCAGAGGAAACCGAAGCGGAGACTCTGGCGGAAGCAGACAGCATCGAAACCGCGCAGGCAGAGACCGAAGCAGACCCGGATGACGAGTCAGAAGAATAAATCAAAAAAGATACGCAGCAGCGTAACACAGATCCCCGGATTTCAGCAGATGAAATCCGGGGATCTGCACTTGTCCGGAACAGAGGGAAAAACCCATCTTTTACAAAAATATCTTGACAACCACCCGGTGGTTGCCTATACTATCAAATAGTGCGCTAGAAGGCACTGCACGAAATAATTACAGGAGGTGAACAGAATGCCAACATTTAACCAGTTAGTTAGAAAAGGTCGTCAGACATCTGTCAAGAAGTCCACTGCACCAGCATTACAGAAGGGTTTTAACTCTCTGAAAAAGAGACCTACCGATCTTTCTTCTCCGCAGAAGCGCGGGGTATGTACTGCAGTTAAGACAGCTACACCTAAGAAACCTAACTCAGCTCTTAGAAAAATCGCCAGAGTACGTCTTTCCAACGGAATCGAAGTAACCAGCTATATTCCGGGTGAGGGCCATAACCTGCAGGAGCATAGTGTTGTACTGATCCGCGGCGGCCGTGTCAAGGACCTGCCGGGTACCAGATACCACATCATCCGCGGCACACTGGATACCGCAGGCGTTGCGAACAGACGCCAGGGCCGTTCCAAATATGGCGCTAAGAGACCAAAAGCAGGTAAATAATCAGTTCCGCTGACTTATCTGCAGATCAACAATAGGTCACAAACAGAACTATTGTAAGTGTTGGAATTCTTTTTATCTCTACCGATAAAATAATGTCCAGCATGAACACATTAGAAAGACACATGTGAGTACCGTTGATTTAATCGAAATTTGATCAGTTGAGAACAGCTGTTTTACAGCCGGGCTTAACAGAATTCCACATGATTAAGGAGGGAAGTAACGTGCCACGTAAAGGACATAATCAGAAAAGAGACGTATTAGCAGATCCTTTATACAACGACAAAGTTGTTACCAAACTGATTAACAACATCATGTTAGACGGTAAAAAGGGTATCGCGCAGAAGATCGTTTACGGTGCTTTTGACCGCGTTGCTGAACAGACCGGCAAACCGGCTCTTGAAGTATTCGGAGAGGCAATGAACAATGTGATGCCTTCTCTGGAAGTAAAAGCAAGACGTATCGGTGGTGCTACCTATCAGGTACCTATCGAGGTTCGCCCGGACAGACGTCAGGCCTTAGGCCTTCGCTGGCTCACCATGTTCTCCAGAAAAAGAGGAGAAAAGACCATGGAAGAGAGACTGGCAAATGAAATTATGGATGCAGCCAACAATACCGGCGCATCTGTAAAACGAAAAGAAGATATGCATAAGATGGCAGAAGCAAACAAGGCTTTTGCTCATTACAGATTTTAAGAAGGAGTAATGCCATATGGCTGGAAGAGAATATCCATTAGAGAGAACCAGAAATATTGGTATTATGGCTCATATCGATGCAGGTAAAACCACACTGACAGAGCGTATCCTTTATTACACTGGTGTAAATTACAAAATCGGCGAAACTCATGACGGTACTGCTACCATGGACTGGATGGAGCAGGAGGCTGAGCGTGGAATCACCATTACATCAGCTGCCACTACCTGCCACTGGACGCTGCAGGAGCAGAACAAGCCCAAAGCAGGCGAGCAGGAGAACCGCATCAACATCATTGATACTCCTGGCCACGTAGACTTTACTGTAGAGGTAGAGCGTTCCCTGCGTGTGCTGGACGGTGCGGTCGGCGTATTTGATGCCAAAGGCGGTGTAGAGCCTCAGTCTGAGAACGTATGGAGACAGGCAGATACCTACAATGTTCCGCGTATGGCTTTCGTCAACAAGATGGACATCCTGGGTGCTGATTTCTACAACACCGTAAAGGAGATCGGAACCAAGCTGGGCAAGAACGCTGTTGTTATCCAGCTTCCGATTGGAAAAGAAGATCATTTTGACGGTATCATCGATCTGTTTGAGATGAAAGCTTACATCTACAATGATGCAAAAGGCGAGGACATTTCCATCGTTGATATCCCGGATGATATGAAAGAAGAAGCAGCTGAGTATCATACCGAGCTGGTAGAGAAGATCTGTGACTTTGATGAAGAGCTGATGCTTCAGTATCTGGAGGGTGAGGAACCTTCCATCGACGATATGAAGAAGGCGCTCCGCAAAGCGACCATCTCTAACGAAGGCGTTCCGGTATGCTGCGGTTCCGCCCATCAGAACAAGGGCGTACAGAAGCTGCTGGATGCCATCATCGAATTCATGCCTTCACCGGTTGATATCCCGGCAATCAAGGGCGTGGACCTGGACGGCAACGAGGTAGAGCGTCACGCATCCGATGACGAGCCTTTTGCCGCTCTGGCGTTCAAGATCATGACTGACCCGTTTGTAGGTAAACTGGCATTCTTCCGTGTATATTCCGGTACCTGCAATTCCGGTTCCTATGTACTGAATGCAACCAAAGACAAAAAAGAACGTGTCGGCCGTATCCTTCAGATGCATGCCAACAAACGTTCCGAACTGGATAAAGTATATTCCGGTGATATTGCTGCCGCAGTCGGATTCAAATCCACCACAACCGGTGATACCATCTGTGACGAGCAGCATCCGGTTATCCTGGAGTCCATGGAATTCCCGGAACCGGTTATTGAGCTTGCAATCGAGCCCAAGACCAAAGCAGGTCAGGGCAAGATGGCAGAAGCCCTGGCAAAACTGGCAGAAGAAGATCCGACCTTCCGTGCGCATACAGACGCAGAGACCGGTCAGACAATCATCGCCGGCATGGGTGAGCTTCATCTGGATATTATCGTTGACCGTCTGCTGCGTGAATTCAAGGTAGAAGCAAATGTAGGCGCACCGCAGGTAGCATACAAAGAGAGCTTCACCAAGGCAGTGGATCAGGAATACAAATACGCAAAACAGTCCGGTGGACGTGGTCAGTACGGTCACTGTAAAGTCCGCTTCGAGCCGATGGATGTCAACGGTGAGGAGACATTCAAGTTCGAGTCGGAAGTTGTGGGTGGCTCCATCCCGAAGGAATACATTCCTGCAGTCGGTGAAGGTATCGAAGAAGCAGCACAGGCAGGTATTCTTGCAGGATTCCCTGTAGTTGGTATCCATGCGGTAGTATACGACGGTTCTTACCATGAAGTCGATTCTTCCGAGATGGCGTTCCATATCGCAGGTTCCATGTGCTTCAAAGAAGCAATGAAGAAAGCGGACCCGACTATCCTTGAGCCGATCATGAAGGTGGAAATCACCATGCCGGAAGAGTATCTCGGCGATGTAATCGGTGATGTCAACTCCCGCCGCGGCCGGATTGAAAGCATGGATGACGTAGGAAACGGCAAGATTGTCAAAGCTTACGTTCCGCTGTCCGAGATGTTCGGATATGCTACGGATCTGCGATCCAAGACCCAGGGACGAGGCAACTATTCTATGTTCTTTGAGAAGTATGAGCCGGTTCCGAAATCCGTTTCCGAAAAAATTGTCAGCAACGCTGCAAAATAAGCGCTGCCTGATAAAATAATGCTTGAAATACAAATGTAACTTTAATATAATCAATCTATATGAGTAAAGTTGCAGCAGAATCTTAATATGCGCAGGCATAGTATTAAGGAGGACAAAACTAATGGCAAAAGAGAAATTTGAGAGATCCAAACCCCATTGTAATATTGGTACCATCGGTCATGTCGATCATGGTAAAACAACTCTGACAGCTGCTATCACAAAAGTTCTTGCAGCAAGAGTAGAAGGTAACTCTGTAGTAGATTTCGAGAACATCGACAAAGCTCCGGAAGAGAGAGAACGTGGTATCACAATCTCCACCGCTCACGTAGAGTATGAGACCGAGAAACGTCACTACGCTCACGTTGACTGCCCTGGCCATGCCGATTATGTAAAGAACATGATCACCGGTGCTGCACAGATGGACGGCGCAATCCTGGTAGTAGCTGCTACTGACGGTGTTATGGCTCAGACCAAAGAGCACATCCTTCTGTCCCGTCAGGTAGGTGTACCTTACATCATCGTATTCCTGAACAAATGCGATATGGTAGATGACGAAGAGCTGATCGAGCTGGTAGAGATGGAAGTTACCGAAGTACTGGAAGAGTATGGCTTCCATGACTGCCCGATCATCAAAGGTTCCGCACTGAAAGCTCTGGAAGATCCCAACGGCGAGTGGGGCGACAAGATCATGGAACTGATGGATGTAGTAGATTCCTACATTCCGGATCCGCAGCGTGATACTGACAAACCGTTCCTGATGCCTGTCGAGGACGTATTCACAATTACCGGTCGTGGTACTGTTGCAACTGGTAGAGTAGAGCGTGGTACTCTTCATATCAACGAAGAAGTTGAGATCGTCGGCATCAAAGAAGAGACACAGAAGACTACCGTTACCGGTATCGAGATGTTCCGTAAGCTGTTAGACGAGGCTCAGGCTGGTGATAACATCGGCGCGCTGCTTCGTGGTATCAAGAGAGAGCAGATCGAGCGTGGACAGGTATTAGCTGCTCCTGGAACAGTTACCTGCCATCACAAATTCACCGCTCAGGTATACGTACTGACCAAAGATGAGGGTGGCCGTCATACACCGTTCTTCAACAACTACCGTCCGCAGTTCTACTTCAGAACAACTGACGTAACCGGCGTATGCATGCTTCCGGAAGGTACAGAGATGTGCATGCCTGGTGACAACGTAGAGATGACCATCGATCTGATTCATCCGGTAGCTATGGAGCAGGGTCTTACTTTCGCTATCCGTGAGGGTGGCCATACTGTAGGATCAGGCCGTGTTGCTACAATCATCGAGTAATAACAAATCTGTTGCTGGAATTTAGGTTCTCAGCTGAAAAAACAGCCGCTTATTTCTAAGTGGCTGTTTTTTTACGGCCTGAATGGGAAGACACTGGATGCCAGGAAACGGAGTGGAGAAAAATGAAGGGATATAAGGAGTTTCATGATGAAATGATCCTGCGGGATTATCTGGCCTATGACCGAACCAGACTGGCGTTAAGCCGTACGTTCCTGGCGTATATGCGCACAGTCATCGGTCTGTTCGCTTCCGGCGCAGGCCTGGTTGTACTGCAGAACCGACGGGTATTTGAAATCATCGGCTATCTGTTTATCGGATGCGCAGTGGCAGTTTTTTTTGTGGCAGTTGTCTACTGCGGCGCATATCGCAGGCGTCTGAACGAGCTGAAAGACGGGGGAGAAGAAGAAAACGGATAATTTTAGTATAGAAAGTTGCGTGTTTGGCGCTTTACTGTTATAATTAGATTTCACAGCGTCTGTAAACTTTGAAATTACATCATTGAAGTTGGTAAACTCTAAAACTGCATCATTGAATGTGAAAATTGTAACTGTAGAATCCTGACAGGTGTAACTATGAAAAAGAGAAAAAAATTAAAACTGACCCTATTTATCGTGATTGCCGCAGTGGCGGCATGTATCCTTGGAATTGCGGCATATTCCAAGGGAATGTACCGGAACCGCTGGTACCAGAATACGAAGATCAACGGCATTGACGTATCCGGCATGAGCCTTTCGGAATCGGTAAAGACCATTAAGAAACAGATGGGTTCCTATGAACTGACTGTGAAAGGCAGAGACGGGGGCTCTCTGAAGATTTCCGGAGACGCGATCGACTATCGGCTGTCGTTTGATGAATCGGTGCAGAAGCTTTTTGCCCGGCAGCATGGACAGCTGACTTTACCCGGAGGAATGCTGAACTATACCTATGATGCGGTGGGAACCCCCTCTTACAGCAGGAAAAAAGTAAGAAAAATCATCGGCAAATCCGAGATCCTGAACGGAAGCAGTTCTTATCCGATCCAGGAACCGAAATCCGCGTCCATCGTATATTCTTCCGACCGGAAACAAATGGTGATTCAGAAGGAAGAGGAAGGAAATGCGCTGATTCGCGGGGAAATGACCAAGGCAGTGGTTCAGGCACTGGAGGATGTGGACACTTCGATTGATCTGCGCAACAGCAGCAAGTACCCGGATGTATATAAAAAACCGAAACTTACATCCAAAGACAAAGCTCTGACCAGCCGGCTGACCCGGTACAATAAGGCGGCACTGCGGTTTGTTACCTGGGATATGGGGGAAAATACCACGGAAGAACTGACGCCGGAAGAGATCAGCAAGTGGCTGGTCTGGAAAGACGGCGCAGTGACCTATGACACCCAGGCAATGCGGAACTGGGTGGAAAAACTCTGCCTGAAGTATAAAACCGTGGGAAAAACCCGGAAAATCAGAAGCCATACCGGCAAAAAAGTCACGGTCAGCGGCGGCGACTACGGATGGCAGATGGATTATGAAAAAACCGTGGAACAGGTGAAAGCCGCCCTGGACAAAGAAGCGGATTCCGTCGCGGTGGAAGCTTATCAGAAGGATCCTTCCGACAGTAACAGAAAAGCGCTGACAACCCAGTGCAAAGTTCTGTATGTCAATACCGCTTACCGGAAAGATTATGTGAACCACAGCAGGGACTGGGATTCGAAGAACTATACGGAGATCGATCTCAGCGCGCAGATGGTCTATGTGTTCCGCAACGGCAAGGTGTCCTACAGCTGCCGGACGATTTCCGGCAAACCGGTTACCGGAAGGACGACACCCACCGGAACTTATTATGTGAAAGAGCATCAGATGCACCGAACGCTGGTAGGAGCGGATTACAAGACGCCGGTTCAGTACTGGGTACGCATTACCTGGACAGGAACGGGATTCCATGCTGCGCCGTGGCAGAGCTGGGGCAGCTGGTCGCCCAGTTACTACAAGTCAAGGGGATCCCACGGATGTCTGAATCTCTCCAATTCAGATGCTGCAAATATTTACAAACTGGTGAATTACCGCGAGGCGGTGTTTATCCATTACTGATCACATCCGGCGGTAAATGGGCAGAAGCCGGATGCCTCAGGCAGGGCTGCGGAGAAAGCAGTCAAAGGAGAGTAGAAACTATGGAAGAAAAGAAATTTGCGGTATTAATTGATTCCGACAATATATCGGCAAAATACATATCCTGTATCCTGGATGAAATGACCAAATACGGCGTCGTGACTTACCGCAGGATCTACGGGGACTGGACCAATAATCAGGCCTCCAGCTGGCGTACCAAGCTCATTGAGCATTCCCTGACACCGATTCAGCAGTTTGCCAATACGGTAGGCAAAAACGCGACAGATTCCGCGCTGATCATTGACGCGATGGACATTCTTTATACAGACAGTGTGGATGGCTTCTGCATTGTATCCAGTGACAGTGATTTTACGCGGCTGGCCAGCCGGTTCCGGGAGTCCGGCAAGGAAGTGATCGGCATGGGGGAAAAGAAAACGCCCCGGTCCTTCCGGAATGCCTGCAGCCTGTTCCGTGATCTGGAACTGCTGTACAGCCAGCCGGATGAAGAGCAGGGCAAAGAGGAAAAAGGATCCGGTTCCGGATCCAATTCCGATGCCATTGATCAGGGTATGGTGGAAAATGCCATAATTGAAATCATTACAGAGAACAATAACAGCGGGAAAGAAACCGGATTAGGGGAGATCGGATCCCAGCTGCAGAAGAAATATTCGGATTTTGATGTCAGAAATTACGGATACAGTCAGCTGTCTACGTTTATCGAGGATGTGGACAGTCTGGTTCTGAAGAAAAACGGCAACAGCTATTTTGTTCATCTGAAAGAAAACCGCGGCCTGAAGGACAAGGTCAAGAGCTACGCCTGTGAACTGGTGCGTTCTGCCGGAAGTTCCGGCATGGAACTGGCAGTGCTGGGGCAGAAGATCCATTCCCGGTTCCCGAATTTTAAAGTAAAGGAATTCGGTTACGCGACGCTGTCCAAGTTTATTCAGAAACATGAACTTCTGGAAATCCGCGGTGACAGCCGTAAAATCGTATATCTCAGACAGCAGTAAGAGAAACAGGAAAAAGCCAGGCGCGGCCGCGCCTGGCTTTTTCCTATTTCTCACGACTGTGGTGTACAGCAGCGAAAGAGACCAAAAGTTGGAATTCAGGCCTTTTTTCCCTCCGCGCTGACCGCGTCAAAGGTTTTTAAGATGCTTTCTTCCGGTTCCTTTCCTGCCAGGCTGACAATAAGGATGGCCGCGCAGGCAACTGCAAAGGCGGGAAGCAGTTCATAGATGGCCCAGCCGCCGCCCAGACGGGCGATGCCGAATTTCCAGATAAATACCATGGCACCGCCGGCGATCATGCCTGCCAGCGCGCCGTTGCGGGTGGTGCGGCGCCAGAACAGGGAAAAGAGCATGACGGGGCCGAAGGAGGCGCCGAAGCCGGCCCAGGCGAACTGGACGATACGGAATACGGAACTGTTGGGATCCCGGGCCAGTACAACACCGATGACTGCAATGATCAGTACGGTGATCCGTGCCATCAGCATGGATTTTTTCTGGGTCAGATTGATGCCGAGCCAGTCATGGAGAATGTTTTCCGATACACTGGAGGAGGCAGCCAGAAGCTGGGAATCGGAGGTGGACATGGTGCAGGCCAGGATACCGGAAAGGATCAGCCCGGCAGCCAGAATGGGAAGCAGTCCGTGGTGGCTTAACAGCATGGCTACCTTGATGATCAGTTTTTCCGATTCGCCGGATCCGGACAGGGTTTCAATGGCGCCCGCCTTTGTCATGGCGGATCCGATAATACCGATGAAAATAGCGATAAACATGGAGATGACCACCCAGATCGTGGCGATTCTTCTGGAGATGTTCAGTTTTTTCTCATTTTCCGCGCCCATGAAGCGAAGCAGAATATGAGGCATGCCAAAGTAGCCGAGGCCCCAGGCCAGCAGAGAAAAGATGGTCAGCAGGGAATACCGGTCTGCCGCTTTGGTGGTTACATTGTGAATAAAGCGGACGCTTAAATAGCCGTCCATGGAGCGGGCATTGGCCATGACTGCGTCCAGTCCGCCGGCGGTATGGATGCCGAAGAGCAGGACGACGACCAGGGCGCCGGTCATAATGATGCTCTGGATCAGATCCGTAAAGCTGGCAGCCAGAAAACCGCCCAGCGCAGTGTAGATGACAATGATGGCGGCGCTGATGACCATGGCGGGCAGATAAGGGGCGCCGAACATGGTGGAAAACAGTTTGCCGCAGGCGGCAAAGCCGGATGCCGTGTACGGCACGAAAAAGATGACGATTACAATCGCGGAAATGGCAATCAGGCTGTGGCTTTTATCATGAAAGCGGTTTTCAAAGAACTGGGGGATGGTAATAGAGTTGGTCTTTACCGTATAGCGGTGAAGACGCCGGGATACCAGCAGCCAGTTCAGATAGGTGCCGATGGCAAGACCGATGGCAGTCCAGGTCGCTTCGGCGCATCCGGTCAGATAGGCGACGCCGGGCAGACCCATCAGCAGCCAGCTGCTCATATCCGAGGCCTCAGCGCTCATGGCGGTGACAAGAGGGCCGAGCTGGCGTCCGCCCAGGTAGAAGTCTCCTACGTCATTGTTCCTTTTGGCATAATAGACACCGACCAGGACCATAAATACCATATATATGATCATGACGATGAGCATGCCTACAACATTTCCAGTCATAATTTAAGTTCCTCTCCCTTTTTGAATTATAGAATAACGGGACTATTTTACCATAGCAGGGAAAAATAGGCAATTTCCAGTTGCATGCAGGGAATTGTCAATATCTGGAAAATATAGTAAAATTTACAGGATATATGGTCATTGAATGGAAAATATAGTACTATTTACTGGATCCACAGCATAAGGATTTACGGAATCTACAGCATAAGGATTTTCTTAATCCACAGTAAGTATAAGGAACCGTGGGAGCCAGGCGTGCCGGGCGTCCCGCGGATGCAGAACGGAGAGCAGAAACCATGAGTAAAATAAAAGATACCGCCGCGCAGATGAAGCTGGACAGCCCGATTATGGCAGCCACACCCGCGCAGCTGCGCAACGAAGCCCTGCAGGCGGTCCGGGAGGCACTGACAGCCCACAAAGAGGAGATTTTTTCCGCCAATCGTCTGGATATGCAGGCGGCAGAGGAAACCGGGGTCGCTCCGGCGATTATTAAACGGCTGAAATTTGACGAACATAAGCTTGCGGATGTGATCCAGGGGATTACAGACCTGATCGGCCTGCCGGATCCCACCGGACGCATTCTGCTGAACCGGGAACTGGATGAGGGGCTGCGGCTAGTCCGGGAAACCTGCCCGATCGGTGTGATCGGCGTGATTTTTGAGGCAAGGCCCGATGCCCTGGTGCAGATTTCCACGCTGTGTATGAAAAGCGGCAACTGCGCGCTGTTAAAGGGAGGCAGTGAGACGCTGCATACCAACAAGACCCTTTTTTCGATCATTCATGAGGCAGCCTCCGGGGCAGGACTTCCGGCGGACTGTCTGTACCAGATCGAAGCCCGGGAAGAGATCCGGGAGCTTCTGGAGTGCGACAGATATGTGGATCTTCTGATCCCAAGAGGATCCAACGCGTTTGTGCAGTATATCATGAATCACACCAGGATTCCGGTCATGGGGCATGCCGACGGCATCTGCCATATCTATGTGGATAAGGACGCGGATATTGATAAAATTCTTCCGGCGGTTGTAGACGCCAAGGTTCAGTATACAGCAGCCTGCAACGCGGCAGAGACACTGCTGGTGCACCGGGCGATTGCGGAGAAATTCCTGCCCCGGCTGAAAGAAGCCTACGATGCGCAGCATGTGACAATCCGCGGAACCGAAGAAGTACAGAAGATCATTTCCTGCGATTCGGCTTCGGAAGAGGACTTTTCCACGGAATACCTGAGCCTGATGATTTCCGTCAGGCTTGTGGATGATGCGGATGAGGCGATCCGGCATATCAACCGTTACGGTTCCCATCATACGGACGCGATTATGACGGAAAACAGTGAGACAGCTGCCCGGTTTATGCAGCTAGTGGATTCTGCCGGCGTATATCAGAACTGTTCCACACGGTTTGCGGACGGATACCGTTACGGATTCGGCGCGGAAGTGGGAATCAGCACCAGCAAGCTGCATGCCAGGGGACCAGTGGGTCTGGAAGGTCTTGTCACATACAAATACAAGCTGTTCGGCAGCGGACAGACTGTGGACGCGTATGCCACAGGGAAAAAACACTTCCACTTTAAAGATCTGTAGGGAATCCCGGGATTTGCAGACACAATCCTGCAGATTGCCTTCCGGGCACGGCTGCAGCAGGGAATGCCAGAGAGGAATCAGAGAATATGAAAAAGATAATTGCCGCCCTTGGAATATGTACACTGACTGCCGCTGTAAGCCCGGCCTGCCTTTTTGCGGCAGAGCCCTCCGGGCAGCCGCTGCCGTCGGACAGCAGCCGGACCGTTTCGCAGGCGCCGGTGAAGGAAGCGCAGACCATACGGATTTCCCGGAGATCTTACCGCAAATTGAGAACCAGCAAAGATTTCAGCCTGAAGGCCGCTTCCACGGGCAATGGAAAACTGCGTTACCATTCCAGTGACCCGAAGGTTGCTTCGGTATCCTCCAAAGGAAAGGTGAACGTAAAGCGATATGGCAGGACCGTGATCACCGTCAGCTGCGGCGCCACGTCCCGGTACAGGGAAGCCCTTCCCGTCCGGGTGACAGTGGATGTCGTGCCGAAAGCCGTCCGCTGGAAATCTGTCCGTTCCCCGGAGAAGAAGCAGATCAAAGCCAGCTGGAAATATGACAAAACCGTGACAGGCTATCGGATAGAGATCTACCGAAACAAAAAGCTGACCAGCTTGGCCTACAGCAAAAGCTACCGGAATAAACGGGGGAAAAATCAATATACGGATACCGCCTGGTGGAACGGATTTCTGCGCGGACATACCTATTATCTGCGCATGCGGTCCTACGTCCGTTATAAGGGACATAATTATTACAGCAACTACAGCACCGTGAAGGCGGTGAAATCCAGATAGAAGAAAGGAAAAAGCAGATGACGAATAAGGAACTGGTCCTGAAGTTTTATGACGAAGTATTCAACCGGTGGGATGTGTCCAATATTGACACCTACATGAGAGATGACTATATTCAGCACAATGCCGTGGCTGAAACAGGAAAACAGGGGTTCCTGAAATTCTGCGAAAAATTCCTGGCCATGAAGCCCCATATGGAAATCAAGCAGATTCTGGAAGACGGGGACCTGGTGTGCGTATTTTTCAAGTGCACCATGGGGGCCAACGGAATGGAGAACAAGGTCTTTGATCTGTACCGGATTCAGGACGGCAAACTGGCAGAGCATTGGGACAGTGTGGAGCATGATATCGGCAAAGTGGTGCCGGTGCATGCAAACGGACTGTTTTAATGAATAAAGCATTGCGTTTGTAAGAAGGAGGAAGCAATCCATGGATGTATCACAGGCAATCAACAACAGAAAATCAATCCGCACATACACAGGCGAACCGGTGACAGAAGCACAGCTGAAAGCGATTCTGAAGGCGGCAAACGAGGCGCCGGTAGGCATGGGCAAATACGACTGCTACCAGCTGACCGTAATTACAGAGAAAGAACTGTTAAAAGCGATCGATGCCAATGGCGCGGAATTCTTCGGAGATCCGTCGCTGCATCCGCTGTACGGCGCGCCCACCCTGATTCTGGTATCCGGAAAAGAGGAAGGAAATGTACCCAGCGCCAATGCGGCGATGATTATTCACAATATGGCACTGGAGGCCGTGGAACAGGGCGTCGGCCAGGTGGATATCTACGGCGCGGTCGCCGGACTGAATCAGAATGGGGACCTGCTGGCCCGCCTGCATCTGCCGGAAGGCTTTAAGCCTTATGGCGGCATCGCGGTGGGTCAGACCACCGAAACCTACAGCAGCCGGGAAATTCCGGCAGAACGGATTGCCGTATCTTATCTGAAATAAACGGCTGGATCCGCACCAAAAGCCACGTCTGGCGCGCTTTCGGGAACCGGGGCGCAGACCGGACCGGAATGGGGACATTCCGATCCGGCCTGCGCCTTCTTTTTTCCCCGGTATTCTTGACGCCTCCTGACTGTGACGTTACAATGAGGGGCATGAATGAAAGAAATATTACAGAAGGCTGCCTTGGCCTGACGGCTGAGCAGGTACGAAAACATGTGGAACAGGGGGAAGTGAATTCCCGCTGTGAAAACGGAACAAAGAGTGTCCGGGAGATTATCAAATCCAATCTCCTGACCTATTTTAATATGGTATTTGTGGTTCTGGCCATTCTGCTGGTGATTGCGGGAGCCTTCTCCGATCTGAGCTTTCTGCTGATCATTGCGGCCAATTCCGCCATTGGCATTTTTCAGGAACTGCGCTCCAAACAAGTGCTGGACCGTATGAACCTGATGACAGAACCGCAGGTCACCGTGATCCGTGACGGAAAAGTCGGAGAGATCCGTTCCACCCATATCGTACTGGGCGAATCGGTGGTCCTGAAATCCGGGATGCAGATTCCGGCGGACTGCCGTCTGGTGAAGGGTTCCCTGCATGTCAACGAATCCATTCTTACCGGCGAATCCGACGAAATTCCCAAGAATCCGGGAGACGGACTCCTGGCCGGCAGTATCATCATTTCCGGTGCGTGCGTAGCAGAAGTCACCGCCGTTTCCGAGGCGACCTATGCGGCCCGGCTGACGATGGAAGCGACGCAGATGAACCAGGAGGAGCAGTCGGAGATCCTGCGGACACTGGATAAAATGCTGAAGTTTTTCGGCATACTGATTATTCCGCTGGGCATCATTCTGTTTGTGGAGCAGATGAAGATTTCCGGCCTGGGCTTTTCCGAAAATGTTACCGGCACAGTGGCCGCGCTGATCGGCATGATTCCGGAGGGAATCTATCTGACCACCAGCGTGGCCCTGGCACTGAGCGCAATGAAGCTGGCTGCCGGTCAGGTGCTGGTACACGACCTGAAATGCATCGAAACCCTGGCCCGGGTGGATGTGCTTTGTGTGGACAAGACCGGCACCATTACAGAGAAAGACATGAAAGTCTCTGCCTGCCATTCCTTATATCCGAAAATCAAAGATACCGACCTGCAGGTGCTTCTTGCCGACTATGCGGCTTCCATGCAGGATGAAAATGATACCATGCGTGCGGTCCGGGCATATTTTTCCAAGGCGAGCGGGCGCAGGGCGTCGCAGACCTGTCCCTTTTCTTCGAAATACAAGTATTCAGCCGCCAGGATGGGAGAGGCCAATTATGTCTTTGGCGCGCCGGAGTATGTGCTGGGCAGCCGCTGCGGGGAGTTTCAGGACATACTGAACCAGGAGGCATCTGCCGGCCGGCGTGTTCTGGCATTTGCTCTGTATCCCTATCTGCCCGCCGGCGAAGGGCTGAATGATCCGGAGGGAACGCAGCGGGAGATTCTGCCTCTGGCGCTGATCGCGCTGGAAAACCCCATCCGCAGGGGCGCGCCGGATACCTTCCGTTATTTCCGGCAGCAGGGCGTGGCAGTAAAGGTGATTTCCGGAGATAATCCCCTGACCGTATCCCAGGTAGCCCGGCGGGCGGGCATCGAAGGCGCGGAGAAGTACGCGGATGCTTCCGCGTTTCGCAATGAGGGCGAACTGATCGCAGCCGCCTCCAAATATACCGTATTCGGCCGTGTGGCGCCGGAACAGAAGAAAAAACTGGTAGCCGCGATTCAGCGCAGCGGCAAAAAGGTTGCCATGACCGGCGACGGTGTGAATGATATCATCGCCATGAAACAGTCCGACTGCAGCATCGCCATGGCTTCCGGCGCGGAAGCGGCATCCCAGGCCGCCCAGCTGGTACTGCTGGATTCGGATTTTTCCCATATGCCTTCGATTGTGGATGAAGGCCGCCGTGTGGTGAATAATATCCAGCGGGCCGCCAGTCTGTATCTGGTGAAAAATATTTTTTCTCTGCTGTTAGCAGTTTTTTCCGTGATTCTGATGCTGAATTATCCGCTGAATCCTTCGCAGATCACACTGATCAGTCTGTTTACCATTGGAATCCCATCTTTTGTCCTGGCACTGGAGCCGAATCACGAGCCCATCCGGGGCGGGTTTCTGCACAATATTCTGCTGAAGTCCCTTCCGGCCGGAATCACGGATTTCCTTGTGGTCAGCGGACTGGTGATTTTTGCCCAGGTCTTCCATCTGGACAGCAGCAGTCTTTCCACATCCTGCAGCATTATTGTGGCCATTGTAGGATTTATGATTCTGATCCGAATCATGGACATGAAGAAAAAGCAGCATCTGCTTACACTGCTGGCCCTGGTATTCGGCTGGGTGATTTCCATGTGGCTGTTTCCGGAATTCTTCGGCATTACATCCATTTCGGCTAAGTGCCTGATGCTGTTTATCATATTTGCGATTACAACTGAGCCCATTCTCAGGTATTTCAGCCTGGCAGCTGAAAAACTGGATCTTCTTATAAAACTTCTGAAAGAACGGTTCGGCCGCGGATGACAGACTGGGGAGAACACAGTTCAGTCATAGAATTGTGGTATTATAGCAGAGTTCCAGGGGAAACCGGGAAGAAAGGAAAGGCAAACATGGATAAATTAAAGATATTAGTCGTAGATGACGAAGCCAGAATGCGAAAACTGGTGCGGGATTTTCTTGTGCGGAGCAATTTTGAGGTCATAGAAGCCGGTGACGGCGAGGAAGCACTGGATCTTTTCTATTCGGAAAAAGATATCGCGTTGGTGATTCTGGATATTATGATGCCGAAGATTGACGGCTGGGGCGTCTGCCGGGAAATTCGCGAATCCTCCAAAGTGCCGATTATCATGCTGACGGCCAAAGGCGACGAGAGCGATGAGCTGAACGGATTTGACATGGGAGCGGATGAATATATCTCCAAGCCCTTCAGCCCGAAGATCCTTGTGGCGCGGGTATCCGCGCTGCTGCGCAGATCCAACAAACTGGACCCGGATGAGACGCTGGAAGCCGGCGGAATTGTTCTGAACAAGGCCGCCCATACCGTGACAATTGACGGGCAGACGGTGGATATGAGCTTTAAAGAATTTGAACTTCTGACCTATTTTATGGAAAATGCGGGCATTGCCCTGTCCAGGGAAAAGATCCTGAATTCCGTATGGAATTACGATTACTTCGGCGATGCCAGAACCATTGACACCCATGTGAAAAAACTGAGAAATAAAATGGGGGAAAAGGGAACATACATCAAAACCATCTGGGGTATGGGTTATAAATTTGAGGCAGCGGAACAGCATGAAAAGAAATAAACCGCAGACAAAAGAGACGCTGCCGCCGGACAGAGAAAAAATCCGGGTGACCTATGAAAGAAAACAGCGGAAGAAGCCGGGACAGAGACTTCGAGGACGGTTCCGCAGTCTGTCGATCCGGGGAGAGATGATCCTGCTTGTCAGCCTGCTGATCGCCGGCGCGGTCATGATCTGCTGGCTTCTGAATTTCAGTGTGCTTGGCAGCTATTATCAGTCCCAGAAGCTGAAAACACTGAAATCCGCTTACAGCGAACTCTCAGACGCAGCGGAAAACGGCGAAATCTTTGATGAAAAATATTCGGATGTCTTTGAACGGCTGACGTCCAACGGCAACCTGACGATTGTTGTGGTCAGCCCGGATTTCAGCAAAATGCTCACCAGTGCCCGGGATTCCTCCATGGCAGAGAAAGATATTAAAGATTTTATTTTTCAGAAATACAATGGCAAGACAGATATCCTGTATGAGGGAGACTATTACACGATTCTCCGGGCAAATGACAGGCGTCTGGGAGAAAAGTATCTGTATCTGACGGGAAATTTATCCTCAGCCGAGGGCGAACAGGTCCTGATCAAGACGCCGCTGGCAAGCATCAGGGAAAGCGCGGCGATCTCCAACCGTTTTCTGATTTTTGCGGGTATTGTCGCAATTCTTGCAGGCGTGATTGCCGCCTGGTTTATGACAAACCGGATTACCGGACCGATCCGGGTGCTGACAGATATCTCTCAGCGGATGGTGGATCTGGATTTTGAGACCAAGTATCGGAAGGATGCCTGGAAAGACAGAGAATGGCGCAGACAGCGCATGCGGGTCAGACCGGGCAGACTGCTGAAAAAGTGGAAAACAGAGGAAATGGGCGGCAGGGTACCGGAAGGGAATGAGATCGACCAGCTGGGAGAACATATGAATGTACTTTCTTCCCGGTTGGAACAGACCATTTCGGAACTGAAGTCCGCCAACGCGGAACTCCAGACCGATATTGAGCGAAAGACAGAGATCGATGAGATGCGGAAAGAGTTTTTATCCAATGTGTCCCATGAGTTAAAGACGCCGCTGGCCTTGATTCAGGGGTATGCGGAAGGACTGCAGGCCTGCGTCAATGACGATCAGGAAAGCCGGGAATTTTACTGTGAAGTGATTATTGACGAAGCAGATAAGATGAACCGGATGGTAAAAAAACTTCTGACCCTGAATCAGCTGGAATTCGGCAATGAACAGATCCACATGGAACGCTTTGACATTACCGAGCTGATCCGCGGTGTATCCAATTCCACGAAAATCCTGCGGGATCAGCAGGGAATCTCCCTGGTGCTTTCCTGTGAAACACCGGAATATGTCTGGGGAGATGAGTTCAAAGTGGAGGAAGTCATTACCAACTATATGAGCAACGCAATCAACCACTGTGACGGAGAAAAACAGATCCGTATCTTTTATACCCGGAAAGAAAATGACATCCTCCGGATCAGCGTGTTTAATACCGGGCCGAGGATTCCGGAAGAAGATCTGGAACGGATCTGGATCAAGTTTTACAAGGTCGACAAAGCCCATACCCGGGCCTACGGGGGCAGCGGAATCGGTCTGTCCATCGTAAAGGCGATCATGGACTCCCTGCATCAGGCATGCGGCGTAATCAATCACGAAGACGGTGTGGAATTCTGGCTGGAACTGAGCAGGAAATAAGTATCAGAGAAACAAACAAGAAACGGGAAGAGGAAACAGGAAAAATGATAGGAATAATCGATTATGACGCTGGCAATATCAGAAGTGTGGAAAAAGCCCTGAAGTATCTGGGGGAAGAGGTGGAGGTGACCGGAGATCCCGAACGGCTCCGCCGGGCGGAGAAGCTGATTCTGCCGGGGGTCGGCGCTTTTGGGGATGCCATGGGGCATATCCGGGAGCGGCATCTGGATGAATTGATCCGGGAAATCTGCCGGGTGGGGAAACCGCTGCTGGGCATCTGCCTGGGACTGCAGGTGCTGTTTGAGGACAGCGAGGAGAGCCCGGGAGTACCGGGACTGGGAATCCTGAAGGGACATATTCTGCGGATTCCGGATCAGGAAGGGCTGAAGATTCCTCATATCGGTTGGAATGATCTGACACTGACCGGAAACGGCAGACTGTTTCGGGACATTGCGGACCATCCGTATGTATACTTTGTGCATTCCTATTATCTGAAGGCGGCGGATCCGGCCATTGTGCGTGCTTCAACGGAATACAGCACTCATATCCACGCATCGGTGGAGCAGGACAATGTCTTTGCCTGCCAGTTCCATCCGGAGAAAAGCAGTAAGACCGGACTGAAAATACTGAAAAATTTCGCAGAGCTGTAGGGAGGCTGTTATGTTTACAAAACGCATTATTCCATGTCTGGATGTCAATGACGGACGTGTGGTAAAAGGAGTAAATTTCGTGAATTTAAGAGATGCCGGCGATCCGGTGGAGATCGCGGCGGCCTATGACCAGGCTGGGGCGGACGAGCTGGTTTTCCTGGATATTACCGCGACTTCGGATGCCAGAAGCACAGTGGTGAATATGGTGCGCCGGGTGGCGGAAAAAGTATTTATTCCCTTTACGGTAGGCGGCGGAATCCGCACGGTCGAGGACTTTCGGGCGATTCTGCGGGAAGGTGCGGACAAAGTGTCAGTGAATTCTTCCGCCATCCACAATCCCCGGCTGATTGCGGATGCCGCGGAGAAATTCGGCAGCCAGTGTGTGGTGGTGGCCATTGACGCCAAGCGCAGACCCGAAGGAGAAGGCTGGGAAGTGTATATTAACGGCGGAAGGATCAATACCGGTCTGGATGCTGTGGAGTGGGCAGAAAAAGCCAACCGGCTGGGCGCCGGGGAAATCCTGTTGACCAGCATGGACTGCGACGGCACGAAAGCCGGATACGATCTGGAACTGACCAGAACCATCGCGGACCGGGTTTCCATTCCGGTGATCGCCTCCGGCGGCGCGGGAACCAGGAGCCATTTTTATGACGCCCTGACCGAGGGAGGCGCGGATGCGGCACTGGCGGCATCTCTGTTCCATTACAAGGAGCTGGAAATCCGGGACCTGAAAGACTATCTGGCCGGACGGGGTGTTTCCGTGCGGCGGGAGTGCATGTAAGAACATATTTTCGAGAAAACTTGCGGAAATTCTTTTTTTCTGCAATAATATACAGGTTGCCGCGAAGGAGCGGCAACCTTGTTTTATCTGACTGCAGAGCAGCAAGGAGGGATTGTTATGCCGCCCATTACGAATGACTGGACGAAACCGCTGGCGGAAGAGTTTAAAAAGCCGTATTACAGACAGCTGTATCAGACGGTGCTTCAGGAGTACCGTACCCGGAAGATATTTCCGGCTGCGGATGATATTTTCAACGCCTTTCATCTGACGCCCCTGTCCCAGGTAAAAGTGGTGATTCTCGGTCAGGATCCCTATCACAATGACGGGCAGGCACACGGACTCTGTTTTTCCGTCAAACCGGATGTGGACATTCCCCCTTCTCTGGCAAATATCTATAAAGAGCTCCAGGATGAACTGGGGCTGAAAATACCGAACAACGGCTATCTGGTAAAATGGGCAAAGCAGGGCGTACTGCTGCTGAATACAGTACTGACCGTGCGGGCGCATCAGGCCAATTCCCATCAGGGGATCGGCTGGGAGCAGTTCACGGACGCCGTGATCCGCGCGGTGAATCAGCAGGACCGCCCCATTGTTTTTCTGCTCTGGGGAGGACCGGCCCGCCGCAAGGCAGCCATGCTGAACAATCCGAAGCATCTGATCCTGGAGGCGCCCCATCCAAGCCCCCTGTCCGCTTACCGCGGATTTTTCGGCTGCGGACATTTCAAAAAGACCAACGAATTTCTGCAGTCCCATGGCCTGGAACCCATTGACTGGCAGATTGAAGACCGATAGAGGAAAGACAGGGAGATAGTATATGGCAAAATCAACATATAATGCAGACAACATATCGGTACTGGAAGGACTGGATGCCGTGCGCAAGCGTCCGGGCATGTACATCGGCAGCGTGTCCCGGAAGGGACTGAACCATCTGATTTACGAGATTGTGGACAATGCGGTGGATGAGCATCTGGCCGGAGCCTGTGATACGATCCATGTCACACTGGAGGCAGACGGCTCCTGTACAGTAGAAGATAACGGAAGGGGAATTCCGGTGGAAATGCATGCCAAGGGAGTGTCAGCCGCCCGCCTGGTGTTTTCCACACTGCACGCCGGCGGCAAATTTGACAGCGACGCCTACAAGACCAGCGGCGGACTCCACGGGGTGGGATCTTCTGTGGTAAACGCCCTTTCCACCTATATGGATGTGGAGATCAGCCGGGACGGCGCCGTGCATCATGACCGCTATGAAAAAGGGCATCCGGTGATCGAACTGGAGCATGGACTGCTTCCTGTGATCGGGAAAACAAAAAAAACCGGCACAAAGATCAATTTTCTGCCGGATCCCGAGATTTTTGAAAAAACAAGATTCAAAGAGGATGAGATCAAGAGCCGCCTGCATGAGACGGCGTATCTGAACCCGAAGCTGACCATTCTGTATGATGATCTGCGGCCGGAAGAGCCGGAGCATATCGTCTACCACGAAGAAGAGGGACTGGCAGGCTTCGTGCGGGCCCTGAACCGCAGCGCGGAGACACTCCATGAGCCGATCTGCTTTTCCGGATCCGCCGAAGGTATCCAGGTGGAAGCCGCTTTTCAGTATACCGGGGAATTTCATGAAAATATTCTCGGATTCTGCAACAATATCTACAATGCGGAAGGCGGCACCCATATCACCGGCTTCAAGACCGCGTATACCACGATAATGAACAATTACGCACGGGAGCTGGGAATCCTGAAGGAAAAGGACGCGAACTTCACCGGGGCGGATGTGCGCAACGGAATGTCCGCGGTGATTGCGATCAAACATCCCGATCCGCGGTTTGAAGGACAGACCAAGACCAAACTGGACAATCAGGATGCGGCAAGAGTAACAGCAAAAGTGACTTCGGAGGAAGTGCAGCTGTTTTTTGACAAAAATCTGGACACCTTGAAGACCGTGCTGTCCTGCGCGGAAAAAGCGGCGAAAATCAGAAAATCCGAAGAAAAAGCCAAGACGAATCTGCTGACCAAACAGAAATTTTCCTTTGATTCCAACGGCAAGCTGGCAAACTGTGAAAGCCGGGACGCTTCCAAATGTGAGATTTTTATTGTGGAGGGAGACTCCGCCGGAGGCTCGGCCAAGATGGCAAGGGACCGGAAGTATCAGGCCATCCTTCCGATCCGCGGAAAGATCCTGAATGTGGAAAAGGCAAGCATTGACAAGGTGCTTGCCAACGCGGAGATCAAGACCATGATCAATGCCTTCGGCTGCGGGTTTTCCGAAGGATATGGCAATGATTTTGACATCAGTAAGCTGCGGTATGACAAGATCGTGATTATGGCGGATGCCGATGTGGACGGCGCCCATATTTCCACCCTTCTGCTGACCCTGTTTTACCGTTTTATGCCGGAACTGATTCTGGAAGGGCATGTGTATCTGGCAATGCCGCCCCTGTATAAAGTCATGCCGGCCAGGGGCGAGGGAGAATACCTTTACGATGATGAAGCTCTGGAACGTTACCGCAAAACCCATAAAGGCAGTTTTACCCTGCAGCGGTATAAAGGACTGGGGGAAATGGATGCCCAGCAGCTGTGGGAGACAACTCTGGATCCGGCCACACGCCTGATGAAGCGGGTGGGCATTGAGGACGGACGCATGGCTTCCGAGGTGACGGAGATGCTGATGGGAAGCGATGTCCCGCCACGCAGGGCCTTTATCTATGAACATGCGAATGATGCCGAACTGGATATTTAGGAAGACGGAGAGTAAGTATGGAAGATACAAAAGAGCAGATCATACAGACAGAATATGCGGAGATTATGCAGAAGTCCTATATTGACTATGCCATGAGCGTCATTGTGTCCCGCGCCCTTCCCGATGTCCGGGACGGACTGAAGCCGGTGCAGCGGCGAACCCTGTACGATATGTATGAGCTGGGACTGCGCAATGAGCGTCCTTACCGGAAAAGTGCCAGAATTGTAGGGGATACCATGGGTAAATTTCATCCCCACGGGGACAGCTCGATCTACGGCGCCCTGGTTGTGATGGCCCAGGACTTTAAAAACAGCGTTCCGCTGGTGGACGGCCACGGGAATTTCGGCTCTGTGGAGGGAGACGGGGCTGCGGCCATGCGCTATACGGAGGCCCGCCTGCAGAAGATTACCCAGGAAGTGTACCTGGGTGACCTGGATAAAGATGTGGTGACCTTTGTACCGAATTTTGACGCCACAGAGAAAGAACCCTCTGTTTTGCCGGTGCGGGTGCCGAATCTGCTGATCAACGGTGCGGAAGGCATTGCCGTCGGCATGGCTACCAGTGTGCCGCCCCATAATCTGGGCGAAGTGATTGACGGGGTAATTGCCTATATGAAGAATCCGGATATTTCCGTAAAGGAAATGCTGGAAATTATACCGGGACCTGATTTTCCCACAGGAGGAATTGTGGCCAACAAGTCCGATCTGGAACAGATCTATTCCACCGGAAGGGGTAAGATACGCCTGCGGGGAAAGGTGGAGACCGAGCAGCTCAAAGGCGGCAAGCAGAATCTGGTCATTACGGAGATCCCCTATCCGATGGTGGGAGCCAATATCGGCAAATTCTTAAACGATGTGTACCATCTGGCGGAAAGCAAGAAAACCACGGATATCCTGGATATCTCCAACCAGTCTTCCAAAGACGGCATTCGCATCGTCATCGAACTGCGCCGGGGGGCAGATGCGGAAAATCTGTGCAACCTTTTATATAAGAAGACACGGCTGGAGGATACCTTTGGCGTAAACATGCTGGCAGTGGCGGAGGGGCGTCCGGAAACCCTGGGACTTCTGGATGTGATCCGCCATCATGTGAAGTTCCAGTATGAGATGAATACCAGAAAATACCAGAATCTGCTGCAGAAAGAAATGGACCGGAAGGAGATTCAGGAAGGCCTGATCCAGGCAGTGGATGTGATTGATCTGATCATTGAAATCCTGCGGGGCTCCAAGGATATGAAACAGGCGAAGAACTGCCTGATCCATGGGGTCACGGATGGAATCCGGTTCCGGGTCAAAGCCCATGAAAAGGAAGCGAAAGCCCTGAAATTTACGGAGCGTCAGGCCACTGCGATTCTGCAGATGCGCCTGTACCGCCTGATCGGTCTGGAACTGGAGGCACTGGAAGCAGAGCATGAAGAAACCCTGCAGAAGATCGCGTTTTACAATAAAGTGCTGGGCAGCAGGACAGAGATGGCCAAGGTCATCATCAAAGATCTGAAAAAGATCCGGAAAGATTACGCGGTTCCCCGCAAAACAGTGATCGCGGATCTGGATGAGACGGCCTACCGGGAAGAAGGGCCGAAAGAGATGGAAGTCACATTCCTGATGGATCGGTTCGGCTATGTCCGTACGGTGGATAAGGCGACCTATGAGAGGAACCGGGAAGCGGCAGACAAGAATCACCGCTGTGTCCTGCCCTGTATGAATACGGACCGGATTATGATCTTCACCAACCGGGGCAGCATGCATATGCTCAAAGTGCTGGATCTGCCCTTTGGCAAGTTCCGGGACAAGGGGACGCCTGTGGACAACCTGACCAATTATTCCAGCGCGGAAGAAGAGATCCTGTATGTGGGATGTTTCAATGAAATCCGGAAAAAGAAACTGTTATTTGCCACACGGAACGGAATGGTCAAACTGGTGGACGGCAGTGAATTTGATGTATCCAAACGCACCACTGCCGCCACCAAACTGTCCGAAGGGGATGAACTGATTTATGCAGGCACAGTGGAGGAGGAGGATTCCCTGGTGCTTCAGTCAGACAGAAACTACTTCCTGCGGATCCATGCCATGGACATTCCGGAAAAGAAAAAACAGCCATCGGCGTCCGGGGAATGAAGACGGAAGAAGGGGAAAGACTGGCGTCTGCCTACCTGGTAAAGCCGGATGACATACAGGTGGTCCGGATTAAGGACCGGGAGGTGAACCTGAACCGTCTGCATCTTTCCCGCAGGGATACCCGGGGAACCAGGCGATGAGTCGGGTGTCAAATCATAAAATTTCTATAAAGAATCAACTTGACCTTGCGGATGCTCTATGCTATTATCACGGATAGACTATGTGTGTCTGAAAAAAGAAACAAGAAACAAGTTGAAGGGAGTAGTTTTATGATCTGGATAATTCCAATCATCGGCGTGATTGCTCTTCTCGTTGCTTTCGGGCTTTCCCGTTTCGTAAAGAAACAGGACGAAGGCAATGACAAAATGAAGGAAATCGCGGCCGCAATTCATGAAGGAGCCCGGGCGTTCCTGTTTTCCGAGTACAAGATGCTCATTATCTTCATCATCGTGGTATTCCTGGCCATCGGCTTCGGAATCAGCGCAACAGAAGGCGCAGCCAGCGGATGGGGCAAGGCAGTATGCTTTATTATCGGCGCTGTGTTCTCCACACTGACCGGTTACGCGGGAATGAACGTAGCCACCAGAGCAAATGTCCGCACGGCAAACGCAGCAAAAGAGAGCGGTATGGTAAAGGCTCTGCAGGTAGCATTCCGGGGCGGCGCTGTTATGGGTCTGTCTGTCGTGGGACTGGGCCTGTTTGGCGTCAGCATGATTTATTTTATTACCGGCAATGCAGACATTCTGTTTGGATACAGCTTAGGCGCTTCCTCCATTGCGCTGTTTGCCCGTGTAGGCGGCGGTATCTATACAAAAGCAGCCGATGTGGGAGCTGACCTGGTAGGTAAGGTAGAAGCAGGTATCCCGGAGGATGATCCCCGTAACCCTGCGGTTATTGCCGATAACGTAGGAGATAACGTAGGCGATGTGGCCGGCATGGGCGCAGACCTGTTTGAGTCTTATGTTGGATCCGTAGTATCCGCGGTATCTCTTGGTATCCTCGCTTTTGGCGAGACGGCAAAGGGTTCCGGCGTGATTGCCGGCGCGCTGTATCCGCTGCTTCTTGCGGCAGTCGGCATCCTGGCGTCCATCTTGGGCGTGTTCCTGGTACGGGGCAAAGAAGGCAAAGATCCTCACAAAGCCATGAATATGGGCACAAATATCGCGAATATCATCACAGTTGTGGTAGCGATCCTCTTAAGCCGTGCGATTCTGGGCACCTTCAAACCGGCCGGCGCAATTATCGCAGGTCTGATTGTAGGTATCCTGATCGGCCAGATTACCGAATGGTATACCTCAGATAAATACAGACATGTACACAAAATCGCGGAACAGTCGGAAACCGGCGCAGCAACCAATATCATCAGCGGTCTGGCTACCGGTATGCAGTCCGCAACACTGCCGATTATCTTCATCGCGGCAGGCATCATCGTTGCTTATGCGTTTGCAGGCGTATACGGAATTGCCCTTGCGGCAGTCGGTATGCTGGCGACCACCGGCAACGTCGTTGCAGTAGATACCTACGGCCCGATTGCGGATAATGCCGGCGGTATCGCAGAGATGTCCGGACTGGATGAAAGCGTGCGTGACATTACGGATCAGCTGGATTCCATCGGCAACACAACAGCAGCCATCGGCAAGGGATTTGCCATCGGCTCCGCAGCGCTGACAGCGCTGTCCCTGTTTGTTACTTATTCCCAGGCTGTAAAACTGAGTGCCATTTCCATCCTTCAGCCTGCAGTTATTGTAGGTCTGTTCATCGGCGCAATGCTTCCGTTCCTGTTCTCTTCCATTACGATGGAAGCAGTGTCAAAGGCAGCATACAAGATGATTGAGGAAGTCCGCAGACAGTTCCATGCAGATAAGGGAATTCTGGAAGGCACCAGCAAACCGGATTACAAAAACTGCGTGGCAATTTCCACACAGGCTGCCTTAAAGCAGATGCTTCTGCCTGGTATCATTGCCATCGTGGTTCCGATTATTGTAGGCGTGCTTCTGGGCTCCGCGGCATTAGGCGGCCTTCTGGCAGGCGCTCTTGTTACCGGTGTAATGATGGCGATCTTTATGTCAAATGCAGGCGGTGCATGGGACAATGCCAAGAAATACATTGAAGCAGGAAACCATGGCGGAAAAGGCAGCGAGCCTCATAAAGCAGCTGTCGTTGGTGATACCGTCGGTGATCCGTTCAAGGATACCTCAGGCCCGTCCATCAACATCCTGATCAAACTTATGACAATTGTATCCCTGGTATTTACTCCACTGTTCGGAGCAGGGATCATTCATCTGTAAAATTATCCGAGCCGGTGCTTTTGCACCGGCTCTTTTTTATAAAATACTATGGAGAAAAAAATAATCTATGGTACACTGGGAGCAGAAAAGAACATTGTCGGACGTAAATTGTGAGAACAGACAGGCAGAACAACAGATGGGGTAAGACAGATGAATTACTGTGAAACAATGGAAGTATTGACGAAGATTCGGAAACAGAGAGGCAGCGTTCCGGGACTGGAAGGCGTCCGGGAACTGGCGCGCCGGCTGAAGGATCCCCAGGATCACATCGGCACCGTTCATATTGCCGGCACCAACGGCAAAGGATCCGTGGGGGCGGAGGTGGCCTCTGCGTTAAAGGAAGCGGGGTACCGTGTGGGCCGTTTTTCCTCACCGGCCGTTTTTGATTATCTGGAACAGTTTCAGATCAATGGAAACAACCTGGAAAAGGAGAAATTTGCGGCGGTAATGACAGAAGTGGAACACTGCTGCCGTGAAATGGAAGAAGAGGGGCTGCCGCATCCCACTGCGTTTGAAATGGAGACCGTGGCCGCCTGGATGATTTTTCTGCGGGAACACTGTGACTGCGCGGTGATTGAGAGCGGAATGGGCGGTACGCTGGATGCTACGAATATTGTGAAGCAGCCGCTGGTCAGTGTGATTACTTCCGTTTCCATGGATCACATGGGAATGCTGGGAGACTCACTGCAGGAAATTGCGGCAAACAAAGCCGGAATCATCAAAGCGGGCTGCCCGGTGGTGACGGTCCGGCAGCATCCGGACGCAATGGGAGTCATTGAACAGACTGCAAAGGAAAAAGGCTGTGAACTGACGGTGGCGGAACTGTCGGAAGCCGCCAATGTGATCGTGGACCGGGAGGGCTGTGCCTTTCAGTATCCGAAGGCCCGCAGCCGGCAGTATGATCTGCCTTTAAGCGGCACTTTTCAGGTGGAAAACGCGGTCTGCGCCATTGAGACCTTGAATGTTCTGAAACGCAGGCTGAGCGGCAGCATCTACCTGCTGAATGACGAGGTCATCCGCAAAGGACTGGAACAGGCCCGCTGCCCCGGCCGTCTGGAACGGATCGGGGAATATCCGGATTTCGTGCTGGACGGGGCCCATAACAGGGGCGCGGCCGCCCGGCTGCGGGAAACGCTGGACAGTGTACGGCGGCATGAGCCTTCGGTATATATTTTCGGTGTGCTGAAAGACAAGGAATACGAAGAAATCATTCGCATCATGTTTTCGAAAAAAGATCGGATTTATACCGTGACGCCGCAGAATGACCGGGGGCTGGACGGAGCGGTTCTGGCGGAGAAGATCCGGGCTGTCGGTTTTCAGGCGAACTACTGCCCGGACATGGATCAGGCGGTGGAACAGGCGGTGGAAGCCGCCGGAAGCACGGGCTGTGTGCTGGCCTTCGGATCCCTGAGTTATCTGCAGGACATCCGGGCGGCGTATCAGCGGTACGCGGAAAGAAATCGGGACCGAAAATAAACAGAAAGAAAAATCATACAGGGGAGAACTGTGGCAGCAATTTTTTTTGACATTGACGGAACCCTGCTGGACAGGGAACACAAAATCGAAGACAGTACAAGGGAAGGAATCCGGCAGGCCAAGGAAAACGGACATCAGGTATTCCTGAATTCCGGCAGGACCAAGGCCTATATTCATGATCCGAACCTTCTTTCTATGGAGTTTGACGGGATTCTGTGCGGGTGCGGGACCCATGTGATTTATCACGGGCAGGATATCGTTTATCATCAGTTAAGCCGGGAACTGGCGGAAAAAACCGTGGATATCTGCTACCGGCATGAGCTTCCGCTGATTATGGAGGGGCGGCACTGGCTTTATATGGATGAAGACATGATCTGCCGGGATCCCTACGGCGCATGGCTTTACCATAAGGAAGCGCCGATTATCCGTCCGATTCGCGGAAACAGTGCCGACTGGGAATGCCAGAAATTTTCCGCGGCAATCCGCGGCCTGAATTACCGGGAGGCAGCGGAAGAATTATCAGAAGATTATCACATCCTGGATCATGACGGCGCGGCTATGGAGCTGGTGCCGAAGGGATACAGCAAGGCAACCGCGATCCGCGCAGTCTGCCGGGCGGCAGGAATTGACCAGACGGAGACCTACAGCTTCGGCGACGGCGCCAATGATGTGGAGATGCTGCAGTACGCCCAATACGGAATTGCCATGGGCAACAGCCGGACACCGGCGCTGGAAGCAGCGGATTATATCACGGATGATATCCATGAGGCGGGGATCTATCATGCCCTGCAGCATTTTCAGCTGATCTGACATGCGGAAAGATTCCGGATGCAGCGCGGAGAGGAATAGAAGGAGAAAGAAAGAGAAAATAAGAGAAAACAGAAGAAAAATTCATATAAGAGCATAAAAAGCAGGAATATACCGTAATATGCAAAGTTGCTTCTCAATGGTAAAAAAACTAATATAGTCTCAGTTGGTTAGCACTCAGATAAAATGAGTGCTAACAAATCAAACCAGATCTTATTCGAAATAAGGAGGACAGCAGAATGAAGTTAGTACCTTTAGCTGACAGAGTGGTATTAAAACAGTTAGAAGCAGAAGAAAAGACCAAATCAGGCATTATCCTTACCGGTACAGCCCAGGAAAAACCCCAGGAAGCAGAAATCATCGCCGTGGGACCTGGAACCAAAGATGTGGAAATGCAGGTAAAGGCAGGAGATAAAGTAATTTATTCCAAATATGCAGGCAACGAAGTCAAACTGGAAGGGGAAGAGTACATCATTGTCCGCCAGGATGATATCCTTGCAGTCGTAGAGTAATGACAGACATATCTGATTTTTTTCTATATTTTTTTTCGGAGGTAATATACAATGGCAAAAGAGCTGAAATATGGAGCAGAAGCCAGAGCTGCACTGCAGGCTGGTGTAGATAAACTTGCAGATACCGTACGTGTCACCCTGGGACCGAAAGGCCGGAATGTGGTATTAGACAAACCCTATGGCACACCGGTGATTACAAACGACGGTGTCACAATCGCGAAAGACATCGAGCTGGAAGATAATTTCGAGAACATGGGCGCGCAGCTGGTAAAAGAAGCTTCCACAAAGACCAATGACGCAGCAGGCGACGGTACCACTACCGCAACTGTCCTGGCACAGGCAATGATCAAAGAAGGCATGAAAAACCTGGAAGCAGGCGCAAATCCCATCGTAATGCGCCGCGGCATGAAAAAGGCAACAGAAGTTGCGGTAAAAGCCATCAAAGAGATGAGCCAGCACGTAAACGGCAAAGATCATATCGCAAAAGTTGCATCGATTTCTGCCGGTGACCAAAACGTGGGCAATATGGTTGCAGACGCTATGGAGCAGGTAACCAATGACGGCGTTATTACAATTGAAGAGTCCAAAACCATGCAGACCGAGCTGGATCTGGTAAAAGGTATGCAGTTTGACCGTGGTTATATTTCCGCATATATGGCAACAGACATGGATAAAATGGAGGCAAATCTGGAAGATCCCTACATCCTGATCACAGACAAGAAGATCTCCAACATCCAGGATCTGCTTCCTCTTCTGGAGCAGATTGTCCAGGCCGGCAAGAAACTCCTGATCATTGCGGAGGATATTGAAGGCGAAGCACTGACCACTCTGATTGTCAACAGACTCCGGGGCACCCTGACCGTTGTAGGCGTAAAGGCACCGGGCTATGGCGACAGAAGAAAAGCGATGCTGCAGGATATCGCAATCCTGACCGGCGGTACGGTAATCTCCGAAGAAGTAGGCCTTGATTTAAAAGAAGCTACCATCGACATGCTGGGCAGCGCAAAATCCGTAAAAGTGAAAAAAGAAGAAACTGTCATTGTTGACGGCGCAGGCGACAAAGATGCCATTCAGGCAAGAATCGCCCAGATCCGCGGCGAGCTGGAAGAGACCACCTCTGATTTCGATAAGGAAAAACTGCAGGAGCGTCTGGCAAAACTGGCCGGCGGCGTAGCAGTCATCCGTGTGGGCGCAGCAACTGAGGCAGAGATGAAAGAGAGCAAATACCGGATGGAAGATGCTCTGGCAGCCACAAGAGCAGCGGTAGAAGAAGGCATTATCGCCGGCGGCGGATCTGCCTACATTCATGCAAGCAAGAAAGTTGCGGAACTGGTAGACACACTGGAAGGTGATGAGAAGACCGGCGCGAAAGTAGTATGCAAGGCGCTGGAAGCTCCGCTGTACTACATTGCGGCAAATGCAGGCCTGGAAGGCGCTGTAATTATTAACAAAGTAAAAGAATCCAAACCGGGAATCGGATTCGACGCAGCTGCGGAAGAATACGTGGACATGATCGAAGCAGGTATTCTGGATCCGGTTAAGGTAACAAGAACAGCTCTGCAGAATGCTACAAGCGTAGCATCCACGCTTCTGACGACAGAGTCTGTCGTAGCAAACATTCCGGAACCGGCTCCGGCTATGCCGGCCGGCGGTGCAGGCGCAGGCGGCATGGGAATGATGTAATGCATCCGCTGTCCGCTGAATGAGATACGAAAAACCCCGAATCTGCCCTTTGAGGATTGCATCCTCAGGGGACAGATCCGGGGTTTTCCTGTGCCGGGAAGGGCGTGCGGAAGGGTGAAGTCTGGCTTGTATCTTACAAATATTTATGTTAGTATCTTTTGTGTATGCCTGCAGACAGGGATACACAGAAGGAATTGATGCGAAACTGCTTCGCACACTTACGAAGGAAACAGGTGGTTTTTTGAGTAAAATAGCGATTTTGACAGACAGCAACAGCGGCATTACACAGGCAGAAGCCGGCAGACTTGGCGTTACGGTGATGCCTATGCCCTTTTTTATTAACGGGGAGCTTTTCCTGGAGGATATTACGCTGACACAGGAGCAATTCTATGAACGGCTCACCGAAGGCGCGGACATTCATACATCCGCACCATCGCCCGCAGACTTTACGGATACCTGGGACAAACTGCTGGAGACCCACGATGAGGTGATCTGCATTCCCATGTCTTCCGGGCTGTCCAGTACCTGCTCGACGGCAACTATGCTGGCACAGGACTATGACGGAAAGGTGTTTGTGGTGGACAATCAGCGGATTTCCGTGACCCAGCGCCAGTCGGTTCTGGATGCCCTGATGCTTGCGAAAGCAGGCAAAAGCGGGCAGGAAATCTATGACGCCCTGATGGAAAACAAGATGGAATCCAGTATCTATATTATGTTAGATACGCTGCAGTACCTGAAGAAGGGCGGCCGCATTACGCCGGCGGCAGCTGCGCTGGGGACTCTGCTCCGGCTGAAACCGGTCCTGCAGATTCAGGGAGAGAAGCTGGACGCTTTCGCCAAGGCCAGAACGGTGAAACAGGCGAAAAGCATTATGATCCGTCAGATCCAGGACGACTGCAGAGACCGATTCGGCTCGGCAGACGGGACAGGCATCCATATTTCCATGTCCTATACCCATGATCTGGATGCGGCGCTGAAGTTCAAGGAAGAAGTACAGCAGGTATTCCCCAATCATGAGATTGTCATGCAGCCGCTGTCTTTAAGCATTTCCTGCCATATCGGACCCGGCTCACTGGCGGTTACGGCCACGAAGGCAATTCCGCTGGATTCCAGAACACAGAAAAAACTGGACAAAGCAGACAAAAAAGAAACCGAAGAAAAAGAAAAAGCAGCCAAACGGGTAGAGCGCGCGGAAAAGCGTGTGGAAAAAGCCGCGGAAAACATGAAAAAAGCGGAAGAAGAGATGAAAGCCGCCCGGGAAGCCGCAGGACAGAAGTAATAAAGGAAACAGGTAATCAAATTGAATTTTGACAAATTAATGAAGGAGCGTGTAGAAAACAACGCCTTTATCCGTCTGGTGGGGATGAAGCTTACGAAGGCATCCGAAGGGTATGCCAGGGGTGAGCTGGAGCTGGATCCCTCCCGCCACGGAAATCCCATCGGTTCCACCCATGGGGGCGTACTGTTTTCCATGTGCGATACCATTGCAGGCACGGCTGCCACGACACGGGGCTATCGGGTGACCACATTGTCCGGAACCATCAACTATCTGAATCCGGCCATGAACTGCCGCAAGTTAATCGGAGAAGCCCGGGAAATCAAAAGCGGGAAAAAAACCGGTGTATATGAAGTGGTACTTACCAATGAAAATGACAAAATCATAGCCTTTGCCACATTCACGTTTTTTCATCTGTCGGTTCTTGAAGACAAGGAACTGCTGGCAGAATAAGGCATTCGGCGTAAACCGGAAGCAAATCATGACGGCCGGCAGTACAGACACAGATCTTTTCCGCCGCGGGAAAACGTGAGAAGAAAAGGTTGTTATTTACAGACAGCAGTGTAATCACACGAAGCTCGAGAAGCAAAAAGGAGGAACTTTTTAATGGTTAAAGCAGTGGTAGGCGCGAACTGGGGAGACGAAGGAAAAGGCAAGATCACAGACATGCTTGCGGAAAAAGCGGATATTATTATCCGTTTTCAGGGCGGTGCCAATGCGGGACATACAATTGTCAACGAATACGGTAAATTTGCCCTGCATACACTTCCTTCCGGGTGTTTTTATTCTCACACAACCAGCATCATCGGCAATGGTGTAGCGCTGGATATTGAAAAACTGATCGGAGAACTGGATGATATCGTCAGCCGCGGTGTGCCGAAACCGAGAATCCTGGTTTCTGACCGGGCACAGGTGGTAATGCCCTATCATGTCCTGTTTGATCAGTATGAAGAGGAACGTCTGGGCGGCAAGTCCTTCGGATCCACAAAGTCCGGAATTGCCCCGTTTTATTCCGATAAATACGCGAAAATCGGATTCCAGGTATGCGAACTGTTTGATGACGATCTGATCCGGGAAAAGGCGCAGACCGTATGTGACAGAAAGAATGTCCTCCTGGAGCATCTGTACCACAAACCGCTGCTGACCGTGGACGGCATCGTGGAAACCTGTAAAAAATACCGTGAGATGATCGCGCCCTATGTCTGCGATGTGTCTTCTTATCTTGCACAGGCCAGAAAAGAAGGAAAAGAGATTCTTCTGGAAGGCCAGCTGGGCACGATGAAAGATCCGGATCACGGCATCTATCCCATGGTGACATCCTCATCCACACTGGCAGCCTACGGCGCCATCGGAGCCGGTATCCCGCCTTACGAAATCAAGCAGATTATTACGGTATGCAAGGCATACTCCAGCGCAGTAGGCGGCGGGGACTTTGTCAGCGAGATTTTCGGTGACGAAGCAGAGGAACTGAGACGCCGCGGCGGTGACGGCGGAGAATATGGCGCCACAACCGGAAGACCCAGACGTATGGGATGGTTTGACTGCGTGGCAAGCAAATACGGCTGCCGCCTGCAGGGCGCTACGGATGTGGCGTTTACCGTACTGGATGTGCTGGGATATCTGGACGAGATCCCGGTGTGCGTCGCCTATGAAATTGATGGCGAAGAGACCACAGAGTTTCCCAACACACCACGCCTGAACCGGGCAAAACCGGTCTACAAAAAGCTTCCCGGATGGAAATGTGACATTACCGGTATCCGGAAATACGAAGATCTTCCGGAGAACTGCCGCAATTATATCGAGTTTATCGAAGAGCAGATCGGATTCCCGATCACCATGGTATCCAACGGCCCGGGCCGTGAGGATATTATTTACCGCAATAAATAATACAGATACAGAGCCGGAGATTTTTCGGATGTATGAAAAAACTGCCGTCCGGGCCGGAATTTTCCGGCCCGGGCGGCAGTCTGCGCAATTGGCCAAAGGGATCCAGACGCTGGGGAGAAGGTGTGTCAGTCAGAGGAGTTCCTGTCTTCTGACGGGGGCAGTTCGTTTTTGGGCGTTTTTTTGGGATCTGCCGGCAGTTCCGGACGGTCACTGCGTCCGGACAGAAGCCGGTAGATAAACGTATAGGCCCAGAGCAGTACCGGGACCACAATCAGGGCCACAAGGGACAGACAGAAGAGGGGAAAGGTGTTCGGGCTGCCGGCGACGGCCAGGATGATTGTGGCGGCAAAAAGGCCGATAATGAGGACGAGGCCCAGAATGGCCAGGATTCGTTTCACTGTTTTCAATAGTTCTTACCTCCGTTTGTTCTATTGTTTCTGATTTGCATCCCCTTGTCAAGAAGAGAGTGCCGGCGAAAACGGCCGGGGACACGGGAGAGGGAGTTACAGGATTGAAAAATAAAAAAAAGTGCGGTATACTGTTTGCTGTGTAACTGCAGAACAGCAGAACTGAAACCAAACACAAAGGAGAACCTCTATGGGATTATTACAGGAGTGGCAGGCAATTGCCTTTAATGAGAAAGCAGATAGAACAGCGCTTCAGGATTTCTGGAACCGTTATTTCCAGCTGGAGAAGGGTGTATATGAAAAGCTTCTGTCCAATCCGGATGAGATTGTAGAAGGAACGGTAAAAGAGCTGGCAGATCGTTTTGACCTGGATGTGATGGCGATGGTAGGGTTCCTGGACGGCATTGACGAGAGTCTGAAGACGCCCAATGACCTGGAAGACCTGACGGAAGATTCCCGGGTCAGCCTGGAATTTGACAAGGAAAAACTTTATAAAAATATGGTAGATGCCAAAGCAGACTGGCTGTATGAACTGCCGCAGTGGAAGGAGATCTTTTCTGAGGAAAAGCGTTCCGAACTGTATCGGGAGCAGAAACAGGCAGGCATCATCCGCAAGGCGCCGAAAGTATACCCAAATGATCCGTGTCCCTGCGGCAGCGGTAAAAAATACAAAAAATGCTGCGGCAGAAACAAGTGAATTCGGCGGCAGAGCTGACATGCGACAGGCGTTTGTGTGCTTGCGCATCGTGAAGGAGAATACTATGAAAATTACATTAAAAGATGGTTCGGTAAAAGAATACGACAGCCCCAGAAGTGTCTATGAAATTGCCCGTGATATCAGTGAAGGCCTGGCCAGAAATGCCTGCGCGGGAGAAATCAACGGCGAAGTGGCGGATCTGCGTACCGTGATCAGCGAAGACGCTTCCCTGAATATTCTGACCGCTGCGGATCCGGAAGGCTTACGTACGGTTCGGCATACCGCTTCCCATGTTCTGGCCGAAGCTGTGAAGCGTCTTTTCCCGGAAGCCAAGCTGGCGATCGGACCGGCGATTGACGAGGGCTTTTATTATGATTTTGACGCGGAACCCTTTTCCAGAGAGGATCTGGACCGCCTGGAAAAAGAAATGAAAAAAATCATCAAAGAGGGGCATGAACTGAAGCGGTTCACTCTGCCGCGGGCAGAAGCCATTAAATTCATGCAGGACAGAAATGAACCCTACAAAGTGGAACTGATCCAGGATCTGCCGGAAGACGCGGAAATTTCTTTCTACGATCAGGACGGATTCGTAGATCTGTGCGCCGGACCGCATCTGATGCGGACCAAAGGCATCAAAGCCTTCAAACTGACCTCTTCCTCCATGGCGTACTGGCGGGGAGATTCGGACCGGGCCCAGCTGCAGCGTATTTACGGCACTGCATTTAATAAGAAAGAGGAGCTGAATGCGTACCTGGAAGACCTGGCGGACCGCCGCAACAGAGATCACAATAAGCTGGGACGCGAGATGGAGCTGTTTACCACAGTGGATGTGATCGGTCAGGGGCTCCCGCTGATGCTCCCGAACGGAACCAAGGTCATCATGAAGCTGCAGCGCTGGATTGAAGATCTGGAAGACCGGGAATGGGGCTATGTCAGAACGAAAACCCCGCTGATGGCCAAAAATGACCTGTATCGGATTTCCGGACACTGGGATCATTACCTGGAAGACATGTTCATTCTGGGCGATCCGCAGGACAAGGATGTTATGGCTCTCCGTCCCATGACCTGCCCGTTCCAGTATTATGTATATAAAAACACACAGAAATCTTACCGGGATCTTCCGTACCGCATGGGAGAGACTTCCACCCTGTTCCGGAAGGAAGATTCCGGAGAGATGCACGGCCTGACCAGAGTCCGTCAGTTTACGATTTCCGAAGGACATAACATTATCCGCCCGGATCAGACGGAGGAAGAGCTGAGCAACTGTCTGAATCTGGCAAATTACGTATTAAAGACCCTGGGTCTGCAGGATGATGTGACCTATCGGCTTTCCAAATGGGATCCGTCAAATAGGGAAAAATATCTGGGCGATGAGGAATACTGGGAAAAATCCCAGGGAGCGCTCCGCCGGATTCTGGTAGAAAATGATCTGCCCTTTACAGAGGCAGAAGGAGAAGCCGCGTTCTATGGCCCGAAGATTGATATTCAGGCAAAGAATGTCTACGGCAAAGAAGATACCATGATCACCATTCAGTTAGACTGTGCGATTGCCGAAAATTTCGACATGTACTTTATCGATCAGAGCGGTGAGAAAGTCCGCCCGTATGTCATCCACAGAACCTCTCTGGGATGTTATGAGCGTACTCTGGCCTGGCTGATTGAGAAGTATGCCGGCATGTTCCCGACCTGGCTCTGCCCGGAACAGGTGCGCGTGCTGTCTATTTCGGAAAAATACGCAGATTATGCCCGTCAGGTATGCGAAGAACTGAAAAAGAACGGGATCGATGCCACAGCGGATAACCGTTCCGAGAAGATCGGATTCAAGATCCGGGAAGCCCGCCTGAAACGCATTCCGTATATGCTGGTAGTGGGACAGCAGGAAGCAGAGAACGGCACCGTGTCTGTGCGCAGCCGCTATGCCGGAGATGAGGGCGTAAAGCCTCTGCAGGAATTCATTGACGCAATCTGCCGGGAGATCCGCACCAAGGAAATCCGTCGGATTGAAGTAAAGGATGAAAAATAGGCATGGATTACAGGATTATTTTTCCTCATCTGCACCTGTATCTGCGGCATGTGCCGAAAAGTATCCATGTATTCGGGTTTGAAATCGCCCTGTATGGAATCGTCATCGCCACCGGCATGGTGCTTGCCACGCTGCTGGTGATGGCGGTGGCCCGCCGGACGGGACAGACACCGGATGACTACCTGAATCTGGCCATCCTGGGCATTATCATTTCCGTGATCTGTGCCCGGCTGTATTACGTGGCTTTTTCCTGGGATCTCTATAAGGATCATCCGCTGTCGATTCTGAATATCCGTCAGGGCGGCCTGGCGATATACGGAGGCGTAATCGGGGCAGTGTTTTCTGCCTGGCTGTATGCGCGGATCAAAAAGTTGAATATGCGGCTGGTATTTGATACGGCGGTTCTCGGCCTGGTCCTTGGACAGATCATCGGCCGCTGGGGCAATTTCTTCAATCGGGAAGCCTTCGGCGGCTATACCGACGGACTCCTGGCCATGCGCCTGCCGGTCAGCGCAGTGCGGGCTTCGGATATCAGTTCGGCGCTGGCGGAACATCAGATGACTATTGACGGCATACAGTACATCCAGGTGCACCCCACCTTTCTCTATGAGTCATTGTGGAACCTGGCACTGCTGATTCTGTTGCTGCTCTGGACCAGACATAAAAAATTCAACGGAGAAGTGTTCTGCCTGTACCTGGTGGGATACGGCATCGGCCGCGCCTGGATTGAAGGGCTGCGTACAGACCAGCTCCTGATACCGGGAACTTCGCTGGCTGTGTCTCAGGTGCTTTCCGTGATTCTGGCGGCGCTTGGCGTGCTTTTGCTGCTGATCGGCCGCCGGGTGCACAGAAGACAGAAAACGGCCGGAACGCAGAGCTGATAAACAGAAAGACGGAAAACAGCCGGACGCAGAGCTGAAAAATTTGAAATGCATAAGAACTGCTGCAGTTGACAGCAGTTCTTTTTTGAAAAAATATATTATATATCTTGCAAAATCATATTCCATATTCCGAAAGCAGATGGTATAATACACCTGACTGAATGCGAAACTGAAATGTCTGAAACAGACAGAAAGGAATAGGAATGAGCGTTTTTGACGAATATAAGCAGAAACTTGTCACCCCGGAAGAAGCGGTAAAACTTGTAAAAGACGGAGACTGGGTGGATTACAGTCAGACCTGTTCTTTCCCGGAAGCCCTGGATGCGGCGCTGGCAGCGAGGAAAGAGGAACTGCGGGATGTCAAGATCCGCAGCGCCATTGCGATGAAGCCGGTGCAGGTGGCGGAATGTGATCCGGAGCACCGGGCGTTTACTTACAATGCCTGGCATTGTTCCGGGTTGGACCGCAAATATGTGGATCAGGGACTGGCCTTTTACAATCCGATGCTGTTCCGCTACAACGGCACCTATTATAAGAAGGGACTGGCTCCGGTGAATGTGGCCATGATCACTGTGACGCCAATGGATGACCACGGATATTTCAGCTATGGACTGACCAACTGCTGTATGCAGGAGATGCTGGATGCGGCAGATCATATTATTCTGGAAGTAAATGAGACGATGCCCCGAATTTTCGGCATGGAAGGGGATCATATCCACATTTCCGAAGTGGATTATGTGGTGGAAAACAATCATCCGATCGGCACGGCTCCGGGCGGCGAAGCCAGTGAGATTGACCGGGCCATTGCGGCAAATATTTTCCCCTACCTGTATGACGGGATCACGCTGCAGATCGGGATCGGCGGTATGCCGAACGCGCTGGGCGGACTGATCGCGGAATCGGATCTGAAAGACCTGGGCATGCACACCGAACTCATGAGCGACGGCTATCTGAAACTGTATCAGGCAGGGAAGATCACAAATAAGAAGAAAAAGATCAACCGGGGCAAGGGCGTGTTCTCTATCTGCAACGGTTCCCGGGAACTGTATGATTTCCTGGATAACAATATTGACATCATGTCCGCCCCCATGTCCTATGTGAACAGTCCAGCAACCATCAAAGCGCTGGATGACTTTGTTTCCATCAACGGATGCATCGCCATGGACCTGTATGGACAGGTATGCTCCGAAACAGCGGGAACCCGTCACATCAGCGGTACCGGCGGACAGCTTGATTTTGTAACCGGCGCCTGTGAAGCGGACCATGGCCAGGCGTTCCTGGCGATGCCTTCCACCCATACTGACAAGCAGGGGGTGGTGCATTCCAATATTATCCCGAAATTCACCGGTGGTGACGTGATTACCACACCCCGGACACAGACCATGTTTATGGCCACGGAATATGGTGTGGTGAACCTGATGGGAATCCCCACCTGGGAGCGGGCAGAACGTGTGATTTCCATTGCCCATCCGGATTTCCGGGATGAGCTGATCCGGGAGGCGGAGAAACAGAAAATCTGGCGGCCTTCCAACAAGCGCGGATTGTAAAAAACAAAAAAGAAAAATCACTTTGATATCATTTCCCGTGAAAAGCATATCCGGGAGCGGTACAGGCCGCTCCCGGATATGCTTTTTTTAATTTCAGGGGAAAATCTGCAAAATCCCCCCACCTTCCTCCACACAGGGCGGACAAATTGTTAAGAATTCCGTACAAAATGTTACAAAAATTACAGCTTGTGGTATGGAAAGCCTGAAAAGCTGCGGGCTACAGTCCGGATACATTCGTGTCAGAAAAATGGCAAACCGTTGAAAATCGGGCATTTTTTTCGATTTTCTTAAGAGAAAAAGACATTGCTTTTTCAGGGGATTCGGGGTAGAATTGTTACAAAAGTGGTTTGAAGTGGTGCCGAAGGGTGGAAAGTGGATAAAGTGGATAAAATTGTGCATAACTTTCACCCGCATCAGCCGTACGCTCCGGAAAGAAGGTGATCTCGATGTTTATGGGACAATACAATCATACCATTGATCCCAAAGGCCGTCTGATCGTGCCGGCGAAATTTCGGGATCAGCTGGGTGACGAGTTTGTGATGACCAAAGGTCTGGATCACTGCCTTTATGTCTATCCCATGAGTGAGTGGGAACAGATTGAGGAACATTTCAACGAGATCATAACCACGGGAAAAGAAGCCCGCAAATTTTCCAGATTTTTCTTCGCGGGAGCCGCTTCCTGTGAAGTGGACAAGCAGGGAAGAGTCCTGATTCCGGGCGTCCTGCGGGAGTTTGCCGGACTGAAGAAAGACACCGTGCTGGCCGGAGTCCGCAACAGGATTGAGATCTGGGATGCGGACCGCTGGATGGCAGAGAACGAATACGAAGATATGGATGAGATTGCGGAGCATATGGCGGAACTGGGACTCGGAATTTAACCGACGGCCGCGGCATCCGCGGCTGTTTTGGCATAGAAGGACACAGGATGGAATTTCAACACAAATCGGTATTGCTGGAAGAATGTATGGAGTGGCTGCTGACAGACCCGGACGGCATATATGTGGACGGGACGCTGGGCGGTGCCGGTCACAGTTATGAGATCTGCCGCAGAATTTCCGAACGGGGCAGACTGATCGGCATTGATCAGGACGCAGACGCGATCCGCGCCGCCACACAGCGCCTGGAACCTTTCCGGGATAAGGTGCGGATCATCCGCAGCAATTATCATGAAATGGGGGAGGTTTTATCCCGGGAGGGAATCCCGGCGGTGGACGGAATCCTTCTGGACCTGGGGGTATCTTCCTATCAGCTGGATGAACAGTCCCGGGGCTTTACCTACCGGGAAGAGGATGCGCCCTTGGATATGCGCATGGATCAGAGACAGAGCCTTACGGCCCGGGACATTGTCAATGGATACAGCGAGGCCGAATTGTGCCGGATCATTCGTGAATACGGGGAAGAACGTTTTGCCAGATCCATTGCGAAGAATATTGTGCAGGCGAGAGAAAAAGAGCCGATTGTCACAGCCGGACAGCTCAATGCGGTGATCCGGCGTTCGATTCCCGCCAAAGCCAGGGAGCATGGCGGACATCCCGCGAAACGGACCTATCAGGCGATTCGGATTGAACTGAATCACGAACTGGAAGTCCTGGAAGAGTCCATTGACGGCATGATTCAGCTGCTGAAACCGGGCGGACGGCTTTGCATCATCACCTTCCATTCGCTGGAGGACAGGATCGTGAAGCAGAATTTCCGCAGAAACGAGAACCCCTGCACATGCCCGCCGGATTTTCCGGTATGTGTATGCGGAAAGGTGTCCCAGGGAAGGATGCTGACAAAGAAGCCGATTCTTCCGGGAGAGGAAGAAATGAAAGCGAACCGGCGCGCCAAAAGCGCGAAACTGCGGGTGTTCGAAAAAGCATCCGTATAGAAGGATGGATTTGTTACAGGTCGTTACATAATAGGAAGTATCACACACAGGAGCAGAAGGACAATGGCTGACAGCAGGAAGAGCAGACCAAAATACCGAATGGTTTATACGGAAGGAAGCGCGGCGCCGAGGCTGGAACCGGTACCGGAGAAAAAACCGGAACCGCCCAGACGCACCCGCAGACAGCAGGAACAGATCCGCGCCCGGCAGAATATTGCCCGGCGCAACCAGCAGCATGCGCTGCGGTTTAACCGGAGCTATCTGCTGTTTCTTGCGGCTGTTGTGCTGATCTGTGTGGTGGGATGTTCCGTCCTTGTCAGCAGGCGCACGGCAGTGACCGCCAGCATGCAGCAGGTGTCTGCGCTGCAGGAAGAAGTCAGCAGCCGGAAAGCGGACAATGACGCGCTGGAGAAGCAGCTCCAGACATCCGTTAATCTCAACAGTGTAAAGAAAAAAGCCAGAAAACTGGGACTTTCCTATCCCAGCAGCAAACAGGTGGTGTACTTTTCCGTGAACCAGAAGGATTATATGACCCAGCTGGAAAAGTCTTCTGACTGACGGAACCCGCGTATCCGACAATCCGTAGGAAAGATCAGAACAGGACGCAAGATTTATGGCCCGAAGAAAAAAAAGAATAAAGAAATTTCACTTAGCACAGCGTATGAAGAAGAAACTGTTTCTTGTTTTTGTTGCCATCGTTGTGCTTATGGTGTTTTTGCTGGCAAGAGTTGCTTTTATACAGCTGCGCAGCGGAGACCGTTATGAAAAAATTGTACTGAGTCAGCAGGAGTACTCCAGTACCACAATTCCATTCCGCAGAGGTGACATTGTAGACCGCAAGGGCACGGTCCTTGCAACCAGTACCGACGTCTACAATGTCATTTTGGATTGCAGTGTCATCACCAGCAAGGACACCTATCTGGATCCCACGCTGAACGCCCTGAAAGAGTGTTTCGGTATTGACAGGGAGAAAGTAAAGTCCTATATCGAAAAACACAAAACCACAAAATATTACAAGCTGGCAAAGAAACTGGCCTATTCCAAGGTGTCTAAGTTTGAAAAACTGCAGAACGATGAGAAAACCGGAGCAAATATCAAAGGCGTATGGTTTGAAAAGGAATATATCCGCAAGTATCCCTATGATACGCTGGCTGCCTCTGTCCTGGGATTTACGACAGCAGGCAATGAAGGAATCGGGGGACTGGAGGATTATTACAATGATACGCTGAATGGTACGGACGGAAGGTCCTACGGCTATCTGAACGATGACTCCACCTATGAGACAACCGTCAAAGAGGCCACCAACGGAGAGAGCATCGTCTCTACCATTGATGTGAATATTCAGTCCATTGTAGAAGATAAGATCAGGGAGTTTGCCAGAAAGTATTCTTCCAACAGCAGTCATACAAACGCCGCGAAGCATATCGGCGTTATTCTGATGGATCCGAATTCCGGGGAAGTGCTTGCCATGGCTTCCTATCCGTCGTTTTCGCTGAACGATCCCTGGAGCCTGACGGATTACTATTCCAAAAGCGAGATCAAAAAGATGTCCGATGATGAGCGGCTGGAAGCCCTCAACGATATCTGGCAGAATTTCTGCACGACCACCACTTACGAACCGGGATCCACATTTAAGCCGTTTACGGTGGCAGCGGGACTGGAATCCGGAAAGCTTACCGGCAATGAGACCTATTACTGCAGCGGGGTAAAGACCATCAGCGGGGAGCAGATTCACTGTGATAACCGCTCCGGCCACGGGACGGAGACGATTGCCCACGCGCTGCGGGATTCCTGCAACGTATCGCTGATGGATATCGGGCTGACGCTGGGGGCAAAGACCTTTTCGAAATACCAGCATGTGTTTAATTTCGGCCTGAAAACGAATATTGACCTGCCGGGGGAAGCCCGGACAGATTCCCTGCTGTATTCCGAGCAGGAATTAAACAAGATCAATCTGGCCACCAATTCCTTCGGGCAGAACTTCAACGTTACGATGGTTCAGGTGATTTCCGCCTACTGTTCCCTGGTGAACGGCGGCAATTACTATCAGCCCCACATGGTATCCAAGATTGAGGACGACAAGGAAAATGTGGTGGAGACGAAGGATGCCACCCTGCTGCGGAAGACAGTGTCCGAATCCACTTCGAAGAAGCTGATTTCCTATCTTCAGGAAGTAACAGGCCCGAAGGGCACCGGCAAAACAGCGAAAGTGAAGGGGTATTCCATGACCGGAAAAACCGGTACCGCGGAAAAACAGCCCCGTGGAAGAGGAAATTATCTGGTATCCTTTGAAGGCGCGGTTCCTGCGAAAAATCCCCAGGTGGCAATTTACTGCGTGGTGGATGAGCCGAATGCAGCCGATCAGGCCCACAGTACCTATGCCCAGGGAATTGTAAAGTCGATTCTCAAGGAAGTGCTGCCGTATATGAATATTCAGAAAGATGAAAAATAATCAGCCGCAGGTCAGGCGGCGAGAAGGAGTATGTTATGTTGACTGTTCAGGTAATTCTGCCGATATTTATCGCGTTTTTTGTGGTTCTGGTTCTGGGACCCTTTGTGATTCCGGCTCTGCAGAAGTTAAAAATCGGCAATACCGAGCGAGAAGAACTGAAATCCCACCAGAAAAAAATGGGAACCCCCTCGATGGGAGGCATTATGATCCTTGCGGGCATGCTGGTGGTTACGCTGATTTATGCCCACAGATACCCCAGAATTCTTCCGGTGATGCTGGTAGCCCTCGGATTTGGGGTCATCGGCTTTCTGGATGATTATCTGAAAGCGGTGAAACACGACAAAGACGGACTGAAGGCAAAACAGAAATTTCTGCTGCAGATCATCGTCGTCGTGCTGTTTCTGATTTACCTGCTGGCGGCCCATGTTTCACTGCAGCTGCGGATCCCTTTTACGGCAGGGAATATGCTGCGCCTTTCCTGGGTTGCGGTTCCCGTGCTTTTTCTGGGAATTCTCGGCACGGTGAACGGCGTGAATTTTACAGACGGCCTGGACGGCCTGGCTTCTACGGTGACACTGCCGGTGGCGGCGTTTTTCCTGCTCTGTTCCCTGCGGTTTGACGCGGGGATCGCGCCGGTGTGCGCGGCAGTGATCGGCGCGCTGCTGGGATTCCTGATGTATAATGTCTATCCGGCAAAAGTCTTTATGGGAGATACCGGCTCACTGGCGCTGGGCGGTTTTGTGGCGGCCTCTGCCTATATGATGCAGATGCCGATTTATATCCTGATTGTGGGACTGATTTACTGGATTGAGATTCTGTCCGTTATGATTCAGGTGACGTATTTCAAAAAGACCGGAGGAAAACGGATCTTCCGGATGGCGCCGATTCATCATCATTTTGAACTGGGCGGATGGTCCGAGGTTAAGGTAGTGGCAGTCTTCTCGGCAGCCACCTTTCTCCTCTGCCTTCTGGCGCTGATTCGCCTGTAACAGAGACAAAGAGACTGGACAACACCCCCATTCCCTGCTTTTGCAGGAGTGGGGGCAGCTATATGTGCATCACTGGAGGAAAAACACATGGATTTTACCAATCGGAAGACAATGGTATACGGAACCGGCATCAGCGGAATTGCGGCGGCAAAGCTGCTTTTGGACAAAGGGGCGCAGGTGCTTCTTTTTGATGAAAATAAAGAACTGGATACCGAAAAGGTCCTGGGGCAGTTTGACGGCAGACAGCCGGAGCTGGTCACGGGAAGCCTTACAGAAGAACAGACAGCGGGAATTCAGCTGGCGGTGCTGAGTCCCGGGATCCCTACGGATCTTCCGCTGGTGCTCCGGCTGAAAGAGCGGGGCATTCCGGTCTGGGGAGAGATTGAATTAGGGTACCGCTGTCAGAAGGGTAAAATTCTTGCCATTACCGGAACAAACGGAAAAACCACCACAACCTCACTCCTGGGAGAGATTATGAAAGCGTCGGGAGCAGATGTGAAAGTCGTGGGAAATATCGGAATCCCCTATACCAGTGAAGTGTCCGATTCCACCGATGATACCGTGACCGTGGCGGAAATCAGCAGTTTTCAGCTGGAGACCATTGATCAGTTTCATCCCAATGTGGCTGCTGTGCTGAACATTACACCGGATCACCTGAACCGGCATCATACGATGGAAAATTATATCCGGGCAAAATTAAACATTGCGAAAAATCAGACAGCAGAGGATGTCTGTGTGTTGAATTATGAGGACGAAATCCTCCGGGACCGGGCCCATGCGCTGCAGGCGAAAATCATCTGGTTTTCCAGCGCCCGTGTGCTGAAGGACGGGTATTATCTGGACGGAGATACGATCTGCTGCGCGGAACAGGGAACCGTAAACAGGATCGTGGAAACCACCGAACTGAATATTCTCGGCCGTCACAACCATGAGAATGCCATGGCGGCAGCTGCCATGGCGCATGCCGCAGGGGTTTCCTTTGATACCATCGCCTCGGTACTCCGCAGCTTTCAGGCAGTGGAGCACAGAATTGAATATGTAACGGAAAAACGGGGCATCCGTTTTTACAATGACTCAAAAGGCACCAATCCGGATGCGGCCATCAAGGGCATTCAGGCCATGGACCGGCCGACTCTTCTGATTGCCGGCGGATACGACAAACAGTCCGATTACAAAGAATGGATCCGGAGCTTTGACGGCAAAGTGAAGAAACTGGTACTTCTGGGCCAGACTGCTGAGAAAATTGCACAGGAGGCAAAGGAACTGGGCTTTACGGATTATGTTTTCGCGGATTCTCTGCAGGAAGCGGTTGACATTTGCTATCAGTCGGCAGAAAATGGAGACACTGTATTGCTGTCTCCGGCCTGTGCAAGCTGGGGAATGTTCCCGAATTATGAAGTTCGCGGACGTATGTTTAAGGAAATGGTGCATGCGTTAAAGGAGTAATGGATCATGAATTTTCTGCGCAGATTGCGGAACCCGGTGAACAATTCCAGATTTTTTGACTACAGCCTGCTGTTTCTTATCATTTTCCTTGTGGGGTTCGGTCTGGTCATGCTGTACAGCGTCAGCTCCTATGAGGCCATGAGCCAGTTTCACGACGCGGCATTTTATCTGAAGCGGCAGCTGCGCTCGGTGCTCATCGGCCTGGTTTTTATGCTCTTTTTCTCCCAGGTTCGCTACACGTTCTGGAAACGGATCGCAAAAGGAGCATATATTTTCTCGATTCTGCTGTGCTTTGCGGTAATTGTAGCGGGTACTTCCTACAACAATTCCCAGCGCTGGCTCAACATCGGCGGCGTGAGTTTTCAGCCCTCCGAGTTCGCGAAAATCGCTGTGATTGTTTTTCTGGCGTCGGTACTGTGCAGAATTCCCAGGCAGATCAGCAGTTTCCGCACGGTGCTGAAGGTGCTGGCCTATCTGATTCCGGTGCTGATTCCGATTGCGGCCACCAACTTAAGTACAGCGATTATCATTGCAGGCATTGCCGTGATTATGATGTTTGTAGTCAGTCCGAAGTATTCGCATTTTCTTGGCCTGATTGTGGCCGGAGCCGGGGCGGCGGGGATCTTTACGCTGCTGGCCGGCTATCGGAGCGTCCGTATTAAGGCCTGGCTCCATCCGGATCAGTATCCCAATGACGTCTATCAGACGCTGCAGGGACTGTATGCGCTGGGATCCGGCGGGCTTTTCGGAAAGGGCCTTGGCAACAGCATCCAGAAAATGAACTATGTGCCGGAAGCGCAGAATGATTTTATTTTTACCATTATTACGGAGGAGCTTGGCCTGTTTGGCGCCATCGGCGTGCTGCTCTTATTCGGCCTGCTGATCTGGCGGTTTATGGTAATCGCCAACAATGCCAGAGATCTCTTCGCCTCTCTGATGGTCATCGGCGTCATGGGGCACATCGCGCTGCAGGTGATTCTGAATATTGCCGTGGTGACCAATACGATTCCCAATACGGGCATAACCCTTCCGTTTATCAGTTACGGAGGAACCTCGGTGATCATGCTGCTGGCGGAGATGGGGCTGGTGCTTGGAGTCTCCAGGTCCATCCCGCTGCACACAGGAGAGAATGCAAAAGAATCGGCGGTACATTATGAACACTAAGAAAACATCCGCACAGAAAAAAATGGCACATCGGATTCGCCGGATGGCGCTGATCATCATCCTGGTTATTCTGGGAGCGCTGACGGTTATTGTGCTGAAGGTTTTTACTGTGAAATCCGTGACTGTCAAGGGAAATACGCTGTATTCGGACAAGACGGTGGAGAAGGCCGTGATGACCGGGAAGACCTCCTGGAATTCCCTGTTTGTCTGTCTGCGGTACCGGTTCGGCAGTCCGGCGCAGATGCCCTACGCTTCCGGCGTGACAGTCAGCATGAAGACGCCCCATGATCTGGTGATTACGGTGGATGAAAAAGAGGCCATCGGTTACGTGGCGCTTTCCTCCGGCAAATCCTTTGCCTATATTGACAAAACAGGCCTGGTCCTGCTGCGGACGGATCAGCCGCTGGACCAGACCATGCGCATCGCGGGACTGAAGTTTTCCGGCGGTACCCTGTACCAAAAGCTGAAAATCAGCAACAACGAGGCCCTGAACGATTTGCTGAGCATCTCCCGCCTGATGAAAAAATATAAGATCATGCCGGATGCGGTGCTGGTAAAAGCGGACGGCACCTATCTGCTGGATTACGGAAAAGTGCAGGTGGATCTGGGAGATACGGTTTATCTGAATGAGAAGATTGTCCGGGTACAGAATATCCTGCCGAAGATCAGAAAAAGAAAACTGACGGGAACGCTTCACATGGAGACATGGACAGAAGCCACCACAGATATTTATTTCAAGAAAAAAGAATTGACGGTCTGGTCGGGGAAAAGCACGGTGGACAGCACGGCAGAGAGCAGCAAAAAAGACACCTCGGGCAGCAGCAAAAAAGGTACTGCAGACAGCAGCAGAAAAAGTGCCGCAAAGACCGGCACCGGACGCACGGCAGAGTCTTCCGGCGCCGACGGACAGGAAAACTGACGGAACACCTGCCGGAATGCCGGCTTTTTTCCGGCGCTTCCGCCGGCAGCAGGCATTTGGTTCCTCCGAATGCAATTTATGTGCCGGAGGTTCGGAAAGCAGCGGATATATTTGGGAAAAGTAAAATTATATGTTGAATAATCAGGGAAAAGATTATATTATTATCTTGACTGTTTTCGCTTAAAAATGCGGAACTGCAAGCTGAATTATTTCGTTTTCAGGATATAGAAGGAGGAAACAGACGTGCTGGAAATTACAGACATTCAGACGGAATCCAATGCCAAGATCATTGTGTTAGGTATTGGCGGTGCCGGCAACAATGCCGTGAACCGTATGATAGATGAAAATATTGGCGGTGTGGAATTTGTCGGTGTGAATACGGACAAACAGGCCCTGGCTCTTTGCAAGGCTCCGACACTGATCCCCATTGGAGAAAAACTGACCAACGGCCTGGGCGCCGGCGCCAGACCGGAAGTGGGCGAGAAGGCAGCCGAGGAAAGCAGCAGCGAACTGGCTGAGGCGATTGAAGGCGCGGATATGGTATTCGTCACCTGCGGTATGGGCGGCGGTACCGGTACCGGCGGTGCCCCTGTGGTAGCCAGAATGGCAAAGGAAAAAGGCATTCTTACCGTCGGTGTGGTAACCAAGCCGTTTCGTTTCGAAGCCAAGGCACGTATGAAAAACGCGCTGGCCGGCATCGAAAAGCTGAAAGATTCGGTGGATACACTGATTGTGATCCCCAATGACAAGCTGCTGGAGATTGTTGACCGCCGCACCACTATGAAAGACGCCTTAAAGAAGGCAGATATTGTACTTCAGCAGGCGGTACAGGGAATCACGGACCTGATCAACCTTCCGGCCCTGATCAACCTGGACTTTGCGGATGTAGAGACCGTTATGAGAGACAAGGGACTGGCACATATCGGAATCGGATCCGCCAGCGGCGACGACAAGGCGCTGGAAGCAGTGAAGATTGCTGTGGAAAGTCCGCTGCTTGAGACCAATATCAAGGGAGCCTCCCATGTCATCATCAATATCTCCGGCGATATTTCCCTGATGGATGCCAACGACGCGGCAAACTATGTCCAGGATCTGACCGGCGAAGATGCCAATATCATCTTCGGCGCGAAATACGACGACACCGCAGAGGATTCTGTTCAGATCACTGTCATTGCCACCGGCCTGACGGATGAAAAGGAAATCGATGTCCCCGGCCTTGGCAGAAGAACAGCCGCAGCGGCTCCGGAAGCTGCGCCCCAGCAGAGCGCGCCCCAGAGCACAGCGATTCCGACGGAACCGATCGGCGCAAGGATTCCCCAGCCCAAACCGGCCAAGGATATTTCCATACCGACCTTCCTGAAAAATCCCAGAAAATAGTATCCCGAACGGTTTCCAGAATTCCTTCGAACGATTTCAGGAGAAACATGCTGTGCGTGTTTCTCCTTTCTTCAGTTGCAGACACAGGGACCCTTGGAAGAAGGGTCTGCGGATGTTCCCTCCGGCATTCCGGGAGAGTGGCGGCAGGAACCAGAACAAGTACAGGAGTATACAGTTATGGAAAAAGTATTGGATCTGATTGCCCGGGAGGTAACCCAGGCGTTTCAGCAGGCCGGATATGACGCGTCCTACGGAAAAGTGACCTTATCCAACCGGCCGGATCTTTGTGAATATCAGTGCAACGGCGCGCTGGCGGCAGCCAAGCAGTACCACAAGGCGCCGTTTATGATCGCGGATGATGTGGCGGCAGCGCTGGCTTCCAATCCCATGTTCGCTTCCGTGGAAAGCGTGAAGCCGGGGTTTCTGAACCTGCGGCTGGCGCCGGAATATCTGAAGCAGTATATGACGGACATGGCTTCGGACCGGCGTTTCGGCTGTGAAAAAGTAAAAGAACCGAAGACAATTATGATCGACTACGGCGGCCCCAATGTGGCAAAGCCCCTGCATGTGGGACATCTGCGTTCCGCGGTGATCGGGGAAAGCGTCAAACGCATCTGCCGCTATATGGGCAACCGGGTGATCGGCGATGTGCATCTGGGTGACTGGGGCCTGCAGATGGGACTGATTATCACAGAACTGAAGCAGAGAAAACCGGATCTGCCTTATTTTGACCCAGATTATACCGGAGAATATCCGGAAGAACCGCCCTTTACCATTTCAGAACTGGAAGAAATCTATCCGACGGCTTCCGGCAGATCCAAAGAGGATGCGGACTACAAGGCAGAAGCCATGGAGGCTACATTTCAGCTGCAGCACGGACGCAGAGGTTACCGCGCGCTGCTTCGGCATATCCTGAATGTGTCAGTATCTGATCTGAAGAAAAATTACGAAAAGCTGCAGGTATCCTTTGATCTGTGGAAAGGGGAGTCTGACGCGGATCCTTACATTGCGCCCATGGCAGAGAAGATGAAGGAGGAAGGATTCGCCCGCATCAGCGACGGGGCACTGGTGGTTGACGTGAAAGAGGAGACTGACACGAAAGAGATCCCGCCCTGCATGATCCTGAAATCGGACGGCGCTGCCCTGTATACATCGACAGACCTGGCCACTCTGGTCTGGAGAATGGAGGATTATCACCCGGATCAGGTGATTTATGTAGTGGACAAACGGCAGGAAATGCACTTTATCCAGGTATTCCGCTGTGCGAGAAAGACAGGCATTGTGGGACCGGATACCGAGCTTACCTTTATCGGCTTCGGCACCATGAACGGAAAAGACGGCAAACCCTTCAAAACCCGTGAAGGCGGAGTGATGCGCCTGGAAACGCTGCTGGATGATATCCGGGAGGAAATGTATCAGAAAATTGCCGGCAACCATACCGTGGAGGAAGCGGAGGCACAGGAAACAGCAGGAATGGTAGCTTTGTCCGCGATCAAGTACGGGGACCTGTCCAACCAGGCATCCAAGGATTATATATTTGATATGGAGCGGTTCACTTCCTTTGAGGGAAATACCGGCCCTTATATTCTGTATACCATCGTGCGTATGAAGTCGATTTTAAGAAAATATACGGAGCAGGGCAAAAACCCGGAGGAATCGGCCTTCTGCACACCGGAGACAAAGAATGAAAAAGACCTGATGCTGGTGCTGTCCCGGTTTCAGGACGCAATGTGCAGTGCCTATGAGGAACTGGCGCCCCATCGTCTGTGCGCCTACGTTTACGAGCTGGCCAATGCCTTCAACCATTTCTACCATGAAACAAAGATTCTGGCAGAAGAGGACGAAACACGGCAGAAAGGTTATCTGGCCCTTCTGCAGCTCACCAGACAGATCCTGGAAACATCCATCGATGTTCTTGGATTTACCGCACCGGACAGGATGTAACCTCCGCCTGCGTGACAGAAAGAAAAAATCCGTCGGACATGCTGTCCGGCGGATTTTTTTCAGAAATCAGGGGCATACCGGCTGGTTTTCGGGTATGCCGGAACATCAGTAGCCCAGAGGCTCACCGATGAGGATGACCTGGATGCGGTTTTTCACCGCGCTTCTTCTGGTGCGGACGATCTGGTTGCAGATACAGTCTTCACCGTAGCAGTCGCCGCAGGTACCTGTTACCGCGCAGGGGGTCTTCCGTTCCAGGCGGACACAGTTGGGCGGCGAGGAAATATTGCGGATCCGGGCGATGCCTTCCTCCAGCGACGTAACCACTTTGTTCATGCCGGCTACGATAATCACCTGTTTCGGACCGTAGATGAGGGCGGAGACCCGGTTGCCGGTGCCGTCAATATTGATGAGCTGGCCGTCCAGGGTAATGGCGTTGGAACTCATGAGATAATAGTCGCTGAAATAGGACTCCCGGAACAGCTGCTCCCGTTCTTCCTGGGTATGACAGGCATAGCGGTCCAGCAGACGGATATCGCTGCGTTCACGCAGCGTGTCCAGAAGACCGATTTCCTCCAGTGTCATGGATCCTCCGAAAGCCACCGTGGTATCCGGCTGAATGAGAGCCAGGGCTTTGGCGCGGGCTTCGGCGGCATTTTCCGCATACATGCCCCTGATGTTTCGCTTTTCCATATGCTTGATAATGGTTTCCGCCTGCCGGCGGTAAAAATCAGACTTTGCTGACATATCGGATCCCTTCCTTTCTGCTGTAAAGATGACAGATCTGCTGTATAGATGTCAGAGGTGTCAGATGGTTTTCCATGGATCGTGTTTCCAAGAAGTATGGTAGCACGGTTTTGCGGAAGGGACAAGGGCGTGCGGCTTGACAATTACCCCTAATCAGACTATGATTTCTAATATTGCGGCAGGTGTATGCCGCAGAAGAAAAAGGAGTGAATAAATCGTATGATAAAAGTAGATATTATTTCCGGTTTTCTGGGAGCAGGCAAGACGACCCTGATCCAGAAACTGTTAAAAGAGTCCCTGGCGGACGAGCAGGTGGTACTGATTGAAAATGAATACGGTGAGGTAGGCATTGACGGCGGATTCTTAAAAGAGTCCGGCGTGGAAATCCGGGAACTGAACTCCGGATGCATCTGCTGTACGCTGGTGGGAGACTTCTCCAGAAGCCTGAACGAAGTCATCAGCGGCTATCATCCGGACCGGATTATCATTGAGCCCTCTGGTGTCGGCAAACTGTCCGATGTTATGAAGTCGGTGACACCGCTGGAAGGCAGCCACGGAGTGAAATTAAACGGTCTCGTGGCGGTTGTCAATGCGAAAAAGGCAGTCAAGCAGATGCGCGCCTTCGGCGAATTTTTCAATGATCAGATTGCCAATGCAACTACGGTGATTCTGAGCCGTACCCAGGATCTGACGGATGAGGCCCTGGATGCCTGCGTCAAGCAGATCCGCAGCCTGAACAGCAAGGCAGCGGTGATCACCACACCCTGGGATGACCTTACCGGCAATCAGATCCTCAGCGCAGTGGAAGGCCAGGAGACCCTGATGGAGACGATGCTGGAAGAGTTTAAGAAAGCCCATGCCGGGGAGGAAGAGCATCATCACGAGCATGAGCACGAGCATGAACATCATCATGATCATGACCACGAGCATGAGCACGAGCATGAACATCATCATGATCATGACCACGATCACGAGCATGAGCACGAACATCATCATGATCATGACCATCATCACCATCATGCGGATGAGATTTTCACCAGCTGGGGCAGAGAGACGCCGCACAAATATACAAAAGAGAAAATAGAAAAGATCCTGAAAGCCTTTGTAGACACCGAAGACTACGGCACCGTACTTCGTTCCAAGGGCATGGTGCCGGCAGAAGACGGTACCTGGCTGTATTTTGACATGGTATCCGGAGATTATGAGATCCGGGAGGGCGCCCCGGAATATACCGGACGCCTGGTAGTGATCGGCACGGATCTGGAGGAGCAGAAACTGGAAGAATTGTTCGAACTGGCATAGGTCGTTTGGACGAATGGACAGAGAGGAACTGACATGGAAGCAGCAGTCTATCTGTTTACCGGCTTCATGGACAGCGGCAAGACGACGCTGATTACGGAAACGGTGGTAGATGCCGATTTTGCGGAAGGCAACAGTCTGGTGATCGCCTGCGAAGACGGTGAAGTGGAATATGACGAAGAAAAGTTCAAAAATGTGAATGCGGCGGTGGTGCTTCTGGAATCTCCGGAGGAGTTTAACACAGAGACACTGAAAAAGCTGGATCAGATGTATCAGCCGGATGCCGTGTTTATTGAATACAACGGCACCTGGGAAGCGGCCCGGATTCTCGAGATGGAACTGCCGAAAGGCTGGGAGATCATTCAGCAGCTGGCCACTGTGGACGCGTCCACGTTTGAAGTAATGCTGAACAATATGCGTACCATGATGATGGAACAGCTCTTCAGCGCGGATGTGGTCATTTTTAATCGGTGTACCGATGCGACGCCCAAGGCAAAATTCAGACGCACCGTCAAGGCCCGCAATCGGAAGGCCCAGATCGTATATGAACGGGAAGACGGCACCATCGACGACAGTGAGATGGAGGAGCTGCCCTATGATCTGAATCAGGACCTGATTGAGATCACGGATATGGATTACGGCATATTTTATCTGGATATTCAGGATAATCCGAAGAAATACGAAGGAAAGAAAGTGCGTTTCCTTGCCCTGGTCTACCGACCGGAGGAAAAATTCGGGAAAAAGCCGCTGTTTGTGGGCGGCCGTTTTGCCATGACCTGCTGTGTGGAGGATATACAGTTTATCGGATTTAAGGTAAAATATAAAGACGCCTCTTCCATTCCGCACAAATCATGGGTCTACCTGACGGCGGAGATCCATCATGAGTTTGCCAAGGAATACAGGGGAAAAGGACCGGTGCTTTACGCCGAGGAAGTGATTCCGGCGAAGGAACCGGAGGAAGCAGTATGCTATTTTAACTAACAGTTCAGGAGGAAGGAAAATGAAGAAACGAATCATTGCGCTGGGACTGGCGGGCGCCATGGCAGCAGTTCTGCTGGCGGGCTGCGGCGGAGCATCATCAAAGAAATCGGCTGCGTCCGACGGAAGCGCTGCGGCGGAAACATCAGGAAAAACCTACAAAGTAGCCATTGTGCAGACGATGGATCACGCGTCACTGGATCAGATCCGCAAAGCGGTGGAATCGGAGCTGGATGCCAAGTCCAAGGCAGAGGGGATTACCATAAAATATACCGAATTCAACGGCCAGAATGACACATCCACACTGAACACCATCGGTTCCGATGTGGTAAGTGACGGCTACGACTGCATCATTCCGATTGCCACACTGGCTGCCCAGTGCATGCAGAATGCCGCGGAAGACAGCAAAACACCCATTGTGTTTGCGGCCATTTCCGATCCGGTGGGCGCAGGACTGGTACAGTCCCTGAAAAAACCGGGCGGCAATGTGACCGGAACCAGCGATTATCTGGACGCTTCTCAGCTTCTGGACATGATTTTTGAACAGAATCCGAAAGCGAAGACCATCGGCCTGCTGTACAATAAGTCCGAAGACTCCAGTGAAGTGCCGATTAAGGAGGCCAAGAAGTACCTGGATAAAAAAGGCGTGAAGTATATCGAAAAGACAGGTACCACCAGTGACGAGGTGTCTGCGGCTGTGGACAGCATGGTGGACAAAGTGGACGCGGTATTCACACCGACAGACAATACCGTGGCACAGGCGGAACTGGCCATTGCCGACAAGTTTATCAAACACAAAGTGCCCCATTACGCCGGCGCGGATTCCTTTGTACGGAACGGCGCCTACGCGACCTGCGGCGTGGATTACACGGAACTGGGCACCAAAACTGCTGACATGGCGGTCAAAGTGCTGAAAGGCCAGGATCCGGCGGAGCTTCCGGTATCTGTAATGGATGGAAATATCATCACGGTAAACACGGATACGGCTAAGGCCCTGGGACTGGATTATTCGGTATTCAAATCCATCAAAGGGAAAAAGGTAGTGACAGTAAAAACATCGAAAGAATAACAGGAAAACTGCCGGAACGGTTTCGGCGGACTGCCTGCATTTGATGGGAATCCGTTCTCCCGGAAACTTTCGCTCCGCCCGGTCTGCATCAGACCGGACAGAGCGGAAGTTTCCGGGATTTTTTTGGTTTGCGGATTTCCCGGAGAAAAATTCCAGGAGGAAAATGTCCCGGCAGGAAGGTTCCGGCGGGGAAATAATCACTCCGGATTTCAGAAACGCACTTGCCTGAGAAAGAAATGCGAGTTATCCTTTTGTAGTATCATCAAAAAACCATGAAAGAGATTGAGAGGAAAAAATAATGATCACTGTAGCGATTGTGCAGGGCGCCCTGGAAGTGGGACTGATTTATTCCCTGGTTGCCCTGGCGCTGTTTCTGAGTTTCAGTATTCTGAATATTGCCGATCTGACCACAGACGGCTGCTTTACGCTGGGCTGCGCGGTCAGCGCGACGGTGTGTCTGGCAGGCCATCCGTTTCTTGCGCTCCTGGCGGCGATTGTGTCCGGGCTTGCCGCCGGCTTCGTGACGGCTTTTCTGCAGACCAGGCTGGGTGTGCCTTCGATTCTGGCAGGAATTATCACCAATACAGGCCTGTATACAATCAATATTATGGCCATGGGCTTTACGACCAACATCAGCCTGTTCCATTCCCCTACGATTTTCAGCACAGCCAAGGAGTGGGTGGCTGCCAGCCCGTTTTTATCGGAATGGTATAAGTTTATCGAAGTGATTATTATCGTGGCGGTTGTGGCGGTTCTGCTGATTCTGTTTATGGCAACCCGGCTCGGCATGTCCATCCGGGCAACCGGGGATAATGAAGATATGGTGCGCGCTTCTTCCATTAACCCGAAAATGACCATTACGGTAGGTCTGTGCCTGGCCAACGCAATGACTGCGCTTTCCGGCGGAATGCTGGCCCAGTACCAGAAATCCGCCGATGTCAACCTGGGCACCGGCATGGTGGTCATCGGTCTGGCCAGCCTGATTATCGGAGAAACGCTGTTTGGAAAAAGAGGAAGAGTGCGCTGGATTACAGGGGTCATTATCGGATCTGTGATTTACCGGTTCATTATCGCCATTGCCCTGCGGTTCAATGTGCCGGCAGAAAGCCTGAAACTGATTTCCGCGATTATTGTAGCGGCAGCCATTGCCGTCCCTGCAATCAGAAAATCCATGGCGCTGCACCGGAGAAAAGTGCAGTCGGTCCGGGCCCGCAGAGAAGGAGGGGAAGAAAGATGCTAGAACTGATCCATATCAAAAAAACCTTTAATGCCGGCACGGTAAACGAGAAGGTGGCACTGCGGGACATCAGCCTGAAGCTGGACAACGGAGAATTTGCCACGATTGTGGGCAGCAACGGCGCCGGAAAAAGCACCATGTTCAATGCCATTTCCGGAAGCTTTATTCCGGACGGCGGATATGTGCTGCTGGACGGACAGGACATTACCTTTCTGTCCGAACACAAACGGGCTAAAATGATCGGACGCATGTTTCAGGATCCCATGAAGGGCACGGCGCCCCATATGACCATAGAGGAAAACCTGGCCCTTTCCTACCTCCGCACGGCCAAATCCAGCCGGGCCTATTTTTCCAGAGTCGGCAGAAAAGAGAAAGAGATGTTCCGGGAGCGCCTGGCGGAACTGAATATGGGACTGGAGGACCGGATGAAACAGCCGGTGGGTCTGCTGTCCGGCGGACAGCGTCAGGCCCTGACACTGCTGATGGCTACGCTGGTGACACCGAAGATCCTTCTGCTGGATGAGCATACGGCAGCCCTGGATCCGGCCACAGCGGAAAAAGTGCTGGATTTAACAAAACGCATCGTCAAAGAGAACAATCTGGCCTGCCTGATGATTACGCACAATATGGAGTCGGCGCTGGCAATGGGCAACCGGACCCTGATGATGAATGCCGGCGAAATTGTGCTGGACCTGAAGGGGAAAGAGAGAGAAGGTCTGACCGTGCAGGATCTGCTGGAACGGTTCCGGGAAGGCGTGGGCAGACAGCTGGATGATGACCGGATTCTTTTGAGCTAATTGACAAAAAAATAGGGTTACCGTTTGGTGTCTCGGTAACAACATTGTATGTATTGCATAAAAATTGACGTTATCATATACTATTTACGGAGAAAATCTACAAAGGGATTTATCTTAATTTAATCAATTATTTCTTAAGGAGGAATAGTCAAAATGGTAAACTTAAAAAAAGATTTTGTCGACAACATGTTCTCTGTAAAAGGTAAAGTTGCACTGGTTACAGGCGCTACAGGTGCTTTAGGCAAAGTCCTGGCAAAAGGCTATGGCTATGCAGGCGCGAAAGTAGTTCTGTCCGGCCGTAATGAAGCAAAATTACAGGCACTGGTTGACGAGTTCAAAGCAGAAGGCATTGACTGCATCCTCGCTGCCGGCGATCCGGCAAAAGAAGAAGATGTACAGGCTGTCATCAAAAAGGCAGTAGATGCTTACGGCGAGATTAACATTCTGGCTATTGCTCACGGCTTCAACAAACCGCAGAATATTCTGGAGCAGTCTGTTGCTGACTGGCAGTACATCATGGACGCTGACTGCAAATCCGTATATATCGTTCTGAAATATGTAGCAGAGCAGATGGTAAAACAGTTAAACGGCGCAGAAGAAGTTGCTTCCGGCCAGGGCGGCAAGATCGTGGTTGTTACCTCCCAGAGATCCAAACGCGGTATGGCAGGATACACAGGCTACTGCACTTCCAAGGGCGGCGCTGATCTGATGATCGCTTCCATGGCCTGCGATTTATCCGCAAAATACGGCATCAACGTAAACTCCATCTGCCCGACCGTATTCCGGTCTGAGTTAACCGAGTGGATGTTTGATAAAAACTCAGAAGTATACAAGAACTTCATGAAACGTGAGCCGATCGGACGTCTGGCTGAGCCGGAAGATTTCGTCGGATACGCAATGTTCCTTTCTTCTGATGCTTCCAACTTCATCACAGGTTCTGCATGCGACTGCTCCGGCGGTTACCTTACCTGCTAAGATCTGCCTGACGGCAACCGTGCGGTAAGCAAACAAGAACATTAGAATTGGAGATAAGCGAAGAATGAAAGAGATTAAGAATTTTGTGATCTGCGGCGGCGGCATGATGGGCTGCGCCATTGCTCAGGTATTCTGCACGATTCCGGATGCACAGGTTACCATCTGGAACCATCGTGAAAAAGACATCGCCGGCATGATTCGCCAGAACATGAAGGAACTGGTGGCCCACGGCGTAGTAACAGAAGCAGATGTGGACAGCGTAGTAGAGCGCGTGGTTCTGGTTACCGACCTGAACCATGACCGTGTAAAAGCCGCTGATCTGGTAGTTGAGTGCGTACCGGAAGTTATGGAAACCAAACAGAATCTGTTCAGAGATCTGGAGTCCATCACCTCTGAGGACTGCATTTACTGCACCAACACTTCCGTTATGAGCCCGACAGAGATTTCCGAGAAATGCCAGCACAAAGAGAGAATCTGCGGCACCCATTTCTGGAACCCCGGCTTCCTGATCCCGCTGGTAGAAGTGGTAAAAACAAAAGATACCACAGAGGAAGTGATGCAGGCAGTCATGGATATCATGACCAAAGCAGGCAAAAAGCCGATCTACTGCAAGAAGGACGTTCCGGGCTTTGTTGCCAACAGAATGCAGCATGCGCTCTGGCGTGAGGCTATTTCCATCGTAGAGCAGGGAATCGCTGATCCGAAGACCGTGGATGACGCGGTAAAATACAGCTTCGGACTCAGACTCCCGCAGCTTGGCCCCATCGAGAACTCCGATATGGTCAGCACAACTCTGACTTACAATATTCACAACTATGTTCTGCAGTATCTGGCAGACAACCATGAGCCTTCACCGCTTCTGTCCGAGATGATCAAAGAAGGCAAAGAAGGATTCAAATCAGGCGAAGGCTTCCTGAAATGGGATGCAGAGAGCGTACAGGCTTCCAAAGACGGCCTGAATGAATACCTGATCAAGATGATCTACGGAAAATAAGATTCCGGACACACTGCCCATTGCAGGGGCTGCCTGTGCGGCCCCTGTAAGATATAAATTTCAAGATATCTTTTTTAAGGAGGAAAATTAAAATGGGAAATATGGTATATGTTGATCTGACACATCCGTTTGGCGCTGAGATTCCGCGTTGGCCGTACTTTGACAAACCGGTCATCGATTCCAAGCATTCCATGGCTAAAGGCGGCGTTTTAACACAGTACATCGGATGCACAATGCATACAGGTACACATTGTGATGCACCGCGTCACGTTATGGAAGTTGAGTTTGACGGCAAGAGAGCTCGTTACACACATGAGATGCCGATCGACGCTTACACAGGCGACGCAGTAGCTCTGGATATCCAGATCGAGCGCTGGGGCCTGATCACAGGCAAACATCTGGATGACGCATGCCGTCGTATGGGCATTGATCCGGATCCTGCAAAAGGCGAGCTGGAGAACAAGGTTGTATGTCTGGTAACCGGCATGAACCAGCTGTTTGACGATACCAAAGAGTATTATCATTATTCCTGCGGTACCGGCGTAGAAGCTGGCCAGTGGTTCGTAGACCACAAAGTAAAATGCGTAGCTATGGATATGCAGGCACTGGATCATCCGCTGCACACCGCTATGGGCAACAACGGTATGACCAGAATGAACCTTCTTGGCGCATCCGGAAAACCCATCACAGAAGAGTACAAAGAGCTGTTCGGTGAGGAAGCATACGCTGAGTTCGATAAATTCGAGTACATCAGACTGCACGGCCAGGAAGCATACGACAAGAAGTTTGGTGCTCTGGAAGCAATCGGATGCTGGGGTACCTGGGAGCCTTGCCACAAGACAATGCTTGGCCATGGTATCGTAGGTGTTGAGAACCTTGGCGGTGACATCGAGAAAGTAAAAGGCAAAAAATTCAAATTCTTCTGCTTCCCTCTGAGATGGTACATGGGCGACGGTTCTATGGCTCGCTGCGTGGCTTACATTGACGAAGATGATATCAACAAAGATGTACCGACCAGAACATACAAATATGCTGGTACCGGCGCACAGGACAGAGAAGTATTCTTAAACCACAAGTTCACCAAAGACAGAGCATTAGAGAATCCTTCCAGAATGGTAACAGAGCTGTAAGAAAATAACAGAAACTGTTGATTCGCAAAATATACTGTAATATACTGTTATGGTAGCAGATCAGCCGCTGCAGGCGATGCTTGCGGCGGCTGTCCTTGCTTGAATGATTTCATTTAACAGAGAGAGGTAATTTCCAATGGCAAAGAAAAAAACAATTATCACAGCTGCAGTAACAGGCGCATGGCCGAAAAAAGAGAACAACCCTAACGTTCCGATGACACCGGAAGAGATCGCAGAAGACGTATATGACTGCTGGAAAGCAGGCGCTGCAATCGCTCATATCCATATGAGAGATGACAACGGCAACGGTGTTATGGATCCGGCCAGATTCGCCAAGACAGCAGAGCTGCTTAAGACAAATCATCCGGACTGCGACATCATCGTTAACATGACCACATCCGGTGATATCCACGCAGATGATCAGATCCGTGTACAGCATGTCAAAGATCTGCATCCGGAAATGGCTTCCTATGACTGCGGTTCCATGAACTGGCTGAACAGCGGCCTGTTCTTAAACAGCCCGAAATTCCTGGAAGACTGCGGAAAATTATTCCAGGAGTGCGGTACAAAACCGGAGATCGAAGTATTTGATCCGGGTATGATCGGCAATGCAGCATACTATCTGAAGAAAGGTGTCCTGGTAGGACCGCAGCACTTCCAGTTCTGCATGGGCTGCGCAAATGGTATCGCCGGCACCATGAAGAACCTGGTATTCATGAAAGAGACCATGGAATCCCTGTGCGGCAAAGACAACACCTGGTCCTGCTTCGGTGTAGGCCACAGCGCTATGGAGATGCTGTACGGCGCAGTTGCACTGGGCGGACATGTTCGTGTAGGTATGGAAGACAACGTTATGTACGCAAAAGGCCAGCTTGCTGAGTCCAACCGTCAGTTCGTAGAGAGAGCTGCCCGCGTAATCCGCGAGTTCGGCAACGATGTTGCTACTCCGGACGAAGCTCGTGAGATGCTTGGTCTGAAGAAATAATCGGAGGTTGATTCTATGACCTGGGGACCGCAGATGATGTATTATCACTGCCCGAAATGCGGCCTGAAATTTGAGTATGCCACCGACCTGATGACAGAATTCGGCGATGAATTCGGATTCTGCCCGAAATGCAAGGTGATGGGGGTATATGAAAAAGACGGCGCCCGTACGGTAGATGATGCGGATTATTTCGAAGTTGAGTAAATCAGAACAATTCTGAGAAATCAATAAAAAAGTGGAAGAGAAGGTTCGGTCAGAGCCTTCTCTTTTTTCATGCAGACGGAAGGGACCGCTGTGTGATGTGGAAGGGAATGGAAAAATGGTGTACGGTATACTTGAAAAAACCCGCAGGCTGTGCGATAATAATACAAATATTTGTTATTTTGCAAAATATAATATATGAAGTTCTGCCCCGGCAGAGAAAGAGAATGGAGAAGTATGGCAGTTATTAAACGAGTATCCCTGGTGGACCAGGTTTATGAAAAACTGAGAGAACGGATTGTGTCTCTTAAGATTCCGTTCGGAAGCAAGCTGAATGTGAGCAAGCTTCAGGAAGAATACGGAGTAAGTTCCACCCCGGTGCGGGAGGCATTGAACCGTCTGCTGAATGAGGGACTCATTGAATTCGAAAACAACGTAGGCGCCCGGGTGATCGATATCACGGAAAATGACGTACGTCAGATTCAGGAGATCAGCTTTGCCTATCAGATGCTGGCGGCACGAAACGCGCTGCGCTACGGGGACAGCAGTCAGATGGCAGCCCAGATCGGGGGATATATAGAGGAATACCGCAATTCCAACGGAGTCGTGGAAAGCTGCCGGTGCATCCGGAATATTATGGACGTGTTTTACCGCAACGCGAATAATGAGGTACTGCTGTCAAAGATCACTTCCATGACGGGACTGGATGAAATCCTCCATGAATTATTCGCCATGCCCAGAGAAAAGGGCGGCAGCGGCACCGGCTACCACTCCGGAATCACTTATTTTGAGGATATTCATAAAGCGGTAATCGCGGAAGATTTTTCCGGAATCTGTGATGGACTGGAACAGCATCAGCTCTGGTCCAGGGCCTATATCATCAAAAATCTCGAAACAGTCAAAAGCCGCAGCTGACCGCAGCCCGGAGCCGGCCGTATGACTGACAGGAAAAAATACAGAATGACTGAAAGGGACCCTGTTCGGAAACGAACAGGGTCCCTGTGCTGGCAGAGCTATCAGTGGGAAGCAGATGTGCCGTCGGAACCGGAATCCGGCTCTTTTTCAGAAGCATCGCCATCCTCAGAGACATGTTTTTTCATGTAAGTATCCATGATGTCCATCAGCTGGTCTTCATACTTTAACTCGGTATGGACTTTAAAGGCATCCGGATCAATGGGCATATTCAGGGCAGCCAGCCGCCGTACACTCCAGATGTAAAGAATGTCCAGGGCCGGGATCAGATCCTCTCCCGCCGGCGTGAGAATATATTCCACTTTCAGGGGGATAGTATTATACTGGATGCGCTCCACCAGTCCGTCCCGGGCCAGTTCCTTCAGCTGCTGGCTCAATACTTTTTCACTGACACCCAGGGTCTTCTTCGTTTCGTTGAAACGGATCTTTCCATAATGGTGGATATGATGAAGAAGCGTCATTTTCCATTTGCCGGAAATGCAGTTGGTGACATAGTGATAAGGATTGACTGTTTTCATTGCGGGATTAGGCCTCCTTGCGCAGATGTACCAGAGTATTAGTTATTAAGTGATGGAATGGTAACCAAGTTACTCATACAATTGTAACAATAATGTGAAAAAAATTCAATTGAAAATTCATGAAATATTTCTGTATTTTAGCAGTCAGGACCAGAGAGGCGACAGTGGAGGAAAGGATTCTTTTGTTTGAGAAGATTCTTATATTTTCACAATCACGGTATACGTTGAAAACAGTGGGAATTCTATGTATTTTGTTGCAAACAAATTTGCGGGTCTGATTAGATTTTCGCCTTGCGTAGGAAAGGGAAAAAAGGGATATTTTATAAAATATATAATCACAATTCCGGAAACCCTTGCTATCAGCGGATTTAGGGACTATGGCTGAAAAATAAAAAAATGTCTTATGAAAAATTACCAGTTTATGGAGCGGATTTCGGGCGGCTGTCGTTCATCTTGCAAAAAAACTTAAAATGTGGCATATTTATTCCAAGGGTAAATGTGTTTACCGCAAACGTAAAAGGAGGATAAACATGCCAAATTACAATGCATTAACACCGGAAATCATTGAACAGCTGAAAGCAGCAGCTCCGGGTCATCTTCTTGTGGGAGATGAGATCAACGAGGATTACGAACATGACGAAATGCCGATCTACGGCAGAAAGATGCCGGATGCACTGCTGATGGCCACATCTACAGAAGAGATCGCAGCAGTTATGAAGATCTGCAACGAGAATAAGATCCCTGTAACTCCCCGTGGTGCCGGTACCGGTCTTGTAGGCGGCGCGGTTCCGATTCTTGGCGGCCTGATCATTGATACCACCAAGATGAATAAGATTCTCAGCTATGATATGGAGAATTTCGGCGTAACCATTCAGGCAGGTGTGCTGCTGAATGACCTGGCTGAGGACTGCGTATCCAAAGGCCTTCTGTATCCGCCGGATCCGGGCGAAAAATTCGCGACTGTCGGCGGCAACGTATCGACAAACGCAGGCGGCATGAGAGCTGTAAAATACGGCGCGACCAGAGACTATGTACGTGCGATGACCGTCGTTCTTCCTACCGGCGAAATCACACATCTCGGCGCTACCGTATCCAAGACTTCTTCCGGGTATTCCCTGCTGAACTTAATGATCGGTTCTGAGGGTACTCTTGGCATCATCACAGAGCTTACCTTAAAAGTAGTTCCGGCACCGGGCAAAGTATGGAGCCTGATCGTACCCTTCGAAGATATTGATACTGCCATTTCCACAGTACCGAAGATCAAAATGGCAAACTTTGATCCTCAGGCACTGGAGTTCATGGAGAGAGAGATTGTCCTTTCTTCTGAGCGTTATATCGGACGTTCCGTATTCCCGCAGACCATCGAAGGCCAGGAAGCAGGCGCTTATCTGCTGGTAACTCTGGAAGGCAAAGATGAAGAGGATCTGGAAGATCAGCTGGAGAGAATCAGCGAACTGCTTCTGGAGGCAGGCGCAATCGATATCCTGGTGGCAGACAGCCCGGCAAAGATCAAAGACGCGTGGGCTGCACGTTCTTCCTTCCTGGAAGCAATCGAAGCAGAGACAAAGCTGCTTGACGAGTGCGACGTGGTAGTACCGGTCAACGAGATTGCACGTTTTGTAAAATACTCCAAAGATCTGGGCGAGGAATGCGGTCTTACCATCAAGAGCTTCGGCCATGCCGGCGACGGCAACCTGCATATTTATCAGTGCAGCAATGACCTTCCGGAGGAAGAGTTCAAGAGCCGTGTAGACAAATACTTCGAGAAACTTTACGCAGAAGCTACCGCTTGCGGCGGACTGGTTTCCGGCGAGCACGGAATCGGCCGCGGCAAAGTGAAATACTTAAAAGAGTCTGTTGGCGAAACCAACATGGCCCTGATGGAAGGCATCAAGAAAGTATTTGACCCGAACATGATCCTGAATCCGGGCAAGGTATGCTACAGCCTGTAAGCGGCAGAAGACGCGGACATGTGCACAAATGAAAAATGACGCAGTATTGTATATTATTTAACAAGTGCTATAATACGATATTGTGATGCGATGAGAAATGCGGATCCGCATTTCTCATTGCGTTAAAGAACGAATATATCGGAGGAAAGTTTTTATGGAAATTCTTGTATGTATTAAACAGGTTCCGGATGACTCCATTGAAATCCATCTGGATCCGGCTACCAATACACCGGATCTGTCGAAAGCAGACCCGCAGGCCAGCGCATTTGATACATATGCCCTGGAGCTTGCAGTTCGCTATGTGGAAGCCCATGAAGGCACAGTAACGGTTGTGTCGGTAGGACCGGAAGAGAACAACACAAGCTTAAAGAGTTGTCTGGCCGTAGGCGCGAAAAAAGCATATCTGATCAATGACGCAGAGCTTGCCGGCGCAGATTCCAATGTGGTAGCAGAGGCAATTGCACAGGCAATTCCCCAGATGGAAGAGGCCAACGGCGCCAAATTCGATCTGATCCTTGTAGGCAAGGAATCCACAGACTACATTGATGGCGAAGTAGGCGGTATCCTGGCTGAAAAACTGGGCCTTCCTTATGTATCCAATATCGTAGAAGTCAATCCTGTTGACGCAGGCGTGCAGTCAAAGAAAGAGACCGATGAGGGATATCAGGTTGTGGAAAGCGCACTTCCGGCAATCATGACCGTATCCAAACCGGACTACGATCCGCGTTACCCGACCATCAAGAGCAAACTTGCAGCACGTAAGGCAGAAGTGCCTGTGATCGCCGCAGCAGCTTCCGAAGCAAAGGTAGAATACCTTGGATACAAAGAGCCTGCTAAGAAAGCAGCCGGCATCAAGATCCAGGAAGAAGAAGACGCGACAGCTGTAAGCAAGGCCATTGAAACGATGCTGGCCGCAAAAGCACTGTAGGAAGGGGTAGTATTAGTATGAAATTTCTGGTATATATCGAGACAAAAGAAGGCATGCCCACAGGCGCCAGCCTTGAACTTATCTCTGCTGCTGCTTCCGTACAGGCAGAGGCAGACGCAGTCCTGATCGGAACCGGCCTGGATGAGGCAGCAGCTGCCACAGCCAAGGCAGGCGTTGCATCCGTTATTGTGATCAACGGACCGGAAGCACCGACAGAAGATTATATTACACATGCACTGGTACAGCAGGCGAAGGCCGGCGATTACGCAGCCGTACTTCTGAGCGCTACTCCGGTAGGCAAAGTCGTTACTCCTCGTATTGCCACACTTCTGGATACCGGTTCTGTTACCGATGTATTATCCATCGCGGCAGACGGCGACGCGCTGATCTTCACTCGTCCGGCATTCGGCGGCACGATTCTGGAAGATCGCAAAGTCAAAGGCACTATAGCCGTTGCGAATGTTCGCGGCGGAAGCTATGAAAAACCGGCAGAAACAGCAGCAGCTCCGATTGCCGCATCCGATATTACAGTATCTGATGATGTCCTTCGTTCCAAAATTGTGGACCTGATCGCAGAAGCAGGCGAAGCAGTCAACCTGGAAGACGCGCAGGTAATCGTTTCCGGCGGCCGCGGCATGGGCTCCAAGGAAGATTTCGCGCTGATCGAGGAGCTGGCAGATGTACTTGGCGGTGTGGTAGGAGCTACCCGTCCGGTAATCGAAGAAGGCTGGATCGGCCGTCAGCACCAGGTAGGCCAGTCCGGAAAAATCGTTGCTCCCCAGCTTTATATCTGCGCAGGCGTATCCGGCGCTACACAGCACGTATCCGGTATGAGCAGCTCCAAGTATGTGGTTGCCATTAACAAAGACGAAGACGCTCCGATTTTTGAAGTGGCTGATGTAGGCATTGTCGGCGATGCGAAGAAGATCCTTCCGATTTTCATTGAAGAAGTGAAAAAGGTTATTGCAAACAAATAGGGAAACGTGTAAAGTGGATAGTGACAGGTGACCACATGGGTACTGCCCTGCAGCGGGAATCTGTCGCTCTCCGCTGCAGCATAAAAAGTACTCAACAACAAGACAGGAGGAGAATTGTATGAATTTCCATTTTAATGAGGAAGAGCAGGAAATCATCGACATGCTCGACGATTTCGCAAAGAACGAGGTAGGTCCTAAGGCAGCAGAAGTTGACGAAGAGGAGAAGTTCCCGGAAGATACCTGGCATGCACTGGCTGAGATGGGTATGATGGGCGTTCCTTTCCCGGAAGAGTACGGCGGAGCCGGACTGTCCTACGTTACATACATCGGCGTATGTGAGAAATTAGCAGAGTACTGCGCTACTACTTCCGTAATGGTTTCCGCACATACTTCCCTTTGCTGCTGGCCGATCTTTACTTTCGGTACCGAAGAGCAGAAAAAGAAATATTTGCCGGGACTGTTAAGCGGTGAGAAGCTTGGCGCTTTCGGTCTGACTGAGCCGGGCGCAGGTACAGATGCAGCTATGCAGAAGACTGTTGCAGTGGACAAGGGCGATCACTTTGTATTAAACGGATCCAAAGTATTCATCACAAATGCAGGCTTTGCAGATGTATTCGTAGTATTCGCTATGACCGATAAAGAAAAGGGAAACCACGGCATTTCCGCATTTATCGTTGAGCGTGACTTCCCGGGATTCTCTGTTGGCGGACATGAGAAGAAGATGGGTATCCGCGGCTCTTCCACATCCGAGCTGATCTTTGATGACTGCATCGTTCCGAAAGAGAACCTGCTGGGCGAGCTTGGCAAGGGCTTCAAAGTAGCTATGATGACACTGGACGGCGGACGTATCGGTATCGGCGCACAGGCACTTGGTATCGCACAGGCTGCTATTGATGAGACCGTAGCTTACACCAAAGAGCGTATCCAGTTTGGCAGACCGATCTGGAAATTCCAGAACACTCAGTTCGAGCTGGCAAGCATGCAGGCAAGATTAGACGGCGCAAGACTGCTGATCTACCGTGCAGCTCAGGCTAAGCAGGATGGCGAGCCTTACTCTCATCTGGCTGCTATGGGCAAACTGCAGGCATCCGAGGCTGCTTCTGACATTACACGCCGCTGCGTACAGTTAGTTGGTGGTTATGGTTACACCAGAGATTATCCGTTCGAGCGTCATATGCGTGATGCTAAGATCACAGAGATCTACGAAGGAACTTCTGAAGTTCAGAGAATGGTTATCGCCGGCTGGATGGGCAAAACCAAATAAGTGACACTTTCGTTTTCGCGAGTGTAAGACAGAATCCGGAACCGCACAGTTGCTGTGCGGTTCCGTTTTTCTATTTGCGGCGGATTTGTCTGCGGCAGATTTGTCTGCGATGGATTTGGCTGTAATGAGTTGGACCGGGCCGGGTTTGCCCGGCACCGGGGATTCTGCCGGAAAATATTTTCAAGAAAGCGAAGATAGACACTTCCATTCACGGGGGAGATATTTTATACTGTAATTTGAGTTTAATTGCGTTTTCATGAAGGAGGATTATACATGGGCGGCGTGCGCAGAGTATATGTAGAAAAGAAAAAGGATTTTGCAGTCAAGGCATCCGAACTTTTATCTGAAATCAGCGGATATCTGGGAATACACAGTGTAACCGGCGTCAGGGCGTTGGTTCGCTATGATGTGGAGAACATTCCGGAAGAGATCTATCAGAAGGCACTTCATATCGTATTTGCGGAGCCGCCGGTAGATGACCTGTATGAAGAGACCTTTGACGCGGCAGGCGGCAGGGTATTCAGCGTGGAATTCCTGCCGGGACAGTTTGATCAGCGCGCAGATTCCGCGGAACAGTGCATCAAGCTCCTCTATAAGGAATCCGAGGCCATTATCCGCACAGCGATGACCTATGTGATCGAGGGAGATGTGACCGAGGAAGAGATGGAAGCGATCAAGCATCACTGCATCAATCCGGTGGATTCCAGGGAAACGGGCATGGAAAAGCCTCAGACCCTGGTGCAGAACTTTGAGGAGCCCGCAGATGTGCAGATTCTTACGGGATTCAAAGATATGCCGGAGGAACCTCTTCAGCAGCTGTATGATTCTCTGGGACTGGCGATGACATTCCGGGATTTTCTGCACATTCAGCACTACTTTGCCGATGAGGAACAGCGGGATCCGACGATGACAGAAATCCGCGTGCTGGACACCTACTGGTCCGACCACTGCCGCCATACCACATTTTCCACAGAACTGAAGGATATTACCTTCGAGGAAGGCAGATATCAGGAACCGATCCGCAATACATTCGAATCCTACAGAAAAGACCATGAAATTTATTATAAAGACAGAGACGACAAGTACATCTGTCTGATGGATCTGGGCACACTTGCCGCCAAACTGCTGAAACAGCAGGGCAAGCTGGATGACCAGGAAGAATCCGATGAGATCAATGCCTGCAGTATCGTAGTGCCGCTGCTGGTAGACGGAAAAGAAGAAGAGTGGCTGATTAATTTCAAAAACGAGACCCACAACCATCCGACGGAAATCGAACCCTTCGGCGGCGCGGCCACCTGCCTGGGCGGCGCAATCCGCGATCCTCTTTCCGGGCGTACGTATGTATACCAGGCAATGCGTGTCACGGGAGCAGCAGACCCTACCGTGTCGGTGAAAGATACCCTGGAGGGAAAACTTCCCCAGAAAAAGATCGTCACCGGCGCAGCGGCAGGCTACAGCTCCTACGGCAACCAGATCGGTCTGGCTACCGGTCTGGTGAAAGAAATCTATCATCCGAATTATGTAGCCAAACGAATGGAAATCGGCGCGGTATTAGGAGCTGCTCCGCGGCGGGCAGTCCAGCGTCTGACCTCGGATCCCGGTGATATCATCATTCTTCTGGGCGGCCGTACCGGACGTGACGGATGCGGCGGCGCAACCGGTTCATCGAAAGCTCATACGACGGAATCCATTGATACCTGCGGCGCGGAAGTACAGAAGGGCAATCCGCCTACAGAGCGCAAGATCCAGCGCCTGTTCCGCAGGGAAGAAGTAACCCGCCTGATTAAGAAATGCAATGACTTTGGAGCCGGCGGAGTATCGGTGGCAATCGGTGAGCTGGCAGACGGCCTGGACATTGACCTGGATCGCGTACCCAAGAAATACGCGGGTCTGGACGGAACAGAGCTGGCGATTTCAGAATCCCAGGAACGGATGGCCGTGGTAGTGGCTCCGAAAGACGCCGAACAGTTCCTGGCTTACGCAGCAGAGGAAAATCTCGAAGCAGTGAAAGTGGCGGTCGTAACCGAGGAACCCCGTCTGATTCTCCGCTGGAGAGAGAAGGAGATTGTGAACCTGTCCCGGGCGTTCCTGAATACAAACGGCGCCCATCAGGAAGCATCGGTGCATGTGGAACTGCCCAGCGAAGAGAACGGATATTTTGACCGCCTGGCACTGGAATCCGTGGAAAAGGATGTAGCTGCCGGCGACGTGAAAGCCGCATGGCTGGATACTCTGAAGGATCTGAATGTATGCTCCCAGAAGGGACTGGTGGAGCGGTTTGACGCGTCCATCGGCGCCGGCAGTGTGTACATGCCTTTCGGAGGGAAATATCAACTTACGGAAACCCAGAGTATGGTGGCAAAAGTGCCGGTTCTGAAGGGAAAATGCGACGCAGTGACGATGATGAGCTATGGCTTTGATCCGTATCTGACCAGCTGGAGCCCGTATCATGGCGCAGCGTACGCAGTGACGGAATCTGTGGCAAAAATTGTTGCCGCCGGCGGAGATTATCATAAGATCCGCTTTACCTTCCAGGAGTACTTCCGCAGAATGAGTGAAGATCCCGCACGCTGGAGCCAGCCATTTACCGCACTGTTAGGCGCATACAGCGCCCAGATGGGATTCGGCCTGCCGAGTATCGGCGGCAAAGATTCCATGTCCGGCACCTTCAATGATATCGACGTGCCGCCCACGTTGGTATCCTTTGCGGTGGATGTGGCAGACGAACATGATGTGATCACACCGGAACTGAAGCATCCGGGCAGCCGCCTGATTCTCTTTACCACAGGCAGGGACAAAGATCAGATGCCGGACTATGCCAATATTATGAAGGTATATGATGTGGTTTACGGGCTGAACCAGAAGAAAAAACTGGAATCTGTCTACGCGTTAGACGGAAAAGGCCTGCTGGCAGCAGTCAGCAAGATGGCCTTCGGCAATCAGCTGGGTGTATCCATGGAAAACATCAGCCTGCGGGAGGCCTGCGCGCCGGGCTTTGGCAGTCTGGTGGCGGAAGCGGCCCCTGCGGAAGTCAATTCCATTCTGAAAGCAATGGAAGAAGCGGGACTGGGCGCCCAGGTGAAGCTGGTGGGTACAGTAACCGAACAGGCAGAATTTGCGCTGGAGGGCAGTGTGATTTCCATGGAGGAGGCACTGGCTGCATGGACCGGTACTCTGGAAAGCGTATATCCTACAGTTGCCGTAAAGGATCAGACCGAGGTAAAGACCGGGCTGTATCAGACAGGAAATGTATATATCTGCAGAAACAAAATCGCGAAACCCACCGTATTCATCCCTGTTTTCCCGGGGACGAACTGCGAATACGATTCTGCCCGCGCGTTTGAGGAGCAGGGTGCCCGGGTGATCACCAAGGTGTTCCGGAATCTGAGTCCCCGGGACATTGAAGAATCCGTAGAAGCCTTTGAGGACGCCATCGGCCAGGCTCAGATTGTGATGTTCCCGGGCGGCTTTTCTGCCGGTGATGAACCGGAAGGCTCCGCCAAGTTCTTTGCCGCTGCCTTCCGCAATGAGAAGATCAGTGAAGCAGTCCGGAAGCTGCTGGATGAGAGGGACGGCCTGTGTCTGGGGATCTGCAACGGCTTCCAGGCACTGATCAAACTGGGACTGGTGCCCTACGGCGAAATCCGTCAGGTACCCACCGCGGACGCGCCGACCCTGACCTACAATACCATCGACCGTCATATTTCCAAGATGGCGACGATCAAAGTAGTGTCCAACAAATCCCCGTGGCTGGCCAATGCGGAACTGGGCGGTGTATATTCCAATCCGGCTTCGCACGGAGAGGGCCGTTTTGTGGCAAATGAAGAATGGCTGAAAAAACTCTTTGAAAACGGTCAGGTGGCGACCCAGTATGTCAACCTGGAGGGCACGCCGACCATGGATGAAACATGGAACATCAACGGCTCCTATCTGGCGGTGGAAGGCATTACCAGCCCGGACGGCAGATGCCTCGGAAAGATGTGCCATGCGGAGCGCCGGGGCGATCATATCGCGATCAATACCTGGGGCGAACAGGACATGAAGCTGTTTGCAGCCGGCGTGGAATATTTTAAATAACAGGAACGATACGTATAATTACCAAAGTGCATGATGGGATGCAAATTCAAACTTAGATGCATCCGGCGGTTTCTGCTATGCTTAATGCAGAGAGCAGACAGCATCATGCACAGGAGGTAATTACTATGGGAAAATACGAAGATAATCTGGAATTGTTGAGAAAAACCGTGCGCTGCGAGTCAACAGACCGTGTTCCGTTTGTGCCCTGCGGCAATGCCTATATGGCCAGAGCCAATCATATCCGGATGAAAGACTACATAACGGATTTTGATCTGGCCTGCGACGCGAATATTAAGGAACTGAAACGGATCGACGCGGACGGCACGCAGAATGTGATTTTCTCCCCGTATCTGCTGGGTACCCAGTGGCTTTCCAAGACAGCCATACCGGGCGTGGACCTGGATGATGATGCCATGTGGCAGATTACGGAGATTCCGGAAAACATGAAATTCGAAGACTACCAGAAAATCAAGGACATGGGCTGGGAGGCCTGGCAGGCACAGTTTATTCATGAGAAATGCAACGATAACTGGAACAACCTGAAACCGTTTTTTGAAGCCAATCCACGCAGCTACAAAAAGTTTTACGAGGCAGGAATCCCGTGTATCTGTGATTTCCTGATGATTACACCCTTTGAATATTTCTGCGGCGGACGTTCCCTGGAAGCCTTTCTGGTGGATGATCTGTTTGATGAACCGGAGCTGATGCATGAGATTTTTGATCTGGTCATGGAGTCCAATCTGAAAACCTATCGGAAACAGATCGAAGACACCCATGCCATCGGCGTATGGATCGGCGGCTGGCGCACCGGCCCGGATCTGATCTCACCGGACATGTTTGATGAATTTGTATGGCCGTACTTTAAAGGATATTATGATCTGTGCATCGAGATGAATGTCATCCCCATGTTCCATCTGGATTCCAACTGGGATCTTCTGCTGGATCGCTTCAAACAGCTTCCGGAAAAGACCTATGTCATGGCTCTGGATTCCAAGACAGATATCCGCAAGTGCAGACAGGTTCTGGGACCCAATGTATGTATCCTGGGGGATGTGCCCTGCGAGATGCTCACATTCGGCACAGCACAGGAAGTCTATGATTATGTGACGGCAGTGCTGGACGATATCGGACCCTGGGGCGTAATGGTAGCCTCCGGATGCGATATCCCTTCGGATGCGAAGCCGGAGAATGTTCTGGCCATGTCCCGGGCAGCCCATGAATATCTGGAACATCATCCACAGAAATAAAAACAGCAGGCAGTCAGCTGTTTCGGCGGGAGTGATCTTTCGCCGGAACAGCTTTTTTTACGACAGTTTTTAAGGAGGCAGCATGAATATTACGCAGATGAAATACTTTATTACTGTGGCAAAGTGTTTGAATTTTACCAAGGCGGCGGAGATTCTTTTTATTACGCAGCCGGCGCTGAGCAGACAGATTTCTGCGATTGAAAATGAACTGAATATGCAGCTCTTTGTGCGGAGCAACCGCTATGTCCGTCTGACGCCGCCGGCGGCCGTGCTGCTTCCGGAATTTGAAAAAATCTACAATGATTATAACCTGGCAGTTGCCAATGCCAGAAACAGCTTTCAGGGGCTGTCCGGAGAACTGAATATCGGTGTGCTGGAAGGCGCTTACCTGGGCGATCTTTTTCCGGGAATCCTGAATTATCTGGCAGAATTCTATCCCCAGGTCAAGATCAATCTGCATACTTACAGTTTCAATGAACTGATCCGGAAGCTGTATGAAAATGAGCTGGATATTATCTTTACGCTTCTCTTTGACTTGAAGGAACGTTCCATGCTGCAGTATCAGGTTATCGAGAAAACCAGGGACTATGTGGTGGTGCATAAGGACCACCGGCTGGCCAATGCCCGTTATGTAAAGCTGTCGGATTTTAAGGATGATACCATTATCATGGTTTCAACGGAAGATTCGGAAGAGTCTCCCCGGCTGATCCTGGATGCCTGCAAAACCGCCGGATTTACACCGAAAGTAAAGTTTGCCTCTTCACTGTCAGAGGAAATGCTCTGGGTAGAGGCGGGGGTGGGGGTCTGCATTTTAGACGGCAGAAATCTGCTGTACAGCAATCCGTCGGTCCGGTTTCTGGATACGGATCCCATCAGTGATCCCAGCCTGACCATGGCATGGAATGAGGAGCACTACAATCCGATGAAAAAGGTATTCATCGAAAACTTTCTGACACAGGATGTGCCGCCGGAAGAGATAGAGGAATAGCGGGAAAATTCCTGCAAAGGCGAGAAAAACGTTTCACTATTACAATACTGCATGGCACAATGCAGAATGGTTATAATCAGACAGATAATAAAAGCAGGAGACGGGGATCTCCTGCTTTTTTTGACCATTATTACCAATAAAATCTTGGAAATACCGAGGAAAAACAGTGAAAAATAAACAAACAGGATGTGGATGAAAATCATATAGTTTTGGAGCGATAACCAAAAGGAATGATGAGATAGTAATAGAGAATTGTCGCATAGTTTATAAAAAATTTATAATGATAACTGACAAAGAAAAGCCGGCAGAAACTGATGATTACTGATGAATAAAGAACAGGATGGTGCTGTATGAATTGGGGTGTATTGATTTTTGTATTGCTGTACGAATTCGCAACCATATTCGGTGTGGGATTTGTCATTGCCCGGAAAGGGCGGAAGATGGCCTCGGAAGAGGGAAGTTTTGCTTTGGCGGGAAAAGGGCTGCCCACAGCCCAGGTAGGCATTACACTGGCGCTGACGATGCTGGGATCCGCCCATATCTGGGGTACCTGTGAAAACAGCGCGACCATGGGTTCCATTGCTGTCTGGTTTGGAATCGCCTGTACAGTGATGATGGTGGTGATTACACAGATTACCGGTCCCTGGGTCCGGAAAATCGGAACCGATACGATTCCGGATCTTTTCGGCAGACTGTATGGAAAAAAGGTACGGATTCTCATTGCCTGTGTCATGGGACCGCTGGTATTCGGGTGTCTGTGTCTGGAAACCCAGTGTGTGGCAGTCACTTTTGTGGTATGTACCGGATGGCCTTATATGGTCGGCGCACTGGTGGGAGGCGCGTTTGGTATTTTCTACGTGCTGCTGGCAGGCATGAAGGAAGTGTCCTGGCTGAATATGATCAACGCGGTATTCATGTACGGCGCGCTGATCGTAGCGCTGATCGCAATGTTTGTGTGCCTGCCCGGCCAGGGCTGGGATGATGTGGCGAAGAATCTGCAGACTTCCGGCAATGGCTGGATGCTGGATATCTTCGGCAACAAAGATATCATCATCGGATTCGCGATTCCGACGATTTTCACCTGTACCATGTTCCAGGGCGTATCCCAGATGGGACTGCAGACCTGCATCGCGGCAAAAGATACCACTTCGATTAAAAAATCCATCTGGCTGGCCGGCCCGGTGAATGGAATGTTCTGTATTATCCCTACTCTTCTGGGACTGGCAGCGCTGGCACTGGGCTACTTAAAAGTCGGCGGAAGCGCGATGATGATGACACCGGCCATGATGCTGGCAGTTCTTCCGAAATGGGTCATTGCCCTGATCTGCGCGTCTTTCCTGGGAGCACTGCTTTCCACCTTCGCCATGACGTCGCTGTGTCCGGCAACTATTTTTGCCTATGATCTGTACGGCGGACTGTATCGGCCGGATGCCACAGAAAAGCAGAAGACCCGCGTGATGCGGATTATGATTGTGATCGTGGGAATCGCGGCCATTGTGCTGTGCCAGTTCCAGCCTACGGTTGTGACTACGATTAACTGGATCTTTACCTGGGCGGTGCCGATTTTTACTACACTGATCTTCGGCCTGTGCTGGAAGAGAAACACAAAGGCCATGGTGATTACCTGCGTGGTATCCTGGATTGCCAATGTGATATGGATTACCTGCGGACTGCAGACGGCCCTGCATATGCCGAATTTCCATCAGGTATACCTGTGCCTGATCATAACGCTGGTAGTTGGTTTCCTTACCTTCGGCCTGATGCCGGGATCGCAGCCGGGATATTTTAAGCTGAGCCGGAAAGAACAGGAAGCGACAGCGGCCATGAAGGCAACCCATGAGATCTAAGCGCGTGCAGACGCGGTGACAGAAGCAGAAGAAAGGAGTGACCGGCAGTATGATGGTATGGCATATTGTGATCGAAGCAGCAATCCTTGTATTTGGTATTACGATTGCGGGTTATTTTATCGGGAAACTGTTTAAAGAGGCAGAAAGAGAGGATTAGGTGAGACGATGGCGGCAGCAGCACTCAGTATGACACAGGGATGGATGATCGGAATTATGGCAATGATGGGAATGTTTGGCGTGGCAGCCGGCATTTTCGCAGCGAAGGGAAAGACCCGGGAACAGCGGAAAGAATCCTGAAAATCCGTGAAAAAACCACTGTGCAGAAAAAAATACAAAAAAATACAAACCTCGCAGTCCCGCTGATGACAAGGGATTGCGAGGTTTTCTTTTTTCATAAATGTTACAAATATATTAAAACCGCTTAACAAAATGCAACAAATGCGTTAGAATAGTTCCTGCCGATGAAATAATTGTAATATTTTTTGGAGGTACGTTTTGAAAAAGAAATTAGTAAAAGTACTGGCAGGATGCGGAATTTCTCTTTTTGCGGCTGTGGCAGTATTTGGAACCAATAACATACAGGCAGAGGCGGCTGCCGCTAAACCAGCGAAAACCGCTGTTGTATTAAAGACAAAAAAGGCTACCGTGAAATCCGGTACACAGAAACAGATCAAAGCCGTGGTTACGAACGCGAACGGAAAGGCAGTCAAATGGACATCCAGCAACAGCCGGGTGGCTTCTGTCACAAAAAAAGGCGTGGTCAAAGGCAAAAAGAACGGCAAGGCTACTATCCGTGTGAAAGTGCTGGGCACCAATGCTTCCGCCAGCTGCACCGTTACGGTGAAACGCTATAAAGTCATCCGTGTCAAGACCACCGGATACTGTCCGGGAGCCTGCTGCAACGGTTCCAATTCCGGAATCACCGCACTGGGCACCAGACTGAGACCGGGCCGCACGATCGCCGTGGATCCCCGGGTGATTCCCCTGCGCAGCAATGTTGAAATCAACGGCCACGTATACCGGGCGGAAGATACCGGCGGGGCCATCAAAGGCAACCGGATTGATATCCTGTTTTCCTCCCATGCCAAGGCAGACCGCTGGGGCGTGCGTTACGTGAATGTAAAAGTATATTACTAAGAAGTTAAGAAGTATCGATTTATAGAAAGAGAATTCCACATCAAAGGATGTGGAATTTTTCTTTTTCCGGTGTTATACTAATAAACCAATTGCAGCAGTCAGAAAGGAGAGGGTCATGGATCATTTTGTGCTTCATTCCAAGTATCAGCCGACCGGGGATCAGCCGGCGGCAATTGAAGATCTGGTCAGGGGATTTCAGGAAGGCAATCAGTTTCAGACACTTCTTGGGGTTACCGGATCCGGCAAGACATTTACCATGGCAAATGTGATTGCCAGACTGAACCGCCCCACACTGATCATTTCCCATAATAAGACGCTGGCTGCGCAGCTGTACGGAGAATTCAAGGAATTTTTCCCGGAAAACGCAGTGGAGTATTTTGTCTCCTATTATGATTACTATCAGCCGGAAGCCTATGTGCCGTCCACGGATACCTATATTGAAAAAGACAGCGCGATCAATGACGAAATCGACAAACTGCGCCTGTCAGCCACAGCCGCCCTGTCCGAGCGCAGGGATGTCATTATCGTCGCGTCCGTTTCCTGTATCTACGGCCTCGGAAGCCCGGTGGATTATCAGAATATGTGTGTGTCCCTGCGGCCGGGTATGGAAAAGGACAGAGATGAAGTCATCCGCAAACTGGTGGAAATGCAGTATTCCCGAAATGATATGGACTTTCAGCGCGGCACGTTCCGGGTGCGGGGAGATGTGCTGGAGATTTTTCCGGCAGACAAAGGGGAAACTGCCGTCCGGGTGGAGTTCTTCGGCGATGAAGTGGACCGGATCACGGAGATTGATGTGCTGACCGGGGAGATCCGCAGCGAGCTGAAGCATATCGCGGTATTTCCGGCCTCCCATTATGTAGTTCCCCAGGAGAAAATCAATGAGGCGGTCATTGGAATTGAGGAAGAACTGAAGGAACGGGTGAATTATTTCAAACGTGAGGACAAACTCCTGGAAGCCCAGAGAATAGCGGAACGCACCAATTTTGACATTGAGATGCTGCGGGAAACCGGGTTCTGTTCCGGTATTGAGAATTATTCCCGGCATCTGGCGGGACTGGCGCCGGGTACGCCGCCTTATACACTGATCGATTATTTCCCGGATGATTTTATGATCATGGTCGATGAGTCCCATATCACGATTCCCCAGATCCGGGGAATGTATTTCGGAGACCAGTCCAGAAAAACCACTCTGGTGGATTACGGGTTCCGCCTGCCTTCCGCCAAGGACAACCGGCCCCTGAATTTTGAGGAATTTGAAGGAAAAATCAATCAGATGCTGTTTGTGTCCGCGACACCGAATACCTACGAAGAGGAGCATGAGCTGCTGCGCACCGAACAGATTATCCGCCCAACCGGTCTGCTGGATCCCGCAGTGGAAGTGCGTCCTGTGGAGGGACAGATCGACGATCTGGTCGGGGAGGTCCGCAAGGAAACCCAGCGGGGCAGCAAGATCCTGATTACCACTCTGACCAAGCGCATGGCAGAAGATCTGACCGGTTATATGAAAGAAATCGGAATACGGGTCCGGTATCTGCACTCGGATATTGACACCCTGGAGCGGGCGGAAATCATCCGGGATATGCGTCTGGATGTGTTTGATGTGCTGGTGGGCATCAACCTGCTGCGGGAAGGCCTGGATATTCCTGAGATTTCCCTGGTAGTCATTCTGGACGCGGACAAGGAGGGATTTCTCCGTTCGGAAACATCCCTGATCCAGACCATCGGCCGTGCGGCCCGCAATGACCGGGGGCATGTGATTATGTACGCGGATGTGATAACGGATTCCATGCGCGCGGCTCTGGATGAAACGGAGCGCAGACGCAGGATTCAGATGGAATATAACGAAGCCCATGGGATTACGCCGCAGACGATTCACAAGGAAGTCCGGGACCTGATCAGTATATCCAAAAAGGCGGCATCTGCGGATACTGAGCTGAAAAAAGATCCGGAATCCATGAACAGGAAAGAACTGGAACAGATGATCCGCAAAATTACCGAAAAAATGAAGAAAGCAGCAGCCGATCTGGATTTCGAGACGGCAGCCGTGCTGCGGGATCAGATGATCGAATTAAAGAAGCATCTGCAGGAAGCAGGCTGATGCGGACCGTGAGAAGAAAACACAGAACCACAGGTAATAGATAATAATATGAAAGAAAAGAAACTGATTAAAATCCGGGGTGCCAATGAGCATAACCTGAAACACATTGACCTGGACATTCCCAGGGATGAACTGATTGTACTGACGGGACTGTCCGGCTCCGGCAAATCCTCCCTGGCCTTTGACACAATTTACGCGGAAGGACAGCGCCGGTATATGGAATCCCTGTCTTCCTATGCCCGTCAGTTCCTCGGCCAGATGGAAAAACCGGACGTAGAAAAGATCGAAGGACTGTCTCCGGCGATTTCCATCGACCAGAAATCCACCAACCGGAATCCCCGGTCTACCGTGGGAACGGTCACGGAAATCTACGACTATTTCCGTCTCCTGTATGCCCGGGCCGGGATTCCCCACTGCCCGAAATGCGGCAGGGAAATCAGCCGCCAAACCGTGGATCAGATGGTGGACGCCCTGATGAAGCTTCCGGAACGGACAAAGATTCAGCTCCTGGCGCCGGTGGTGCGCGGACGCAAAGGACGGCACGAGAAATTACTGGCCCAGGCCAGAAAAAGCGGATATGTGCGGGTGCGGATTGACGGCAGTAACTATGATCTGTCCGAAGATATTGTGCTGGATAAAAACATCAAGCATAGCATTGACATCGTGGTGGACCGGCTGGTGATCCGGGAGGGCATCGAGACCCGTATGGCAGATTCCATCGAAAATGTGCTGCAGCTGTCTGACGGCCTGCTGACCGTGGATGTGATCGGCGGGGAACCGCTGCAGTTTTCCCAGAATTTTTCCTGCCCGGACTGCGGGATCAGCATTGATGAAATCGAACCCCGCAGCTTTTCCTTTAATAATCCCTTCGGCGCCTGCCCGGTCTGCGCGGGTCTTGGGTATAAGATGGAATTTGACCCGGATCTGATGATTCCGGACAGAAGCCTGTCCTTATCCCAGGGAGCCATTGTGGCCATGGGCTGGCAGTCCTCCGCGAAGGAAGGGAGCTTTACTTACGCGGTGCTGAAGGCTTTGGCGGATACCTATGGCTTCTCTCTGGATACGCCCTTTGAACAGCTGTCCGAAGAGGCGCAGAATGTGATTTTATACGGTACTGATGGAAAAAAGGTAAAAGTCCATTATGTCGGCCAGCGCGGAGTCGGTGACTACGATATCGCGTTTGAAGGACTGATCCGAAATGAGGAGCGCAGATACCGGGAAACCGGGTCTGAGACGGTGAAGCAGGAATACGAGTCTTTTATGCGGATTACCCCATGCAAAGCCTGCGGCGGGCGCCGGCTGAAACCGGAATCTCTGGCAGTCACCGTGTCAGACAGGAATATCTACGAAGTGACCGCCATGTCAGTCCGGGATCTCTATGAGTTCCTGGGAAATATTTCCCTGACGCCGCAGCAGCATCTGATTGCGGATCAGATATTAAAAGAAATCCGGGGACGGGTAGGCTTCCTGGTGCAGGTTGGACTGGATTACCTGTCGCTGGCGCGGTCTACCGGGACCCTGTCCGGCGGAGAAGCCCAGAGAATCCGGCTTGCCACCCAGATCGGATCCGGCCTGGTGGGCGTCACATACATTTTGGATGAACCCAGCATCGGACTCCATCAGAGGGACAACGGACGGCTGCTGGCGGCATTGAAGCATCTGAAGGATCTGGGCAATACACTGATTGTTGTGGAACATGATGAAGAGACGATGCTGGAAGCGGATTATATCGTGGATATCGGGCCGGGAGCCGGCGAACACGGAGGCCGTGTTGTGGCGGCCGGTACCGCCCGGGATATTATGAACAATCCGGATTCTGTGACCGGAGCCTATCTGAGCGGCCGGAAAAAAATTCCGGTTCCGGATACCCGCAGGAAGCCTGCAGGCTGGCTCACGGTGCGCGGCGCGAAGGAAAACAACCTCAAAAATGTGGATGTGAAGTTTCCGCTGGGCGTGCTCACCTGTGTGACCGGTGTTTCCGGTTCCGGCAAGAGCTCGCTGGTGAATGAGATTCTGTACAAACACCTGGAGCGGGATCTGAATCGTGCCAGATGCATTCCGGGAAAACATAAGGGAATCGACGGCCTGGAGCAGCTGGATAAGGTGATCTGCATTGACCAGTCCCCCATCGGCAGAACGCCCCGGTCCAATCCGGCCACATATACCGGTGTTTTTGACAAAATCCGGGATCTTTTTGCGGCCACACCGGAGGCAAAGGCACGGGGATATAAGAAAGGGCGGTTTAGTTTTAATGTGAAGGGCGGCCGCTGCGAAGCCTGCCACGGAGACGGAATCATCCGAATTGAGATGCATTTCCTTCCGGATGTTTATGTGCCCTGCGAAGTCTGCCACGGCAAACGGTACAACCGGGAAACCCTGGATGTGCATTACAAGGGAAAAACTATTTATGACGTGCTGAATATGACGGTGGAGGAGGCCCTGGAGTTTTTCCAGCCGGTCAAACAGATCCGCAATAAGATCCAGACCCTGTATGACGTGGGACTCTCCTATATCCGGCTGGGGCAGCCCTCGACGGAACTGTCCGGCGGAGAGGCCCAGAGAATCAAGCTGGCCACGGAACTGAGCCGCCAAAGCACCGGGCGGACGGTGTACATCCTGGATGAACCCACCACAGGTCTGCATTTCGCGGATGTGCATAAGCTGGTGGAAATCCTGCAGCGCCTGACGGAAGAAGGCAATACGGTGATTGTCATAGAGCACAACCTGGAAGTGATAAAAACTGCGGACTATATTATCGATATGGGGCCGGAAGGCGGAGACGGCGGCGGCACTGTGGTAGCGTGCGGCACACCGGAACAGGTGGCAGAAGTATCCGAAAGCTACACCGGACAGTACCTGAAAAAGATATTGGCCGAGCCGCGCACCTGTCCCGAAGACTGTTGAAAATGTTGCGTTTTCTGCATTTCTTTTGAAAAAAAATATTAATATTTGTAATCAAAAAGTACTTTGAAAAATGACAGCACTTGTATATAATAAATACATATGCGCAGAACACTTGAAAGGAGTCGCACTATGGCAGCAAGTGATATTGGAATAGATTTGGGGACGGCCAGTATACTCGTCTATGTAAAGGGAAAGGGCGTGGTACTGAAGGAGCCGTCAGTTGTGGCTTTTGATCGGGATACAAATAAGATCAAGGCCATCGGAGAAGAAGCCCGTGAGATGCTGGGGCGTACACCGGGCAATATTGTGGCGGTCCGCCCGCTGCGCCAGGGCGTCATTTCCGATTATACAGTCACCGAGAAGATGATGCGTTATTTTATCCGCAAGGCAGCCGGAAAGAAGGGCTTCCGCAAGCCGCTGATCAGTGTGTGTGTGCCGAGCGGAGTAACAGAAGTAGAGAAAAAGGCAGTGGAAGATGCCACCTTTCAGGCCGGCGCGCGTGATGTGAGAATCATCGAAGAGCCGATTGCAGCCGCAATCGGAGCAGGGATCGATATTGCGAAGCCATGCGGCAATATGATCGTCGATATCGGAGGCGGCACCACGGATATCGCGATTATTTCACTGGGCGGCACGGTAGTCAGCACATCTATCAAGATCGCCGGAGATGATTTTGACGAGGCAATCGTACGGTACATGCGCAAAAAACACAACTTGCTGATCGGCGAACGTACGGCGGAAGACATCAAGATCAAGATCGGAACCTGCTATCCGCTGGCAGAGCCGATGACATTGGATATCCGCGGACGCAACCTGGTGACAGGACTTCCGAAGACTGTTACGGTCAATTCCGAAGAGACCGAAGAGGCGTTGAGAGAGTCTACGATGCAGATCGTGGAAGCTGTGCATAGTGTACTGGAAAAAACACCGCCGGAGCTGGCAGCGGACGTTGCGGACAGAGGAATCGTTCTGACCGGCGGCGGCGCTTTGCTGCGCGGACTCGAGGAACTGCTGGAGTCTCATACTGGAATTAATACCATGACAGCAGACGATCCGATGACTTGCGTAGCAATCGGAACCGGTAAATATGTCGAATTCCTTACCGGCCACAGAGAAGTAGAAAAGTAACAGGAAATGATATTTGCAGGGCTGTCGGATGACAGCCCTGTTTTGCGTGCTGCGCCTGCAGTGCAGTGGGATAAAGGAGCAGAAATGGAAGAAATCCGCGGATATGTGGACCATATCATATTCAGAAATCAGGAAAACGGATATACCGTACTGAATCTGATCAGTGACGGGGAAGAACAGACCTGTGTCGGCACCTTCCCTTCTGTGGATGAGGGGATGAGCATGGTGGCCCGGGGAGAGTACACGACACATCCCTCTTACGGGCAGCAGTTCCGGATTCGTGAGTATGAAGAAACCATGCTTCAGGACGCGGTTTCTGCAGAACGGTATCTGAGTTCCGGGGCGATCCGCGGAATCGGCGCGGCACTGGCGGCACGTATCGTAAAACGCTTCGGCGAGGATACCTTTCGCATCATCGAGGAGGAACCGGAACGCCTGGCAGAGATCAAGGGAATCAGTGAACGTAAGGCCAGGGAGATTGCTGAGCAGGTTTCCCGGAAACGGGAGATGCGCAGCGCGATGATGTATCTGCAGAAGTACGGGATCGCCATGAACCTGGCAGTGAAGATTTATCAGACCTATGGGGCGGAGCTGTATGATATGATCCGCACCAATCCTTACAAACTGGCAGATGACATGACCGGGGTGGGATTTCGCACAGCGGACGAAATCGCGCGCAGGGCGGGAATACACCGGGATTCGGATTTCCGGATCCGAAGCGGGATCCTTTACATGCTGCAGCAGGCCGCTTTGCAGGGAAATACCTGCCTGCCTGCCCGCATGCTGACCGAGCAGACGGCGCAGATGCTGGAAGTGGATGAAGAGGCGGTCCGCCGGCATTATATGGACCTGGCGATTGACCGAAAGGTGGTCCTGAAAGAAACGGAGAAGGATCTGTGGGTGTACGCGACCGCTTACTATTACATGGAGGAAAATACCGCATATATGCTGGGGCAGCTGAATGCGGAATATGACGTACCGGAGCGGGAGATTGAAGAGCAGGTACGAAAAATCGAAAAAGAAAGCGGACTGGAGCCGGAAGAGAGACAGATGGAAGCAGTCAAGGCGGCGATCCGGAACGGCCTCCTTGTGATCACCGGCGGTCCCGGCACCGGTAAAACCACCATTATTAACATGATCCTTCGGTATTTTGACCAGGAAGGCTGCGATATCCTTCTGGCAGCCCCGACCGGCAGAGCAGCCAAGCGTATGAGCGAGGCCACAGGCTACGAAGCAAAGACCATTCACCGGATGCTGGAACTATCCGGTGGAATCGAGGGAAATGCGGGGTTTGAACGAAATGCGGAGAACCCGCTGGAGGCGGATGTCATTATTATCGACGAGATGTCCATGGTGGATATTTCTCTGATGTATGCCCTCCTGAAGGCGGTGCTTCCCGGGACGCGTCTGATCCTTGTGGGAGATATTAATCAGCTGCCCAGCGTAGGGCCGGGAACGGTGCTGAAGGATATTATTGACTCCGGAATCTGCCATACGGTACGGCTGAACCGGATTTTCCGTCAGGCCTCCAGCAGTGATATTATTGTGAATGCCCACAGGATCAATGCCGGTGAGGCCATTACGGTAAACAACAAAAGCCGGGACTTTTTCTTCCTGAAGCGTTATGACGCCAATGAGATCATCGGCCTCTGCATTAAGCTGATCCGCGACAGCCTGCCGAAGTACATCCAGGCGGATTCCAGGGAAATTCAGCTGCTGACGCCCATGCGGAAAGGAATGCTGGGCGTGGAACGTCTCAATAAAATCATGCAGCAGTATCTGAATCCGCCGGATCCATCCAGGGCAGAGCGGCAGCAGGGCAGTGATCTGTTCCGGGAAGGGGACAAGGTCATGCAGATCCGGAACAATTATCAGCTGGAGTGGACGGTTTCCAGCAAATACGGCATCCCTATTGACCGGGGTGTGGGAGTATTCAACGGAGACACCGGCGTGATCCGCTGCATTGACGAGTTTTCCCAGACGGTGACCGTGGAGTATGAGGACCGGCGGAAAGTGGATTATGAATTCGGACAGCTGGATGAGCTGGAACTGGCATACGCGGTGACCATTCACAAGTCCCAGGGATCGGAATATCCGGCGGTGGTGATCCCGCTGCTGAGCGGCCCGCGGATGCTGATGAACCGCAACCTGCTCTATACGGCCGTTACAAGAGCGAAAAACTGTGTGGTGCTGGTGGGGGATGAACAGGTTTTTCAGGGAATGATCGCGAATGCAAGCGAACAGAAGCGTTACAGCGGACTGCTCAGCAGACTGAAGGAGGAAATGCATGAGGGGGAGAATCCGATGGAAAAATGGAGCAGCTGTCCCGACGGGGCAGAAACGGCGGACTGGCCGGAGCGTGCTGATTCGTGACCGGATACTGGATCTGTTTTATCCGCCCCGCTGTCCGATCTGCGGAAGGATCCCGGACCGCGGACTGATCTGCAGGGCCTGCGCGGACACCCTCCGCTATGTGGACAGACAGTACTGTATGAAGTGCGGAAGACCGCTGGAAGATGGCCGGGCAGAGTACTGCGGGGACTGTGAGAAAATCCGGCATGCATTTGATCAGGGCAGGTCACTTCTGTCCTATCAGGGTGCGGTGCGGCAGTCCCTGTACCGTTTCAAGTATGCCAACTGCAGAGAATATGCCCGGTTTTACGCAGCCGGGATCTGCAGCCGTCTGGGAGAGTTTATTCAGACACGGGAAATCACTGTGCTTGCATCGGTTCCGCTGCATCCCGCCAGACAGAAGCAGCGGGGATATAATCAGGCGGCGCTTCTGGCGGAACGTATCGGGGCGGAACTGGGGATCCCGGTGGAAGACCGGCTTCTGACCCGGATCAAATCCACCGTACCGCAGAAGCAGTTAAGCGGCTGCCAGCGAAAATCCAATCTGGACCGCGCGTTCCAGGCCGGCAGGAAGATTCAGCCGGAAGAAAGGATCCTGCTGATTGATGATATTTACACGACAGGCGCCACGGCGGACGCGGCTGCAGCGGCACTGCGGCAGGCGGGAGCGCGGAGGGTCTATGTGATTACAGCGGCGATTGGCGGTTGAAGGCTTCTTGCTGTTTATGCTATAATCTTAAAACAGCATGGTACCGTAGCGTATTGTGTCTTTTTCAGTAAGACAGGCGGCGGTCCGGCTGCGGAGATTTTACGGGAGCAGATGAATGATTAATACAGACCGCGTCAGACAGATGACCCATATGTCCATGAAGGAAAGCGGCGATATCGGCGCACAGATCAGCATTGCCAGACATACCTATTCGGATTACCTGACCATTCAGGTGGCGCTGTCCGCTGTTTCAGGCACCCTGTGCTTCATTGCCGCCTTTATCCTGTGGCTCAGCATGAGCTGGGAATTTGTCAACCGACAGATTGCTGCCCACGGCTTTCGCCGGGTGGCGGCCATGATTGCTGTAGCGTATCTTATATTTCTTGGGCTGTATCTGCTGCTGTCTTTTCTGGTGGCGAATTACCGGTATCAGACAGCCAGCACAGTGACAGAACAGTATCTGTCAGAACTGGACCGCCTGGAGGCGTCTTACGAGGAAGAGGAGCAGACCTCCAGAAGACCTGAGCAGGAAGAGCCTTCGGAATCCGGAGAATCTTCCGCCGGAGGAGAGAGCGGAGAGACAGAGGAAGATCCGGCCGAAGCGGCACAGCCGTCGGCTTCCGGAGAACCAGAGAATAAGAACAGGTGACAGACGTATGGCTCAGTTATTAAAAATAAAAGAACAGATAATGCAGTTTGTCAGCAGACATGAGATCTATGTCTATGCGGCAATCCGTTTTCTGATTGCCCTGGCGACTTTTGGCATGATCGGCGCGAATATCGGCTTTATGGGTATCCTCACTTCGCCGGTTGTGCTTGTGGTGCTGGCGGCAGCCAGCGCGTTTCTTCCCTCCGGATTTATGCTTTTTATCAGCTGTGTCCTGATCTTTTTCCATTTTCTGCAGCTGTCACCGGAGCTGGCGCTGCTGACGCTGCTGCTTTTTGCGGTGATGTTTTTTCTCTATTTCCGCTTTTCCAACCGGAAAGGCATGTACGCCATGCTGACAGGGCTTCTCAGTTTCATCGGGATCCCCTATGTCATGCCGGTGGCAGTGGGGCTCAGAGAACGTCCCCAGCATGTGATTTCCGTAATCTGCGGTTCCGTGGCCTACTGTATCTGTGAAAATGTCAAAGTCAATGCGGCACTGTTTATGCAGGCAGAGGGTGTGGATCATATTTCCATGCTGACACAGGCAGCCCACCAGATTTTCGGCAGCCCGGAGATTTACCTGATCCAGGCGGCTTACGCGGCTGCAGCGATTCTGGTATACATGATCAGCCGCAGAGGCATCAACCATGCCAGGGAAGTGTCCCTTGTGCTGGGGATCGTGATTCAGCTGCTTGTGATCGGCGGCGGGGAGCTGTATCTGCAGAACGCGGCCGCGCTGCCGGGCCTGTTGGTGGGATGTGTGATTTCCATGCCGATCGCGTATGTGGTATCGGTATTTACCCTCAGTCTGGATTATTCCAGGACGGAAAATGTTCAGTTTGAGGATGATGAATATTTTTACTATGTCCGTGCGGTACCGAAGGTGTCCGTGACGGTGGCGGATAAGCAGATGACGCGGATCAGTTCCGCGGACAGCGAGGAACCGGATGAATCGGAAGTACAGTGGCCGGATGAAAACGGACAGCTTCCGGGAGATGTGTCAGAAAAGAAGCCCGCGGATTCCGAAGCGCAGGAGCATACTTCGGAACAGGAATAAAAGGGGAACCGAACAGGAATAGAAGAAATACTGCAGGAAAGGAGCAACGGATCCTATGCGTCAGCTGGTGGCAACCTTGTATGCGTTTGTAGATAAATATATGTACTGGCTGCATATCCCGCGTCTGGGCGTGATCGATGTGGTGGAGATCATTATTATTGCGCTGCTCCTGTATTATGTCATCATGTGGGTGCGCAGCACCCGGGCGTGGACACTGTTCAAGGGGATCCTGGTACTGCTCCTGTTTCTTCTGATCGCGGCAGTGTTTCAGATGAACACGATACTCTGGCTGTTCGGCAAACTGCTGAATTTTGCGGTCATCGCTCTGGTGGTTATCTTTCAGCCGGAGCTGCGCCGCGCACTGGAACGTCTGGGACGCAGAAATCCCCTGGCGCTTTTAAGCAATCTGGATATCGGAAAAAACGAAGACAGCCTGTTCTCTTCTCGCTCCATCAATGAACTGGTGCGGGGCTGTTTTGAAATGGGCAAGGACAAGACCGGCGCCCTGATTGTGATTGAACGCAGTGTAAAACTGAATGAATATGTCCGCACAGGCATCAACCTGGACGCGGCCATATCCAGCCAGCTGCTTCTGAATATATTTGAAAAAAACACACCGCTGCATGACGGGGCCGTGATTATGCGCGGGGACCGGCTGGTGGCAGCCACCTGCTATCTGCCGCTGTCAGACAGCATGTTTCTGAGCAAAGACCTGGGAACCAGACACAGAGCGGCACTGGGCATCAGCGAGGTCAGTGACTCCGTCACGCTGATTGTATCGGAGGAGACCGGTGCGGTATCGGTGGCCATGGACGGACGCCTTTATCTGAATAAGGATGAAGCCTTTGTCCGGGAGGAACTTAAGAAGGCTGCCGGTCTGACAGAATCAGCCTCCGGAAAGCAGAAAAAAAGGCGAAGGAGGACCAGTCGTGAAAAAAGCAGCTGATATTATTACCAAAAATCTGGGATACAAGATTCTGGCAGCAGTGCTGGCGGTGATTATCTGGCTGGTAATTGTGAATATAGAAGATCCGGAAAAAAGCAAAGTCTATACTATCCCGGTGACGGTGACGGATACCTCCTACCTGACGAAGAAGGGACTGACGTATGAGATAAAAAATGATACGGATGAGATCTCCTTTACCGTATCCGGCAGACGCTCGATCGTGGAAGAACTGGACAAAAACGATTTTGTGGCAGCTGCCAGCATGAAAGATATCAGCAGTGACGGAACACAGGTGCCAATTCATGTGTCCGCGAAGCGTTACAGCGGCAGTCTGAAATTTGTGGACAGGGATCAGTATCTGCAGGTATCCGTGGAAAAATTAAAAACGGTCACCCTGCCGGTCACGGTGATTACTTCCGGAGATCCTTATAACGGCTGTTTTATCAAAAGCACTTCGGTCAGCCCGGCAGGAATTAAAATCTCAGGACCGGAATCCGATGTGTCACAGGTGGATACGGCAGCCGTGTCCCTGGATGTATCCGGTGCCTATAATATGACAAGCGATACCGGCAGCATAGTCCTGCTGGATAAGGACGGCAAGGAGGTCACAGCGAAGGACCTTACATTAAGCAAAACAAAGGCGAAAGCGACAGCAGTCGTTCTGATGTCAAAAAAACTGGCGCTTAATGTAAAAACCACCGGAAAACCGGCGGATGGATATACCCTGAAGAACATCAGTCTTTCCCCCTCGGATGTTACGGTCGAGGGAAAAACAGCCAGACTGGAAGACCTGACAGAACTGACGATTCAGCCGGATGAGCTGGATCTGACGGGAAGAACGCAGAATTTTTCCGCCAAAATCAGCTTAAAGAAATATCTGCCTTCCGGAGTGTCCCTTGCGGAGGGCGAACAGGATAAGATCACCGCGGCAGTTACGCTGGAGAAAAAATCCGGAAGTGACGGGTGATCCACACGGAAACAGACAGAACACATCGAACAGTAAACAGATGGAGATGACAATGGTAAGCAGAAAAGTAACGATTACGAACCCTACCGGACTGCATCTGCAGCCGGCGGGCAAGCTGTGTGAACTGGCGGTGAGATATCAGGCAGAAATCAAGTATCATCACGGCACTACGTTTGGCAATGCGAAAAGCCTCCTGGGAGTGCTGGGAGCGTGCATCAAATGCGGGGATGAAGTAGAGTTCATCTGCTCCGGAGATGATGAGGAAGAAGCGCTGCAGGCAATCGTTGATGTGGTTCAGCGCGGATTTGAATAGACCAAGAAGTGGAGGGAAACAACAGTGAATTATAAGAAATACAAAAGAATGCCGGTGGTGGATCTGAAAGACCGCCAGTGGCCGGAACATATTATTACAAAAGCGCCGATCTGGTGCAGCGTGGATCTGCGGGACGGCAACCAGGCCCTGATCCAGCCCATGAACGTTGACGAAAAAATGGAGATGTTTCAGCTGCTGGTCAAACTCGGGTTCAAGGAAATCGAGATCGGATTTCCGGCAGCATCCCAGATTGAGTATGATTTCCTCAGAGAACTGGTGAAACGGGACATGATCCCGGATGATGTGACGGTACAGGTGCTGACCCAGTGCAGAGAACATCTGATCAAGCGCACCTTTGAAGCAATCCGCGGCATCAAGAATACAATTGTCCATATCTACAACTCAACATCTACCCTTCAGCGGGATGTGGTGTTCCATATGAACCGGGAGGAAATCAAACAGATTGCCGTGGACGGGACCCGCATGGTGAAAGAATGCCTCAAAGACCATGACGGACATATCACACTGCAGTATTCACCGGAGAGTTTCTCCGGCACGGAAGTGGATTTTGCCATGGAAGTCTGCACTGCTGTCCAGAAAGAATGGAACTACGCGGACGGCGAGAAAATCATTTTCAATCTGCCGAACACGGTGGAGCAGACGACGCCGAATGTGTACGCCGATCAGATCGAGTGGATGAACCGCCATTTCCAGGACAGAGACCGGGTAATCTTAAGCGTGCATCCCCATAATGACCGGGGCTGCGGCGTGGCCGCCACAGAGCTGGCTCTGCTGGCAGGGGCGGACCGCGTGGAGGGAACCCTCTTCGGCAATGGAGAGCGTACCGGCAATGTGGATATCCTGACTGTTGCGTACAACATGTTCTCCCAGGGGGTGGATCCGGAACTGCACATCGAAAATATCCGGGAAATCATTGACGTATACGAGCGCTGCTGCAAAATGGAGATTGACATGCGTCATCCCTATGCCGGCCAGCTGGTATTCACCGCTTTTTCCGGGTCCCATCAGGACGCCATCAATAAAGGCGTGCATGCCAGAAAAGAACGGAATGACCCGTACTGGGAGATCCCCTATCTTCCAATTGACCCTGCGGATATCGGAAGGAAATATGAGCCGGTGGTAAGAATCAACAGCCAGTCCGGCAAGGGCGGCGTCGCCTTTGTCATGGAATCGCTCTATGGCTTCAAACTGCCGAAGGCAATGCAGAAGGAATTCGCGGATGTGATTCAGGCCGTGTCCGAGAAGCAGGGCGGCGAGATCAGTCCCCAGGAGATTTTCGATATCTTCAAGAAAGAATATATTGCTCTGACCGATCCCTTCGAATTCCTGAAAATCCGGGTGGATGACGTGGATGATGAAAAAGTCGGCGTATGGCTGGATTTCCGCTACAAAGGAGAGGAAATCTATGTCAGCGCCACCGGAAACGGACCGCTGGATGCGGCCAAAGCGGCAATCCGCACCCGGGTGGATATCGACATTTCTGTACTGGACTACTCCGAACACGCCATGGGAGAAGGTTCCCATGCCCGTGCCGCGGCGTATATCCAGATGCGCAACAACAAAACCGGCAAGGTGATCTTTGGCGCCGGTGACAGCCACAACATTACCAAGGCGACGATGCGCGCATTCTTCAGTGCACTGAACCGTGTCAGCAAATAGGCAGACAGAGCAGAGGAATTATGAAAAAAAAGAAACCATTCAAACGCTATCGCCAGATGTGGCAGAAGCTGCGCTTTAATCTGATGGAGGATGGATATGCCCGCTCGGAATTCCTGCGGAAAAAGGATATCCTCATGGGAATCGGGGATAATGTGTATTATTATTCCCGGATCTTTCCGTCAGACCCGAAGCTGTTAAAACTGCACAGCAACATTTCGATAGCAACGAATGTACGGTTCATCACCCATGACCGTATCGATGTGATCCTGTCGGGGATGTATGATATGCCATACCGCAAACGATTTGATGCCATCGAAGTCATGGACAATGTATTTATCGGCGCGGACGTAATTGTGCTGCCGAAGGTGCGAATCGGTCCGAATGCAATTGTCGGAGCCGGCGCGGTGGTGACCAAAGATGTGCTGCCCGGCACCATTGTGGGCGGCAATCCGGCCCGGGTCATCGGCAGCTTCGACGATCTGATCCGCGTCCGGGCCAGACACCCGAAAAGCGCGAAAAGTGTGGAGAAAATCTGGGCCCGTTTTGAAAAAAACCATCCGGTATCCATTGAGGAGCTGCTTGAAGGGCAGGACCTGACGGTTCCGGAACTTCCGAAACATCTGCGCAGACTGCAGAACACCGGCCAAATGGAAACAGGCACCGAGGCAGACAGAACCGAATGTACAAAAGAAAGGGATCTGTCCCGCAAAGACAGGAAGGAGTAAGCGATGGCAGCATATAACGAAACGGACAACTCAGAACTGCGCAGACTGCAGCTGTGCGAACTGGATTTGCTGAAGGTTTTTGCTGAAATTTGTGACAGATATCACCTGCGTTATTACATGATCGGCGGTACCATGCTGGGCGCCATTCGCCACAAGGGGTTTATCCCCTGGGACGATGATGTGGATATCGGGATGCCCCGCAGAGATTACCAGAAATTTTTAAGTATTGTCCAAAAGAATGTGCCGGAACATATCCGCCTGCTGAATTATAAAAAAGACAGGGACTATCTGCGGTATTTCAGCCGTCTGGTGGATACCCGCGTGAAGATATACAACGATTCCAATTCGGAAACCCTGATTGAGAATGCCTGGATCGATATTTTCCCCTTTGACGGCACGCCGAATCACAAAATACACCGGGACTTATGGTTCCTCTGGCTCTGTGTGCTCCGGGTGCGCTACCATTTTTCCTGCTTTGACCAGATGGTAAACCTTATGCGTCCGGGCCGCCCGCTGTACCAGCGGATCATCATACGGTTCGGGCAGATATTCAAAGTAGGCCGTCATTCGGACAGCAAGAAGCTGCTGCGCCGGATTGAGCATCATCTGAGAAAATATTCCTTTGATTCCTCGGATTATGTGGTGAACTTCTTCGGCGCCTATGTGCAGAAGGAGATCATTCCGAGAAAATGGCTGCAGAACGGCCGGGAATATCCGTTTGAAGATACAAAACTGCGGGGCGCGGTGAAGTATGACATTTATTTGAAAAATTTCTACGGCGATTATATGACCCCGCCCTCAGACAGCAATAAGGACAAGCATACCATTGCCAGGATTGAATATGGAGACAGGGATGAATGAGAATCACACAGACAGCCTGAAAGAGCTTCAGGCTGTTAATCTTGCCATGATCCGGCTGCTGGATGAGATCTGCGGCAGATACGGACTTACCTATTACGCGCTGGGCGGGACACTGATCGGCGCGGTGAGACATCAGGGATTTATTCCCTGGGACGATGACGTGGATATCGGGATGCCCCGGCCGGATTTTGAGCAGTTTCTGCAGGTGGCGCCGGCGGCGCTCCCGGAAGGCTACCGTCTGCGGACTATCCATACTTCCGATGCCTACCGGACCTATATGGTGAAAATCGAGAACACATCGGTTTCTTTTTACCGGGAATTTTATGCCAGAAACGCAGTGGTGGAAAAACCGATCTGCGCCTGGATTGATGTGATGCCCATCGACGGCATGCCGGGAGATCGCAGACAGTTCTACCGCCATCTGAAACGGTTAAAAACCGCCAGACAGATGATCTCGCTGTCCCTGCTGGACAAAAACATGGGAACATCGAAGAAACGAAGCAGAAAAGAGATGCTGGTGATCCGGGCGGGACTCAGGACCGGACTGTACCGGCTCCTTAATCCGGAGCGGATGTATGCGCGGTTTGAGCGGCTCTGCCGGAAATATTCCGTAACGGACGCGCCGATTCTCGGGAATACTGTGGGGATTTACGGCCGGAGGGAATTTGTCCGCCGGGAAGTGTTCGGTACACCGGTCCGCCGGAAATTCGAGGATCTGATGATCGCCTGCCCCCAGGATACAGATGCCTATCTGCGGCATGTGTACGGAGACTATATGACGCTTCCGCCGGAGGCAGACAGGCACACCCATGAGATCCGGTTCGCGAAATCCGGAAATCCAGAGTAGTTTTTGACAGAAAGGCGCGCACAGCCAGGTGCCGCGGAGAGGATAATATGCAGGAAAAAAAGATTTTTGCAGTGGTATTGGCCGGCGGAAAAGGAACCCGCATGGGCAATATTGAAAAACCGAAACAGTTTATGGAAATCGGCGGAAAGCCGATTCTGATCCATACCGTCGAAAAGTTCGCGGTTCATCCGGAATTTACTGCTGTACTGGTGCTGTCACCGAAGCAGTGGATTCCCCATACACAGAATCTCATAAAGAAATACATCCCGTCCGGAATTCCGATTGCCGTCATCGAAGGCGGAGCGGACCGGAACGGCACGATCATGAATTCCATTGCCTATATTGAAGAGACCTATGGGCTGGATGAGGATACGGTGATTGTCACCCATGATTCGGTGCGTCCCTTTGTCAGCCACCGGATTATTCAGGAGAATATTGATGCGGGCATGAAATATGAGGCCTGTGACACGACGGTTCCGGCAGTGGATACCATTACCGAGAGCCTGGACGGAGAAAGCATTTCTTCGATCCCGGACCGGTCCCATATGTTCCTGGGCCAGACTCCCCAGACATTCCGGGCAAAGAAGCTCAAAGAGCTGTATCTGAGCCTGTCGGAGGAGGAGAAGGCGATTCTGACAGACGCCTGCAAGATTATGGTGCTGAAAGGCGTAAAAGTTCATATGATTGAAGGAGAAGTCAGCAACACCAAGATTACCTATCCGTATGACATTAAGATCGCGGAGGCCCTGCTCGGAGGTGAAATGTCATGATCAGCGCAGTTTACCGGCTGAAAGCCCCCCGGCAGTTTGAGATGAGCTTCGAAAATCTCTCCCTGGACGGAGATCAGGTGATCGTGCGGCCCACCTACCTGTCGATCTGCAATGCGGATCAGCGCTACTATCAGGGACTGCGGGACGAGGCGGTTCTCCGGAAAAAACTCCCCATGGCGCTGATTCATGAGGGGATCGGAAGAGTGATTTACGACCCTACCGGGACGTTCCCGGTGGGAACGGATGTGGTTATGATCCCCAACCTTCCCTGTGAGGAAGATCCGATTATCGCCGAGAATTATCTGCGGTCCAGCCGATTCCGCGCCAGCGGCACAGACGGATTCCTGCAGGAATACATTCAGTCCGCGCCGGACCGCCTGCTGGAGCTGCCTAAGGGAATCAACCCCTGTGTGGCGGCTTTTACAGAGCTGGTAAGCGTCAGCTATCATACGATCTGCCGGTTCGCCAGATTCTCCCATCCGCGCAGGGACACAATCTCTGTGTGGGGAGACGGCAATCTGGGATACATTACCGCGCTGCTGCTGAAGCACACATTTCCGGATTCCAGGATTGTTGTTTTCGGGCGGAATGAATACAAACTGAATGATTTCAGCTTTGCGGATGAAACGTATATGACGGATCAGATTCCGGAAGATTTTCTGACGGACCATGCCTTCGAGTGCGCTGGCGGCAGCGGTGCCCCCAAGGCGATCAACCAGATCATCGATTACATCCGTCCGGAAGGGACGATTGCCATTATGGGCGTGACAGAGGAGCTGGCACCTGTGAATACACGGATGGTGCTGGAAAAGGGACTGCATATCTTCGGCAGCAGCCGGAGCGGACGGGAAGATTTCGCCGGCCTGCTGAAGCTGTATCAGACCGATCCGGTCATTTTATCCTATCTGGAAAATATTGTAGGCAGTCAGGTCCATGTCCGGGATGTGAAGGATATTGTGGCTGCTTTTGAAACGGATATCCACAAACTGATCGGCAAAACGGTGATGATCTGGGACGAATAGCAAAGGAGAATACAGAGTATTATGGGAAGATATTTTGGAACAGACGGCTTCCGGGGCGAGGCGAACAAGACGCTGACCGTGGAGCATGCCTATAAAGTCGGGCGTTTTCTGGGCTGGTATTACGGCCGCGCCGTGGACAAAAAGTGCACCGTAGTGATCGGCAAGGATACCAGAAGATCCAGCTACATGTTTGAATATGCCCTGGCATCCGGCCTGACGGCATCCGGCGCGGATGCGTATCTGCTGCATGTGACAACGACACCTTCGGTGTCCTATGTGACCAGGACAGAGGACTTTGACTGCGGGATTATGATTTCCGCCAGCCACAATCCCTATTATGACAACGGCATCAAGCTGATCAACAGCAATGGCGAGAAAATGGACGAAACCACCATTTCCTACATTGAGGATTACATTGACGGCAAGGTGGAGCTGTTCGGGGAAACCATGACAGAGATCCCGTTTGCGGTCCGGGACGAAATCGGACGCACAGTGGATTATTCCTCCGGCCGCAACCGGTACGTGGGATACCTGATTTCCCTGGCAACCTTTTCTTACAAAAACATCCGGGTCGGCCTGGACTGTGCCAACGGCAGCGCCTGGCAGATTGCCAAACATGTATTTGATGCCCTCGGGGCGAAGACTTATGTGATCAACAACGAGCCGGACGGCACCAACATCAACCGCAACGCCGGATCCACACATATTGAAGTTTTACAGAAATATGTAAAAGACAATCATCTGGATGTGGGGTTTGCCTATGATGGAGACGCGGACCGCTGTATTGCGGTGGATGAGAAAGGCAATGTCATCAACGGGGATCTGATCCTGTATATTTACGGCTGTTATATGAAAAAAAGAGGCAAACTCCTCAACAACACCGTAGTAACTACCGTAATGTCCAATTTCGGCCTTTACAAAGCCTTTGATGAAGCGGGAATCGCTTATGAGAAGACTGCAGTCGGGGATAAATATGTCTACGAGTGCATGGTGAAAAACGGACACCGGATCGGCGGCGAACAGTCCGGACATATTATTTTCAGCAAATATGCCACAACCGGGGACGGCATCCTGACATCCATCAAAATGATGGAGGCCATGCTGGCTTCCAAACAGCCGCTGAGCAAACTGGCAGAACCGGTGATGATTTATCCCCAGGTGCTGAAAAATATCCGCGTCAAAAGCAAACCGGAGGCACAGAACGATCCGGACGTGCAGGCAGCCGTGGCGAAAGTCAGCGATACACTGGGCGACACCGGGCGCATTCTGGTAAGGGAAAGCGGAACCGAACCGGTGATCCGGGTCATGGTGGAAGCGAAGACAGAGGACATCTGCGAAAAATATGTAGATGACGTGATCCGGGTGATCAAAGAAAAAGGTCACGAAGAGGTGTAGGAGATTTCGTAAGGAAAATCTGAAAAAACGTCGGCACAGCCCGAAAGGGCTTTTTGAAATCAGCATACAGCCGATAACCAGCTGATTTCACGGATAGATGCAGCAAAAAATAATTTTGAATGAAAAAAGGAAGTGATTTTTGTGGTTGAATTAGATAAGTTCAAAGCAGTATTGAACGCGTACCGGACTCCACTGCAGGAAGTAAGGGATTCACTTTGACCTCGCTAACAAGGAAAAGCGTATCGAAGAATTAGAACGGGAGATGGAGGCGCCCGACTTCTGGAATGATCCGGAAGAATCCTCCAAAAAAACACAGGAATTAAAATCAAAAAAAGATGACATCGCGGTGTATCAGAAGCTGAAAGGCCTCATGGAAGACATGGAGGTCATGATCGAAATGGGAAACGAAGAAAATGACCCTTCGGTGATTCCGGAACTGGAAGCCATGGCGGAAGACCTCAAACAGACCATGGAGGAAACCAAAGTCAAGACGCTGCTTTCCGGAGAATACGACCGGAACAACGCCATTGTCACACTGCATTCCGGCGCCGGCGGGACAGAAGCCTGTGACTGGGTCAGCATGCTGTACCGTATGTATACCAGATGGGCGGAATCCAAGGGATTCCAGGTGGAAGTCCTGGATTATCTGGATGGTGATGAAGCCGGCATCAAATCCGTGACCTTTCAGGTGAATGGAGAAAATGCCTTCGGCCTGCTGAAGTCCGAACGTGGTGTGCACCGTCTGGTGCGTATTTCGCCTTTTAACGCTGCGGGCAAACGCCAGACCTCCTTCGCCTCCTGCGATGTCATGCCGGAGATCGACCAGGAAATCGATATTGAGATCAGAGACGAGGATATCCGTGTGGATACCTACCGTTCCTCCGGCGCCGGCGGACAGCATATCAACAAGACCTCATCCGCCATTCGGATCACGCATCTGCCTACGGGAATTGTCGTGCAGTGCCAGAATGAGCGGTCGCAGCATATGAACAAAGACAAGGCCATGCAGATGCTCAAGTCCAAGCTGTATCTTCTGGAGCAGGAGAAAAATGCGGCAAAACAGGCAGATATCCGGGGCGAAGTCACAGACATCGGCTGGGGCAACCAGATCCGGTCCTATGTGATGCAGCCCTATACCATGGTCAAAGATTTAAGAACCGGTGAAGAAACCGGAAATGTCAGCAGCGTGATGGACGGCAACCTGGATCCGTTTATCAATGCTTATCTGAAGTGGCAGGCATTGTCCAAAAACGGCAGTCAGACTGTCTGACAGATGTGTTTTCGCACAAAGGAGAAAAAGAGAGGTTACTCCATATGAAAGGGCTACTAAAATTCATCAGCTGCGGCAGTGTGGATGATGGAAAATCTACTTTGATCGGACATATGCTGTATGATGCCAAGCTGTTGTTCGCAGATCAGGAAAAGGCGCTGGTGCTGGATTCCAGGATCGGATCCCGGGGAGGTGAGGTGGATTACTCGCTTCTTCTGGACGGCCTTATGGCAGAGCGGGAGCAGGGGATTACCATTGATGTGGCATACCGTTATTTTTCCACGGAAAAGCGTTCCTTTATCGTGGCAGATACGCCGGGGCATGAAGAATACACCCGTAATATGGCGGTGGGAGCCTCCTATGCCGATCTGGCGGTGATTCTGGTGGATGCGTCCAAGGGCGTCCTGGTACAGACCAGGCGCCATACCAGGATCTGCGCGCTGATGGGAATCCGCCATTTTGTATTTGCGGTAAACAAGATGGATCTGGTGGGATATGACAAATCCGTATTCGACAGAATAAAAAAAGAGATTCGGATTCTGCTGGCGGAATTTGACTATGATTCCGTGGCGATTATTCCGGTTTCCGCCACCGCAGGGGACAATATTACCCGTACTTCCGCTGCCATGCCCTGGTATCGGGGCATGCCGCTTTTGTCTTATCTGGAGACAGTGGATGTGGAAAAAGGAGAGGCGGAACAGGGATTTACCATGCCGGTGCAGCTTGTGTGCCGGCCGGATCATACCTTCCGCGGATTCCAGGGAGAAGTGGAGACAGGAACCGCCGCGGAAGGGGATCGGATCACAGTGCTGCCCTCCGGGGAAACGGCACAGATTGCCGCGGTTTATGTGGGCGACCGGAAAGTATCCGGGGCGGAAGCCGGCAGGCCGGTTACCATCCGGCTGGACCGGGAAATTGATGTGTCCAGAGGCTGTGTGCTGACAAAGGACGCCGGCGCCGTCGTCTCCAATCTTTTCGAAGCGGAAATTCTCTGGATGGATGACAGACCGCTGGTCAACGGCAGAAATTACCTGCTGAAGCTTGGAACCCAGAAGACAGTCGCCACAGTGATGCGGATCAAATACCGGATTGATGTGAATACCGGACAGCAGATTCCGGCGGATGTGATCCGCAAAAATGAAATCGCGGTTTGTGATATTTCTGCCGCAAGGGATCTGGTGTTTGATTCTTTCGAACACAACGCAAGTCTCGGCGGGATGATTCTGATTGACCGGATCACACATATGACCTCGGCATGCGGTGTCATTCAGCATTCCCTGCGCCGCGCCGGAAATATTGTGCCCTATGATATGACAATTACCCGTGAACTGCGGGAAAATCAGAAAAATCAGAAGGCAAAGACCATCTGGCTCACCGGTCTGTCCGGTTCCGGAAAATCTACACTGGCCAATGAGATCGAAAAGCGTCTGTTTGCCATGGGCAGACATGTTATGACGCTGGATGGGGATAATGTGCGCCAGGGCCTGAATAATAATTTAGGGTTTAAAGAGGCGGACCGCATTGAAAATATCCGGCGTGTGGCGGAGGCCGCCAAACTGATGAATGACGCGGGACTCATAGTGATCGCGTCCTTTGTCTCTCCCTATGAGCGGGACCGGCAGAGAGCCCGGGAGATTGTGGGGGCAGATGATTTTATTGAAATCTACGTCAGCACATCGCTGGAAGTCTGTGAATGCCGGGATGTGAAAGGTCTGTACAAAAAGGCAAGGCAGGGAGAGATCCCGAATTTTACCGGTATTTCGGCAGTATACGAAGTGCCTCAGTCCCCGGAGATCATCATAGATACCAGTCAGTCTGATATTGAAGAATCTGCGGACATGCTTCTGGAACAGCTGAAGCCGTATCTGGATCTGTAAGGACTTTGTGTGCGTGAAAAACCCGGTATGCTGTATTGCATACCGGATTTTATTATGCTAATATATCTCTGTCGCGAAAACAATTGTATTTCTATGAAAGACAAAGAGGGATTCCATGAGTGAACAGGCGAAGTATTATGTACTGCGAAAAAAAGCAGTGCCGGAAGTGCTTCTGCAGGTTGTAAAAGCCAAGCACCTGCTGGACTCCGGCAAAGTGTCATCCGTAAATGAAGCGGTTCAGGCCGTTGGGATCAGCAGGAGCTCTTTTTATAAATACAAAGATGATATTTTTCCGTTTCACGACAATGCCAAGGGAAGAACCATCACCATGGTCATTCAGCTGGATGACGAGACCGGGTTGCTTTCGGCGGTACTGAAAGAGGTGGCAGACTGTCACGCGAACATTCTGACCATTCATCAGAGTATTCCGGTGAACGGAATTGCGTCATTAACCCTCAGCGTGGAAGTCACTGATCAGACAGGAGATATTTCCGGACTGATCGAAACGATTGAGTCCAAGCAGGGAATACATTACATCAAAATATTATCAAGGGAGTAAAAGTATGATCAATATTGCGGTATTAGGGTATGGAACCATCGGATCCGGTGTGGCAGCAGTGCTGAAGACCAACCGGGGAATCATTGCCCGCAAGGCTGGCGAGGAGATAGGAATCAAATACATTCTGGATCTGCGGGATTTTCCGGACGACGAGAATGCAGACCGTATCATTCATGACTACAGCGTGATTCTGCAGGATCCGGAGATCCGCATCGTAGTGGAAGCCATGGGTGGCGTGGAGCCGGCGCATACCTTTGCCCGGCAGGCAATTGAAGCCGGAAAGCATTTTGTCACGTCCAATAAGGCGCTGATCGCGGAATACGGCGCCGAACTGATTGCCCTGGGCGCGTCACACCGGGTGAACGTCTTTTTTGAAGCCAGTGTGGGCGGCGGAATACCGATTCTGCGGCCGTTAAATACCAGCCTCAGTTCGGAAGATATCCTGGAAATCACCGGGATTCTGAACGGTACCACCAACTATATGCTCACGAAGATGTCGGAAGAAGGATCGGAATTCGCGGATGTACTGAAGGAAGCCCAGGAAAAAGGCTACGCGGAAGCAGATCCCACAGCAGATATTGAGGGCTATGATGCCTGCAGAAAGATAGCGATTCTAACTTCGCTGGCAGCCGGACGGCAGGTGAATTACACAGATATCCATACAGAGGGCATTACGTCGATTACGGCCGCTGACATGAAATACGCGGCAGCCATGAACCGGCGGATCAAACTGCTGGCCACCAGCAGAAAGGCCGGGGACAGCTACTGTGTCATGGTGGCTCCTTTCCTGATCGGCGCGGATCATCCCCTGAGTATGGTCAATGATGTGTTTAACGCAGTCTTTGTGCGGGGCAATATGGTAGGGGAAACCATGTTTTACGGCGCCGGCGCCGGCGCGCTTCCCACAGCAAGCGCAGTGGTCGCTGATATTATCGACGCGGCCCGTCATATGGAAGAACATACCCCGATCCAGTGGGATCCGGAGAATCTGACCCTTGTCAGTGAGAAAAAGATGGCATGCGCGTACTTTGTACGTACCACTGCGGATCCGGAAGCCATTGAAGATGCGTTTGGCAATGTGACCTATGTCAAGGCAGAAGGGATCGAAGGCGAGCAGGCTTTTGTGACCGGTATCATGGACGGCGCGACTTACGCAGAGGCGGCAGGCCGGATTGACGGGATTATTCAGATGATTCGTGTGAACTGAGAAACAGTTAAAATCTATATAGGCCGGAGAGATAATGACCGATTTGGCATTATGTATGTAGGGCGGAAGGGCAGAATCAGCGGGCGGGGGCACAGGCGATCTCTTGGATTTCTTCTCCATATACAATATTGCCTGATGGAGAATCCCGTAATTCATACGCAATCGTATTGCAATGCGCGAGCAAAATGTTTACTGTACATTCCTCACGGAACTCCTGCCTTTGGTTACTGTCGAACAAAAAATCCGTTGGCATGTCAAGGAACCCAGTGCATCTGGGGAATGTAACCTTGATCTGCCGACGGATTTTTGTTATGCGCACAATTTGGAGTATCGGATTCGTCTGCATAGCGCCGAAACAGAGCACTAACACGCTGGGATTGGCGACCTGTCTATCGTTCATTCAGTTCCGTTTCATCGATTCTTCGTGTAATCGCAGATATCTATAATAAAAGTGCTGGCACTAAATTAAAACCTGGGTATTATAAAGTTGGTAAGGATCTTAAAGCTGGAAAATATTGTATAAAATATGTGTCCGGGCATGGTGGATATGTATTAAGTAATCGAAATGATGGTAATTGCATTGCAGAGGCTAATATGGATAGAGATCCAAAAACCGGAATGTACGTAGATTATGCTTCAAATGTGGTTTGGAAAAAGGGGAAACTATTGAAGTATCTAGTGATTTGACTGTACTTTTTATACCGGAAACGTATGGGGAATGTTGTAAATTATGAACTTTTATGAAGCGATATTGAGTCGGACGGCAGAACTGCCGTCCGACTATTGATTACTAGTTAAAAACCCAATGGAATGTTAATGATGCCCAGCGCATCCGGATGTTTATCTACCCTTGTTCCGCTGGCGGATTTTTTGTTTATTCATTGTCCGTCATAAGGCTCCGCCTCGCAGACGGGGGAAGTCAGGTCTTCATAAAAGATGACCAGGCTCTGCTGATAATACTGGGAAACCCACAGTGTGGCAAGGCCGAAGCTCAGCAGAGACAGAAGCATCCAGCCGATGTAGGAAAGGCACAGGCCAAAAAGACGTGCTTTGTTGTGCCGCATCAGTTTTCTGCTGTCCCGGAATGCCTGGAGAACATGGATGGTATCAATGCTGTCAATCAGAAGATAGTTGGTCAGGGCCAGCGCCAGCATCAGGATGATCAGAACAATGCTTCCGATGACAGACAGCACGGCGCCGATGACGGACAGGGAGAAGCTGGACAAGGCAGCGCCAGCCATGGAGCAGATGATGCCCGGAAGGAGGCATGCGAAGCTGATCAGGATCATCAGAACAGACACTCCGATGAATTTGTCCGGGCGTCTGCGGAACGGAAAGAAAAGATCCGGAAAGGCAAGGGGCTGCCGGCGGGCGATCTTTAAATGCATATACAGGATGCCGCAGGAGAACAGGGAACCGATGACTGCCACAACAATCAGGCCGACAAAGCCGATGATTCCGCTGAAGACGGAGCCGTCCGTAAAAGCCCGGCGAAGCATGGGCGTAAATGGGGAAGAGCAGATCATTACAATCAGTGAGACAAGGATATAGGCGCCAATGAGAGTGCCGTAGCTGCCCAGGAGATTTTCTCTGGACACTGCTTTGATTTCAGATATTTTTTTATGCATGGAGTGCCTCCTTTATGCTGCGGATCCCCGAGCATTGCCGTAATAATCATTGCTGTTGCCGGAGCTGCTGCCGCCGTCTGAGCTGTCGCCGTAGTAGTTTCCGCTCCGATTTGAATCACCGTAATAGGAACCATTGCGGTTTTTATTATCGTTATTGCTATTATTATTATTATTATTATTACTGTCTTTGCTGCCGCTGTTTCCGCCAGTTTCCTGGTCGGAAGATTTACTGTCCGCGGAAGAATCTGAATTTTTTTTGCCATAGATATCCTGGTAGATCTCATTATAGAGATCCTGCCCGCTCTTGGTGTTATCATTGGCGTATTTTTCGATATAATAGGTATAGCGGTCAATGGCTTTGTCGATACCGCCAAAACGGGAAATGACAAAAGAGACCGAAATGGCGGACAGAATACCGCCCACAGCAATGGAAACAATGCCAAGAATCTGTCCGATGCGCGCGGCCCGCGGCATCCGGCGGTTTTTTCCTTTTCCCAGAACGGCAAACAGAACAGCCAGAGATCCGAACAGAAAGGCGGTGAAGACCAGATAACAGGTGACCAGTGCCAATACGCCGCAGACCACAGAAGCAGCGGTCATGGCATTTACCGGCGGACGGCTGCGGTAGGGAAGTTCAGGATCACTGCCGCGTCTGCCTTCCGGCCCGTAAGGATCGGTTCTGTTCTGACGGCTGAAATCATCCGGATGATTCCAGTCGCCGGTGTTTTGCTGTCTGTATGTAAAATGTTTCATAGAACCTCCAGTATCTGCAGTCCCGAAGTCCAGAAAAGAGCGGAGATGCGGAACTGTCCATTCTGTATCTGTTGAACTACTGCCATCCGGTTACTGCGTATTCAGATGTTCAGCGGTGTAATCATAACATGCAGGTGAAAAAATAACAACATTATGATACAATAGTTGTCTTGCAGAGAGTGGCTGCACAGCAGCTGCGTCATTTGACGCAGGCCGCTGTGCAAACAGAAGGAGAGAAGCATCGTATGGATATCATTCGAATACTTGCCCGGGAACTGAAGATTCGTCCGGAACAGGCCCGTGCGGCCGTGGAACTCATGGATGCGGGAAACACGGTTCCGTTTATTGCCCGCTATCGAAAAGAGAAAACCGGCAGTCTGAATGATGAAGTCCTGCGGGATTTGTCTGATCGTCTGCAGTATCTGCGCAATCTGGAGACGAGACAGCAGCAGATCGCGGACAGTATTCGGGAACAGGGAAAACTGACGCCGGAGTTAGAAAAGAAAATATTCGCGGCAGAGACTCTGGCAGCGGCAGAGGATCTGTACCGTCCGTATCGCCCGAAACGGAAAACCCGGGCATCTGCCGCCCGGGAGCGGGGGCTGCAGCCGCTGGCGGATCAGATCCTGCGGCAGAAAAAGGGAGATTCGCCGGAAGCGGAAGCCCGCTGCTATATTAATCAGAAAAAAGAAGTGCCGGATGTGGAAACAGCCCTTGCAGGGGCCGGGGATATTCTGGCTGAGGATATTTCAGAACGGGCCGAATTCCGCGCCTGGATCCGGGAAAAAACCTATCGCAAAGGAATCCTGCGTTCGGATGCCAGAGACTCTGACGCCTCATCTGTCTATGAACGCTATTATTCCTTTGCGGAACCCATAGCCAGGGTGGCGGGACATCGGATCCTGGCGCTGAACCGGGGGGAAAAAGAAAAGTATCTGACCGTACATATCGACGCGCCGGAAGAGGAGATTCTTACCTATCTGAATCGTCAGATCATCAAAACAGGACAGACGGAATCCGCGCGGTTTCTGCAGAAAGTCATAGCAGACAGCTATCATCGGCTGACTGCGCCTGCCATCGAACGCGAACTGCGGAAGGAGCTGACAGACCGGGCAGAAGAAGGGGCCATTCGTGTATTCGGTAAAAATCTGGGCCAGCTTCTGATGCAGCCGCCGATTGCCGGACAGATGGTGCTGGGCTGGGACCCGGCGTTCCGTACCGGATGCAAACTGGCAGTTGCGGATGCCACCGGCAAAATTCTGGATACAGCGGTAATCTACCCGACCGCGCCGCAGAATAAAACAGAGGAAGCTAAAAGAGTGCTTCGCCGGCTGATTGAAAACTATGGGGTGACATTGATTTCACTGGGCAACGGTACGGCATCCCGGGAGTCAGAAGCCATTATTGCGGACTTTATAAAAGAACTGAAACAGCCGGTTTCCTATGTGATTGTCAATGAAGCCGGAGCTTCGGTGTATTCAGCCAGCAGACTGGCCACAGAGGAATTTCCGGAATTTGATGTAGGACAGCGCAGCGCTGCCTCGATTGCCCGCAGACTCCAGGATCCCCTGGCGGAACTGGTGAAAATTACGCCGGAATCCATTGGTGTGGGACAGTATCAGCATGATATGAACCAGAAAAAGCTCAGCCATGCGCTGGAGCAGGTGGTGGAGGATTGCGTCAACCGGGTGGGCGTGGATTTGAATACTGCTTCCGCCGCGCTGCTGCAGTATGTTTCCGGCCTGACGAAAACCACCGCCGCGAACATTGTGGCCTATCGGGATACCAACGGAAGATTTTACAGCCGCAGGGAACTGCTGAACGTTCCGAAACTGGGACCGAAGGCCTTCGAGCAGTGTGCCGGATTCCTCAGAATCCGAAACGGGAAGAATCCGCTGGATGCCACCAGCGTGCATCCGGAGAGCTATGGCGCCGCAGAGTCGGTGCTCCGGGCGCTGGGATACGAAAAAGAGGATCTGAAAAAGGGAGCGCTGCCCCGGCTGCATGTGGAAAAACAGGACAAAAAGCGGCTGGCCGCAGCCGCGGGAATCGGCATGCCGACACTGGAAGATATCCTGGAGGAATTAAGGAAACCGGGAAGAGATCCCAGAGAATCCATGCCCAAGCCCATATTAAGGACAGATGTCCTGGAGATGAGGGATCTGAGACCGGGAATGAAACTGACCGGCACCGTGCGCAATGTGGTGGACTTTGGCGCATTTGTGGATATCGGCGTGCATCAGGACGGACTCGTGCACATTTCCCAAATGAGTGACCGGTATATCCGGCATCCGCTGGATGTGGTATCTGTGGGTGATATTGTGGAAGTGGAAGTGCTTTCTGTCGATGAAAAGAAGAAGCAGATTGCCCTGACAATGAAGGGGCAGAATCAGGAGTAGATATGAAGACAGGGAAAGATCCTCAGGTGATCGAAACATTTGGGCCGGAAGAAACATTTGCCCTGGGAGAGAAGATCGGAAAAGAAGCATGGCCGGGCATGGTGATTACATTAAACGGCGATCTGGGAACCGGAAAAACTGTTTTTACCCAGGGACTGGCAAAGGGTCTTGGAATTACCGAACCGGTGAACAGCCCGACCTTTACCATTGTTCAGGTCTATGAATCCGGACGCCTTCCGTTTTACCACTTTGATGTATATCGCATCGGGGATATTGAGGAAATGGAAGAAATCGGCTATGAAGATTATTTTTACGGAAACGGCGTCACAATTATCGAGTGGGCGGAACTGATCCGGGAGCTTTTGCCGGAGCAGTATCTGTCTGTAACCATAGAAAAAGATCTGGAACGGGGATTTGATTTCCGGCGGATTACGATGGAGACTTGCGGGAATCCGGAGACCGGATTCTGTTCATCTGCAGAAAGAGGAGGAAAATAGCAGTTATGAAAATACTTGCGCTTGACAGTTCGGGTCTGGTGGCCAGTGTGGCTGTCGTGGAAGATGACAGTCTGCTGGTGGAATTCACCATGAATTACAAAAAAACACATTCGCAGACGCTGCTTCCCATGCTGGATGAGGCGGCGCGCATGGTGGAACTGGATCTGAACAGTCTGGATGCCATCGCGGTGGCAGGGGGACCGGGATCTTTTACCGGACTCCGGATCGGATCCGCTACAGCAAAAGGCCTGGCCCTGGCTCTGGACAAGCCGATTATCGCGGTACCCACTGTGGACGGGCTGGCTTACAATCTGTGGGGCTGCGGAGATATGATCTGTCCGCTGATGGATGCCAGACGGCAGCAGACTTATACCGGACTGTACGAATTCCGGGAAGGTGTGATGCAGACGCTGCGGCCCCAGTGTGCCGTCGGTATCGATGAAATTGTGTCGGATATTAATGCCCGCGGACGGAAAACCGTATTTCTGGGAGACGGGACAGCAGTTTTTTCCTCGTATCTGAAAGAAAACTGCCGCGTGCCCTATTCCTTTGCGCCGGCCCATCTGAATAAGCAGCGGGCGGCGGCCCTGGGCGCGCTGGCAGTGGTATATGCCGGTGAGGGACGGATGATGGATGCGGATGAACATAAGCCGGATTATCTCCGGCTGTCACAGGCCGAGCGGGAACGCAGGGAGAAGCTGAATGCAGGAAAGAAATAATACGAATGTCTCTGCAGAACCGGAAGTGATTCTGCGCGGAATGAGAGAAAGCGACGCGGCGCAGGCAGCGGAACTGGAAGCCGCCTGTTTTTCCATGCCCTGGAGCGAACAGGGATTTCTGGAGGGTATGCGGTCCGAAAATACGATTTTCTGCGCAGCGGAAGCAGAAGGAAGACTGGCAGGCTACTGCGGACTGTATACAGCGGCGGACGAAGGTGAAATCACAAATGTCGCGGTCCGGGAAGACTTTCGCCGCAGAGGTATTGGAAGAATGCTGATCCGTGAAATCCAGAAACAGGCGGCCCGCCGCGGGATCCGCAGCATTTATCTGGAAGTGCGGGAATCAAACACGGCGGCACAGGCCGTTTATGAAAAAACAGGGTTTTCTGTATGCGGATGCCGAAAGAATTTCTATCGAAATCCCCGGGAAGACGCCCGGGTGATGTGCTGCTGTCTGGAGGAACTGGAATGTTAGATGTATGTTTACTGGGAACCGGCGGAATGATGCCGCTGCCCCACAGGAAGCTGACCGCGCTGATGACGCGCTACAATGGAAGCAGTCTTCTGATTGACTGCGGGGAAGGGACACAGGTGGCTGTGAAAGAGGCCGGCTGGAGTGTGCATCCGCTGGATGTCATTTGCTTTACCCATTATCATGCGGACCATATCGGCGGACTGCCGGGGCTTTTGCTGACCCTGGGAAATGCGGAACGGCACAAACCCCTTCTGATGATCGGCCCGAAGGGACTGGAGCGGGTGGTCAGCGCGCTGCGCGTAATTGCGCCGGAACTTCCGTTTGAGATCAAATTTCATGAATTGAGCCAGCCGGAGGAAACCATTGCAGTCAATGGATATCGGATCACTGCTTTCCGGGTAAAACATAACGTGGTATGCTATGGCTACACGATTGACATTGACCGGAAAGGGCGGTTTGATGTGGAGCGGGCAAAGGCCCAGCAGATCGAACAGCGCTACTGGAACCGGCTGCAGCATGGGGAAACGATTGCCACCGAAGATGGAAGAACCCTTACACCGGATATGGTGCTGGGAGCGCAGCGGAAGGGGATCCATTTGATTTACTGTACCGATACCCGTCCGACCAGGGCCATTGCGGAACACGCAAAAGAAGCGGATCTGGCTATTCTGGAAGGAATGTATGCAGAGAAAGAAAAACTGGCTAAAGCAAAACAGTACCGGCATATGACCTTTTATGAAGCGGCCAGGATTGCCAGGGACGCAGACGTGAAGGCTTTGTGGCTGACCCATTATTCTCCGTCCCTGGTGCATGAAGAGCGTTATATGGGCGAAGTGCGGAAGATTTTTCCCAAAGCGGAAGCAGGAAAAGACGGCCGGATGATCGAACTGGACTTTACAGATGATCAGGATCCGAAGGGCCCGGAATCCTGCGCCGCGGAGCAGAAACCGGCAGGAGAAGAGAAAAATGACTGAAAAAGAAATAAAAATACTGGCAATCGAAAGTTCCTGTGACGAGACGGCAGCGGCAGTTGTGGTAAACGGACGGGACGTCCGTTCGAATGTGATCTCTTCACAGATCGCCCTTCACACGCTGTACGGCGGCGTTGTGCCGGAGATTGCTTCCAGAAAGCATATCGAACATATGAATCCGGTGATCCGCGAAGCCTTAAAACAGGCGGGAATGACACTGGATGACATAGACGGGATTGCGGTGACCTACGGACCCGGCCTTGTGGGGGCCCTCCTGGTGGGAGTGGCAGAAGCCAAGGCCATCAGTTATGCCAGACAGATCCCCCTGGTCGGGGTTCATCATATTGAAGGGCATATCAGCGCGAATTACATAGAAAATAAAGATCTGGAACCCCCTTTCTTGTGTCTGGTGGTTTCCGGCGGGCATACGCATCTGGTACAGGTGGAGGACTACGGCGTCTATCGTGTGCTGGGGCGCACAAGGGATGACGCGGCCGGAGAGGCATTTGACAAAGTGGCCCGTGCCATCGGACTGGGGTACCCTGGCGGCCCGAAAATTGAAAAAGCCGCCAGACAGGGCAATGCGGAGGCCATTCCGTTTCCCAGGGCGAAAGTCAATGACAGCCCCTATGATTTCAGCTTCAGCGGCGTGAAATCAGCGGTTTTGAATTATATTAACGGATGCAGAATGAAAAAACAGGAGATTGTGCCGGAAGACATCGCGGCCTCTTTTCAGAAGGCAGTTGTGGATGTGCTGATTGAACATGCCATCCGGGGCGCCAGAGAATTCGGCGCGGAAAAACTTGCGATTGCGGGAGGCGTGGCCTCCAATACGGCACTGCGGGAAGGCATGCGCGCCGCCTGTGAGGAAAACGGAATCCGCTTTTATCATCCCTCCCCTGTTCTGTGTACGGATAATGCAGCGATGATCGGGGCTGCGGGGTATTACGAATATCTGGCAGGCACGCGCAGCGGTCTGGATCTGAATGCGGTCCCTAATTTGAAGCTGGGAGAAAGATAAGTATGAATCTGACACAGGTGGAGTATTTTCTGGAGGCGGCGAAGTGCCTTAATTTTACAGCGGCAGCCCGTACCTTATATGTATCCCAGCCTGCGCTGAGCAAGCAGATTGCCTTGCTGGAGAAGGAACTGGGCGTCCCGCTGTTTCATCGGGAAAACCGACGGGTAGAGCTGACAGAGGCCGGAATTTGTCTTGCGGCGGAAACAGGGGGCGTGATGCCGATCGTAGCGCTGTGGAAGCATTCCCCGTCTCTGGTGGAGGATATTCTGCAGCAATATGCACGGGAAACATGAAATCTGATAAGGTGTTTCCGACACATAGAAGATAACCGCCGGTTATGATTCAGATAATAAATGAATATTTTACAAAGAGTGTAGCGATTGCTACACTTTTTTTGTGCAAAAAAATAGAAAATCTCCTGCGCGGACAGGTGTGCACAGGAGATCTGCAGGAGAAAATGAGAGAGGACGGGATATGATGCAGAACAGAAAAAATATGAAACGGGCAGGTGCGGCCGTGCTGTCAGCCTCCCTTTGCATGTCCATGGGAATGGGAATCCTGCCAGCGCAGGCGCATGCGGCGGGAAAGAAGAGTACCTATGTGAAGATTACCGCGCCGAAAAAAGTAAACAGCGGAAAAACCGGTACTTACACCATTACGCAGGTAAAGGGAAAAAAGAAAACGATTCGTTTTCGCGCAGTCGCAAAGTACAAGGGCAGGAAGGCAAAGGTATACTATAAAAGCAGCAACACGAAGATACTGAAAATAAACAAAACAAGCGGCAAGGCAGTGACCGGCGGGACCAGAAGCGGCAAGGCAGTGGTGACCGTATATCTGGCGAAACAGAAAAAAGTAAAGGCCCGTATCAAGGTACAGGTAAAAACGAAAACACCGGCAAAAAAACCGTCCAAGGGGAATCAGCCGGCAGATAAACCGTCTGCGGGAAACAAACCGGCAGGATCTTCTGACACGGTCAAAAAGCCGGAAAGCCATGAGGTAATCGATTACTCGGATGTATATTTTAACTATCAGAAGAGCATTAAAGCACAGAAGAATGCGCTGAGCCTGGTTCCGAAGGCGGCAGCCATCGAAGTGCAGGCCGCAGATGAAAAGGGCGCTACCGGGGTCGAGATCATTGGTTCTGCAGATCAGAGCAATCAGACGGATTATTATCTGAATGCGTATGTTGCGGGCAATGTCCTGAAACTGACACCGGATGAGGGGGAAAAAATTTCCCGTGTGGAAAGCATCAAAGGAGAGAAAACCACAGAAGAGAAAACTGCAGATGTGACAGAAGCAGTGAAAAAGGGCAGCTTTGTGCCAGATACCCTGGATGCCGGCAAAACGGCAGATCAGATCCTGAAAGTGACGATGGAGGATGGAGCTGTTTATCGGATCCACACGATGCCGGAAACCATGCCGGAGCTGTCGGTTGTCAAGCAGGCCGTGGCAGAGAAAAACGCCGGGGTGTACACGTTTGCGGTGGATCACTATCTGCTGCGTGTCAATACCAAAGGGGAACTGATCTATTACAGAAATCTCCTCTGCGCCGGCGAACACCAGGTGGAAAATTTTGCGCCGCAGCAGCAGGGAAAGAATTTCAGCTATTTTGCGGAGCTGAATACAAAATTCAGAAATGCTAACGGCGGATTCAGCAGCGGAATGTATGTGGTAATGGATGAAAATTACAGGGAAATTGACCAGGTGACTCTGCATGCCAATGCAGAACGCAATCATACCCATGGCGAGGGGTATCTGGATCAGCACGAATTTGTGATGCTGGGAAAGGGACATTATCTCACCCTGAGTTATACCAAGATGCTGGTAAACAATCTTCCGGATACCGTGAAAGGTCTGGAGGGAGCGAAAAAAGCTTACGTCTGGGCAGGAATCATCCAGGAAGTCAGGGATGGCAAAGTGGTACGGGAACTGAATACGACAGACTATCCCCTTCTGTATGAATCAGCAGTAGAGAAGATGGACTATGCCGGAAGCACAGCAGAAGGGACAGAGGTAGCCGTCGGACAGGATACCATATCCTCCTATGCGGACGGATGGCAGGATTATGTGCATGTCAACAGTGTGGATTATACGCTGCATCCGGATGGAAGCATAGATAAACTTCTGGTTTCCATGCGGGATCAGTCCGCGGTCTACCAGTTTGACGCAAAGAGCGGAAAGATTGACTGGATACTGGGCGGAAAAGCCAGCACACTGAAGGGATACGATGCCTATACGAGAACCCGCGCCGATGATAATGGAAAAACCTTCCAGGCCCTGACCTTCGGCCAGCATTACGCACGGTACAGCAATAAAAAAGCGGACGGCAGAATCAGCGGCAATCCGGTGATCAGCGTATTTGACAATGAGACAGGCACCGCCCCGTTCCTGGCTGTGAAATCAGAGATTCCTACTTTAACACGTGTGTTCCGCGCGGAAATCCAGGAAAAGACAAAAACCGTACAGATCAGCGATGTGATTAACGGGACGGATCTGAATAAGAAGACAGAGAAGTACCATATTGCCAGCCACTGCGGCAGCGTGGATTATTTTAACGCGAATTCAGTAGTCATCGGATGGGGCCTGCATGGCGTCATTGATACCATTGGAGCTTATGTACCAGAGGGAACGATTTCTGATGTCAACTATAAGGACTTACGGCAGGGCAGCCGTCCGATCTTTACAGAGTATGACAAAGCAAATGACCAGGTTACATTTGAATTAGCTGCCAGACGCAGCAGCAAAGTGAAACTGTCAGAAGCGATGTTCTCATACCGTACCTATAAGACGGCAAAATAGATAGTATAAGGGCATGGGAGAAGCAGCAGGAGCAGCAGGGTAATGGATAGCTGACTGTATGCAGGAAGAACTGCCAGGCTGCATTCCGGAGCGTAAGAGCGGGACAACAGGGCTTCGGGATGCGGCCTGGATCTCATTTACGAACGAGAGAAGAGTGTCCGGAAGAAATAAATAAAAAAAGATAAAATTTGTATTGACACAACAGGGGGAGATATGTATAATAATTTTTGCGTTCGATTCCTCGAGCGATTTTGAAAATCAATGGAGAGATATCGAAGTGGTCATAACGAGGCGGTCTTGAAAACCGTTTGTCCGAAAGGGCGCGTGGGTTCGAATCCCACTCTCTCCGCTCGAACATCCGGTGCTGACCTGCGTTTGACGGATGCGGCAGAGATGTTCGCAACAACCTATACAGATACATCCTGGGCAGAGAGATCTGAGCGATGTACAATTCGGAGAAGTACCCAAGCTGGCCGAAGGGACACCCCTGGAAAGGGTGCAGGTCGTGAAAGCGGCGCGAGGGTTCAAATCCCTCCTTCTCCGCTCGATTATAGGATCTGTACAATAAAATGCGAA